>NZ_LT838813.1:5625909-5932500 GCF_900176595.1 Aquiflexum balticum DSM 16537
AGGAAAGGGATATCTTTCCGAAAACCGGATTGATGCTCTCAAGAATGATACAGATGTGTACACGACTTTTGAAGGGGACAATGTAGTCCTGATGCAGTTGGTGGCCAAAAACAGGTTGACTGAATTCAGACAGGAATTTGGGGATATGAATATTTTCACTGTTTTCAATTATATCACCAGCCAAGCAAAGACTTCCTTTATTGAGAAAAACCCAATTATCACCCGAAATACGGACCAAGGACATCTCCTGGATTTCAACTTCCACCTGAATGCATTCAGATATAGAGAAAAAGCCATCTTGAACAGCGCAGCACAGAGGCTCAAAAGGCATATCGATGAAGGTATGGACTCTTTCGATGCATTCAATGTGGCTCAGCATCATTTGGTCAATGTAGGAAAAGCTTATATTGAAAGGGTAGTTTTGGAACAGTTTCAGAAACAAGTGCATGAAACCACGGATCAATACTGCAAATCAGCCCTGACCCAACTCTGTCAGTTATATGCCCTGCATACCATTGAACAAAACAGGGGTTGGTACTTGGAACAGGGTTACATGGAAGGGAACAAAACCAAAGCCATCCGCAAAGAAGTCAATCAACTCTGTTGGGAAGTTAGAAAAAATGCTCTTGCCCTTACCGATGCTTTTGACATTCCTGAAAGCTGCATTGGGGCACCGATTGCGAGGAGAGAAGTTTGAGGAAAGGATAAAGGATGAGAGATGAAGGATGAAGAAGGCGTTGTCCAAAGCTTGTAGCTTCATGACGCTGAGTCAGGCGTTTGTAACGCCAAAATTCAACCCTCCGCCTTCTCCTTCAATGCCATATTCATTTTGACAAAGTTTTCCCTGGTCTGATCTCCTATTTTATTCAAAATCATTTTACTTAGAATTCCCGAGAAATTCTCACCGTGGTTTAATTTGACTTGGTTTGGGTTAATTTCTTCAATTTCAAAATAATGATGTCCGTCAAACAACCCTTTAAACCATAAACTCCCGAGCCAGTCAAAATACCGATAG
This sequence comes from Aquiflexum balticum DSM 16537, assembly GCF_900176595.1. GTDB lineage: Bacteria > Bacteroidota > Bacteroidia > Cytophagales > Cyclobacteriaceae > Aquiflexum > Aquiflexum balticum. The sequence goes on from NZ_LT838813.1 coordinate 5,626,925, forward strand.
CTTTCAACTTTTAGTATCGTAGGCTTAAAGGTCATATCCTTATCACCGTTTTTCATGGTATTGGTCAATTTATTTCCAACAACAGCCTGCCCTTTACTTTGGATGATAAATGGATTCCAACTGCTATAATTTCCGAAATCCGTCAGGATATCCCATACTTTTTCCTTGGATGCATTGATGATGATTTCAGTTCTGATTTTCATGAGTGTATCGTTTGATGTTCCTATCAAAAGTAGCTATTCGGGACCCTTAGGTTCATTATCTTTTGTTAAGAAGTCATCGGGCATCCAAAATGAGTCAAAAAAAATCCACCCAATACATTCATTCCACTTTTCCCTTCCCCATCAACCTCTTCCTGATCCGGCTTAAACTTACCGGGGTAATTCCCAAAAATGAAGCAATATAATGCTGGGGTACTCTCTGAATCAGGTCTCTGTGATCTTCTTCAAACTTTCGGTACCTTTCTTCGGGACTGTCCAGGATAAAAGATGACAAAATTTTCTGTGCATTGATAAAACGCTGTTCAGCAATCTTACGAGTGATAGTATTCATGATGGGTAGTTTTTTGTACAGGTCATCCATATTTTCTTTTGTGATAACGAGAAGTTCACAGTCTTCCAATGTCTCCAAAGATTGGATACTGGGACATTGCCTAAGAAAGGAGTCATAAGCACCTCCAAATAGCCCCTCTTGAAAAACAAAAGCTGTAATTTCCTCCCCTGCTTTGGTGTAAAATAACCTCAACAATCCCCTATTGACGAAATACAACTCTTTGGCCACTTTCCCCTCTTGGATCAACCTGAACTTTTTCGGCACCTGTCTAAATGTAAATGCTTCCTCAAAAATCCTTTTTTCTCTGGTGCTAAGACTTGCTACCTGGCTGACTGTCTGATGGATCAATTGGTACATAACGCAAAATAGTAGTTGGATTAGGGAAATTCAAAGATAAATGTTTGGCTAAAACCAAAAGAGTGATTACCTAAATTTTCCTGCCGCTAAATAGCAGGAGGCAATTGATATGAGAGCATTCCTATATTTTCACCCCTTCATCACCTCTATCTCCTTCCCCAAAAATTTGGAAAGGGTATCCGAAAAACGCTGTGCCTCCCAGATTTCCAAGTCCATACCTGCATCCCCAAAAATCTTTATAGTCAGTTTATCCTCCTCAAAAACACAGTAAACATTCTCCACCCATTGGTTCTTGGTTTTATCCAGCCCTACTGCAATTCTCAATATTCCGGAAAGTCCCAAAACCAACTTCCGGTCTTTTTTATCAAGATTCTTGATTTTTTTCTTTTTAGGTCCTGATTTGCGGTGGTACCTGGCAAGGTTGGCCAATATGTACAATTCATTATTGTTGAATCCCCTCAATCTTCCCTTGAGAATCAGGTAATGGGAGTGTTTGTGGTAATCCTGAAAATTGACATAAGTCCCAATATCATAAATAAGACTAGCATAGTAAAGTAGTTCCCTTGCCGCCGAATCCATTCCGTGATATTCTTTCAATTGGTCAAAAAGCTGCAAGGCCAATTGGGCAACATGTTTGTTTTCCAGAATATCCGTCTCATATTTCATGGATTTCAGCATACAGCTTTTTTCCCGGATACTACTGCCCAATGCCAAATCCCCCAGTTTCTGACCGTTTCTTTCAACATAATCCACAATCAAACCCTCTCTGAGTGAAGCATCTGACAGGGTCAATTCTTTCACTTCAGCCAACTTCAGCAGTTCGACCAGAAGCAATCCACCCAAATGAATGGCGTCTACCCTATTTTCATTGATTCCCGGAATTTCTGATCTTTTTTCGGGGGGCAGACTTAACAATTTTGTTGTTATTTTCTCAATATCTTTTACCTTGACGGTCTCTGCATTAATAGAACTTAGACTTCCTTTTTTATTCATCAACAAGGCAGCCTCTCCCAAAGTCCTAATGGAACCCGAAGTCCCAATTACTCTTGAAAACCCTATTGATTTTGCTTCAGAAAGCACTTTTTTCGCTATCCCTTTGATATGATTCCTCAGGTCTTCCTGTTTTTCTTTACTCAGAATACCCTGATCACCTACTTTATCGAGTAACCTCAGCACCCCAAGTTTCATACTGCTTTTAAAAAGGACTGCGTCTTTATTCCCAATTACAGCTTCCGTACTGCCTCCACCGATATCGATGACCAATGCATTGGTGTCTTGAAGGTCAATAGCTCTTTTTACAGCTAAAAAGATCAATCTTGATTCTTCTTTCCCTGATATCAACTGTGGGGACAATCCAATATCCTGGATCAAACGATCTAGGAATTCCCGCCCGTTTTTTGCTTCCCGGGTTGCTGAAGTGGCTGCGGTGATGATGTGTTCCACGCCGTATTCATCTGCCAGTTGAACGTACCTGGATATGGTTTCAATCCCCGCATTGAAGGCATTCTCGCTCAACATTTTATTGGCAAAAACCCCAACACCCAATTTTACCATTTCCTTTTCCTGTACCAAAACTTCAAAAGTCTGTTTTGAAGTCACCTTGACAATAATCATGTGGATGGAATTGGTACCGATATCAATGGCTGCTAAATTCATGGGGTCTTGGATCTATAAGTATTTTGGTTCAAAATCGAAAAATTCAAAACCATTCAATTTTCATCATCCTTGTCTTTTTTTATTTCCTTTTCCTTGTTGAAGTGTTTTTCATAGAAATCAAAAACCCGCTTCCAATGGTCATGAAAATCACTTTCATTGCTTGCAGCCCCGGCACCGTGGCCTCCGTTAAGGTAATTGACCCAAGTGACATCTTTGCCCAACCTTCTCATGGCATAATAAAGCTCTCTTGAATTCCCACCAGGCACATTCCAATCACCTTCACCGGTCAATATCAGGTGCGGGGTTTTGATCCGGTCTGCATAAAGAACCGCAGTAGTTGCAAAATACTTGAGCGGTTCATCCCAAAGAGTTCCTCCTATTCTATCCTGACCATATTCTGCAGCGGTATAGTTCCTTGTCCCGATTTTAGGGCTATCCCCAAGAAAACTGATGATATTGACCTTACCTGATATGTTGATCGCCGCGGTAAAGCGATCTGTTTGGGTAATCAGAAGCGAGGTGGCATATCCACCATAACTTCCGCCCTGAACACCCACTTTATCATTATCCACCTTACCTTCATCAACCAGCTTGTTGATGGCAGAAGTGATCCCTTTCACCCAAGCCTCACCCGGGTAACCCATTTCCAAATCAACCGAAGGTCGCAAACCAAAATAGTTCTGATTGGCAAACAGATTCATGTTTCTGTTATAACCGTTGTTGAAAAAAACCTCATAAATTTCACAGACAAGGGGATATTTTTTACCTTCCTCATAGTCCACAGGATAATAAAGAATCCCTTTCATTTCCTTTCCATCCACATTTCTATAGGTGATCAATTCCGATCTTGTCAGCTTCTTGCTTTTAATCCAGGGATTCATATCTGTCAAAGGCTGCATACTGGAAAATGATAAATCAACCGCCACCACATCTGAAGGCAGGTCACCATCTGAAAGATTCAGAATTCCCTTTTCCCCATTTTTGGCAAATTGGACTCCGGTATAGAGTTTTGTGTCCAACAGGATTTCAGAAATTTGCTTTTCATTGATGTCTAACTTCACAAATCCTCTTTTCCATTCTTTTTTGGCTGAATAACTGAAATAGATATGACGACCATCCTCAGACCACTTGATCAAGTCAAGCTCCGGTCTATTTTCTTTTTCCTCTTCGAAACCATATATCAACTCAAGGCTTTCACCTTGGGCATCTGTCCACCAAAATCCTTTATCAGAACCCAATAACAAACCTTTTTCATCGGGACTCCAGGAAAGTACATTGAATTTCACATCTTTCTTTTTTCCCTCCTCTTCGAAGGCTTTTCCCTTCGTTAGATTGATAGAATCATTGCTTCCCAATTTCCGCACAAATACATAACCCGAATCCACCCAAGCATAGTTTGTTTTGGAATCAGACCAGTTAAAATTTCTTCTTTTTTCGTTTCTTTTATAAATTACTTTAGCGGAATCTGCAGTGCCAAGTTCAATGTAGGCAACCTGATATGCTGTCCCCTTGTCGCGCACATAAGAAGTTTTTAGAGGAAAATTTTCTGTGAAAATTAATTTTGTTCCGTCTTCTGTTATGTTCAATTGAGAATAATTGGATTCTGGTAAAATCTTCTCACTAACCCCGTTTACAGGATTTACTTTCAGAATATTCGTAAGTGCATTTGTATTTCGGATTTTATCCCATTTGAGGAAAGGTTCTGAACCATCATAGACTACAATAGGGCCTTTGGTGGCTTCTTGATAAAGCGGCATGGCTTTTTCCAACCAGTCAGCTTCTCTACTTTTTAAATAAATGAACTTACCGTCAGGTGCCCAAAGCAGACTTTCGTTGGCCAAAAGTGGACTACCTGAAATCTTAATTTCCCTTTTTCTTTTTCTGCCTATATCGTAGATCATCAAATGAAGTTTATCCTCCTGCTGTTCCAAAAAAGCGATTTCTTTATTGGTAGGTGACCAAGAAACAGAAGTTACTCTTGAAAGCCCGGGATTTGGTCTCAACTGTTCTCCCGTTTCGGTTTGGATAATGACAAATTCACCCGGCAGTACATTTAAATAGGAAGGATCCTGAAATCTGAAATGATCTGTCTCAAAGCGGGCTGAGCCATCACTGATGATTCCTGCCAGGTATTTTCCATCATCAGAAAGGCTTTGGCTTCCCATCGACTTTACCTGAATGGCATCGGCAACTGTAAATGGTTCTTTTTGAGCATGGGCCTTGAAAGAAATAAAAGATATAAATAGAAATAAACGGGTAAAGGATATCAGTTTTCTCAATTGCTTGTAGTTTTATTTTTTCCAAAATAAAAATGTTTTCTATGAATTGCTAACAGTTTGGTAGTTTCGGGAAATTAAGATGGACAATAATATGAATTGGGAAATGTTTATTGGTCAAGTTGTCAAGACTCTGATTTAAACAGGTTCTTTTTTAATCAAATTATTGGGATATTTAAAAACCAAAAACAGCCTTGATATGACAACACTTCCTCCAATTATCCAGCCAAGTGAATTGCTGAATTTAATTCAAAATGAAAATATCATACTTATTGATGCCAGTTTCGGTCGAACTGGATATTTGGAAAAACACCTTTCAGGAGCATTGCATGTTGATCTCAATAATGATCTGTCTGATATCAAGGATGACTTTGCAAAAGGCGGAAGACATCCTCTCCCCCACCCGAAGAAATTCTGCGAACTTCTCGATAACCTTGGTATATCACCGGATAGCTATGTCATAGTCTACGATGACAAAAACGCTGCAAATGCTGCCGCTAGGTTTTGGTGGACGATGAAAGCAATTGGACATGATAAGATACAGGTATTGGATGGCGGTATGGATGCTGCCATTCGAATTGGGTTTCCTGTGAAAAGCGGGGAAGAGCAAATTCCTGAAAAAACACAATATCCCGTAGTAAATTGGTTGCTCCCACTTGCTGATATCCATGAAATCGATCAGGTATCAGGAGATATGGATCATCTGATAATAGATGTACGGGAGAATGAAAGGTATCGGGGAGAAAAAGAACCAATTGATCTGATTGCCGGTCATATCCCCGGAGCAATCAATATCCCTTTTGCCTCCAACTTGGATAAGGATGGATTTTTCTTGCCACCGGAGCAACTAAAATCAAAATATTCGGGAATTTTTGAAGGAAAACCTGCAGAGAAAATCATTGTCCACTGTGGTTCGGGAGTTACTGCCTGCCATACATTACTGGCGGTTGCATATGCTGGCATGGACATACCCAAACTCTATGTTGGTTCTTGGAGTGAATGGTCAAGGAATTCCAGACCAATTGGAAAGAAAGATTAATTTCTTCTCCTTTATTGTCAAGAATAGCAGTCATTAAAGAAGAAATTTTGTTTTTTAAGGGAGTTTTTATCTACTATAATAATTTTTGGTGTTTACCCTAACAGGCTAATCTGTCTTGACAAATTTTCAAACAAGAAATTTTTTATTGTCAAATGCATAATTTTAGAGAATATATTTTTTTTTATGTATCTGAAAACATAAATTATGAAAGATTTAAACTATTGGAAATCAAATTATCTCAATTGAAACCACCCCAAATTGTGGATTAACTTACACATATGGCTTTCAAATTAAATAGATTAAAAAAATCAATTTATTTTACAAAAAGACAACATTAGTCTAAAAGTTTAGGTCAATATTATTTACTTGATTTTTCAATGGTATCTTTATTTCAAACAAAAACCAAATTATGAGATCTTTATTCAAGTTTTGCTTGTCTTTAACAATATTATTTGTCTTTTATTCCTGCGTAAAAGATGAAGAACCTACACAAGATCCTATAGTGGTGCAAGGCCCAAGAGGGGAACAAGGCTTACAAGGAGAACAGGGTGTACAAGGAGAACAAGGTATTCAGGGAGAACCAGGAGAGCCGGGACAGGATGGTGAACAAGGACCTCAAGGTGAAACAGGGCCTCAGGGACCAATAGGTCCGCAAGGGATAGCAGGGCCTCAAGGAGAAACCGGACCCGCAGGGCCAAGAGGACCACAGGGACAAACCGGGCCTCAAGGACCAACTGGACCACAAGGAGAGACAGGTCCTGCTGGACCACAAGGAGAAACAGGACCTACTGGACCTCAGGGAGAGACCGGTCCTACTGGACCTCAGGGACCTGCTGGACCTCAAGGACAGACAGGTCCTGTTGGAATACAGGGACCTCAAGGTGAAATCGGACCTCAGGGACCTCAAGGAGAGACAGGACCAACTGGACCACAGGGAGAGACAGGACCTCAAGGACCCCAAGGAGAGACGGGACCTACTGGACCAACTGGACCTCAAGGAGAAACAGGACCTACTGGACCTCAAGGACCTCAGGGAGAGACAGGGCCTACTGGACCTCAGGGAGAAGTTGGGCCAACTGGGCCACAAGGAGAACAGGGACCGCAAGGAGAAACGGGCACCGCGAATGTCATTTATTCTGATTGGATCCCATTTGATGAGGCCAAATGGAGTAACACCACCCTTTTTCTAACCCAAATCAGAAAAATTTATACCGTGGATGAATCAAACATTACTTCCCAAATCATGGACAGAGGGACGGTAATGGTTTATGTCAAATTTGACTTCTTCCCGGATATGGTCCAATCCCTTCCTATTTCACAGCCCATCACACAAACCAAAAATCAAAGACTTATCCATTACCTCCAGCTTGGTAAAATCCAGATTGCCATCTCAAATGAGGACAATTCCTCACCAAGTCCAATTGGCGGGGATGCCAGTTTCAGGTATGTCATTATTCCGGGTGGAAACCCAACTTCAGGAAGGATGGCCCCGGTCAACCTGAAAAACTACAAAGCAGTAAAAGCATACTACAAAATTCCGGATTGATCCAAAGATTTCTTAAATTGGAAAAAAACCAGATTGTATGCGTATTTCTTTTGTGTCTCTTTCATTGGTGCTCATCTTCTTGGCTTCCTGTTCCGGACCCCAGCGAAAGGAAATAGATTTTGATGCTTGGGGAAAATACTGGTTTCAGGGGAAAGCTGAAATATCCAGTTTTGATCTTACACAATACAGGTATGGAGAACCCAGAACAGGCGAGGCAGTTCTGATATTTGTAACGGAGGAATTTTCCAGAAAAAACCAAGTCAAACTGGACCAACCGGAAAAAGCAGGAACTGACAAGATTTCTGTGATAAAAATGAACCAAACGCGGGACTTTGTAACAGGAATATATCCTTATCACATGATGCTTTCTGTCTTTACGCCGACTAAAGAAAAAAAGCATAGTCTAAAAATCAACGCAAGTTCTCAGGAATGGTGCGGGCATACCTTTACACAAATCAACCTTAAAAGCAAAGACAGCTATCAGGGAAAGATTTTTTCATATTTCGAAAAAGAAGGTGATGACAGCTTTTCCTTCAAAGGTTGGACAGAAGATGAACTTTGGAATCTGATCAGAATCAACCCCAATCAAATCCCCATTGGAAGTGTCAATATGATGCCTTCTCTCTTTTACCAGAGATTTACACATGATGAATTCAAAACAGAAGAGGCTTTTATCAGAGTTCTTGATGTCAGCAACAACCGCAGCCAATTGGAGGTGACTTACAGTTCAGGCAGCAGAGTGTTGAAGATCGATTTTGAAAAAGAGTTCCCCTATCAAATTATGGGTTGGGAAGAAAGTCAAACCAAAGCAGATGGAACCAAAGAAATCAGTAAAGCAAAAAGAAAGGGATTAAAAATCGTGGATTATTGGACCAGAAATAAAGTAGAAGATGAATTTTTGAGAAGAGAATTGAATTTGAATTATTGAAACATCCCTACTTTGAATACCCTAAAATATCCATAATTATGTTTTTTATAAATATTTTTAAGCGGTTTGAATAATAAAAATAGAGATTAATACTTATATTGCTTTGGTAATTTATCTATGTTTTTAAGTCTAAAATGATTCTAATATGCGAAATCATAAAATTACTATTAAAAAAATTTTTCCCAACGGTAGCCTTGATCTGTCAGATAAAGGAAAAACTGAAGTAGACCCAGGTGACACTGTGACCTGGAAAATTGGTCGCCGTTCCGGTGTTAAGGAAATCACGGGTATCATCAACAATTCAGAAATAAACATTTTCAGTGAAGGCCCAACCAGAGTTGGCAATTCCAAAAACTGGGAAGGAACTGTCGACCCTAACATCCCCCGAGGTTCTGAAGAAGAATATGAAATTGCCTATACCAAAACCGGATCCAGCGCAAACCAGATGTTCGATCCCAAGATTTCGGTTAGACTTTCGTTTGATTCATGATTTTAAAAATGAATCATTTTTTTTTATTTCTGGCTTTTTTTTGGCTTTCTATAGACTTGGCCTTTTCACAAGACCAAAAAGTAGCAGACAGTCTTGCCAAAATATATCAACAAGGTTTACTGACTGATTCCGAAAAATTAGGTTTGCTTGAGGATTTGTCTTTCAATGAAATGAAAGATCTTCAGCAAGCCATCAAATATGCGGAAGAACTGATTTCGCTTTCAAAACAACTTAACGACCCTTTGTCTGAACAAAGTGGCTATTTTTTGATAGGAACTCATAAAAGAAAAATGGGGGAATTGGATGGAGCATTGGAAGCATATATCAAAAGTGGAGAGGCTGCCGGAAATGCAAATTCATCGAAAAGAGAAGGCATCACTTACGGTGCAATCGCAGATATTTATTCTGTCTCCAATAATCACAACAACGCCATGCTTTATTACCACAAAGCTATTTCAACTTTGCGGCAATCTGATGATTCCATTGCCTTGGCATCAAATATATTGAATGCGGGGGATGAATTTCTACATAGGGACATGTTTGATTCTGCTTATGCTTACTTTAAGGAATCAAGCGTCATATTCGAAAAGTTGGATTACCAGGCCGGTAAGGCATATAGTTTGGGCAATATCGGTATGGTTTATGCCAATATTGGACAGCGGGACCTTGCTGAAAAAAATATCAATGAAGCCATCACCCTTCTTGAAGAATTGGAAGATTTTTATCCGATTTGTGAATATCTGCTGTACATGTCCGATATCTATTCGGTAAAAGGTGATGAAAGTACTGCTCTTGAATACGCAATCAGAAGTTTACAATTGGCAGAAGTCCATGGACTCAAAGAGCAAATATCAAATGCCAACCTCAAAATTTCAGAACTTTATGAAAAGTCCGGAAATACAGATGCATCCTTAAAATACTATAAAAACCATGTTGCCTTCAGGGACAGTGTCAATAATTTAATGTCCATTCAGAAAATGGCTGACCTAAGGACAGATTTTGAAGTGGCACAAAAACAGGCGGAAGTGGATATGCTCAATCAAGCCAAAAGAAACACTCGGATTGTGATGATTGGGCTGATTATCATAGTTTTTCTGGGAGCCATTATTTTGGGCACATTATACTGGTATTACAAAAACATACAGATTGAGAAAAAACGATCAGAAAAACTCCTTCTCAATATTTTACCTTTTGAGACTGCCCAAGAACTGAAACTGAATGGGAAAGTTGAGGCTGTAAAAATCGATATGGTCACAGTTTTATTTACAGATTTTGTGGAGTTCTCGGTTTTAGCTAAAGATGTAGAGTCCAAAAAACTGGTCAATAGTATTGATTTTTACTTCAAGGCATTCGATGAAATCATCACTAAATATGGACTTGAGAAGATAAAAACCATCGGGGACTCTTATATGTGTGCAGGCGGTTTACCACTTCCTGATGAAACCCATGTGGTCAAAATCATCAAAGCAGCCAAGGAAATATTGGACTTTGTGGAGCAGAAAAAGAAAACCGAATATGGAATGCCTCATTTTGATATCCGAATCGGATTACATACAGGGCCTGTGGTTGCCGGTATAGTAGGGATCAAAAAGTGGCAATATGATATCTGGGGAGATACTGTAAACATCGCTTCACGGATGGAATCCGCCTCACTTCCCGGAAAAATCAATATTTCCGAAACCACCTATGAAGAAATAAAAGATATCTTCCCTTGCACATACAGAGGGGAAATAGAAATGAAAAACAGGGGGAGCATGAAGATGTATTTTTTGGAATGAAGATAAAATATTATCAGAGAAGGATGAGTTGATAATCACTTTTTCGAAAGAATATTGTAGCGTGAATAGCGTGGTATTTAAATTATATTTAACTAAAAATTCGGATTTTTTTTCATTTCAAATGCATATCTATTTGAACTACCAATCAGTAGATGTAGAAACTTTCTAAAAAATATTTTTTGCCACTATCTCTTTGAATTTCAATTAATTGGAACATTTTTTTTAATAAATTTTGAATATATTTGATACGAACTTAAAACCACTTACCCATGAGACTTTATGCTATATTCACTATTTTGACTTGCTTTATTATTTTCGAAGCCAAGTCCCAACAAATTCCTTATTCCAAAAAACCATCCAAAATGTCAAAATATGAATTTTTGAGCCTTGCATCAGAATCCGATTCACTTACCGCAGTGGTCAATATGTTTTTTAGAAAAAGAAAAAGTTCAACTACCGCCGGATGGATTGTAGCAGGTAGCGCAACAGTAATTAGTATCGTAGTCGGTTCCGCTCAGGCTACAGGTCAAACAATTGGAGCTTTTGGTAATTTTATTAGTGGAACACCTTTGGAAGAAACCAATAATTCTGGAGGAACCATATTTTTGGTAGGACTAGCAGGAGGTGCAGCAATCACCACAATTGGACGCTCTACGTACACTAAAAATAAATTATATAACGTAATTACAGAATATCAAGATACCAATAAAATCCCCTACCAATATGCAAGTAAACTGGTCCCTAAAGATTTTTATTTTAAATCAAGATGAGCAATAATTGGATATTTAAGGTTATTATCATTTTCAGGAGAAAGGCATATATCAAGACTTCTTAGCTAATGTGGTTAAGAAACCAAACATTCTAGATCCAACTTTCAAAACAGCTATCAATTCTCAAACCATTCCCACAAAATTCTACTTACTTTCCTTTGCAATTCATAGGCAGCATTGTCCTCTTCCCATCGTTGATCCTCATTGTTTTTAGTGGCGATATAAAAGACATAATCTCCCTTAGGGGCATTGACCATCACCAATTCTGATCTTGAAGCATTGACCATACCCTGCTTGGATGCGGTCTGAACATAAGGAGGAATAGCAGACAGTGAATACTCATCATAAAAAATATTTGACATCAGACGGTATATTCGTTCAGAAGCTTTCCGACTGATAACTTCTCCCCTTCTGATTTTTACCAGCAATTGCGCCATTTCCCTTGGCGTGGTCTGACCCCAACCGTACACTTTCCAGATTTCTTCCCTGCCTGGAGTTCTGGAATTGACACGGGTATGTTCCAATCCCAAGCCTTCCATGATTTCATTGATCCGCTCTCCGCCACCGGCCAAAGCCTGACACCAAAGAGAGGTGGTATTGTCGCTATAGGTGATCATTAATGACATCAATACACTCAGTTCCGTTTCCACACTGTCCTGGAAAAACTGCATCAAACCGGAACCTCCATATTTGATGGAATCCCTATAAACCAACTTTTGATGGTACTCCAATTCACCCTTTTCAATTTTATCCATTACGCCAACCAAAATCGGGACTTTCACAATACTGGCTGTCGGGAAAATGGTGTCTGCATTGATGGCCACTTCTTCGTTGGTCTTTAGGTTGTAAACATATATCCCCACATCTCCTTTGAAGTCCTTAACCTCACTTTCCAAAAACCTTTGAAGGCTTTGTTTTTGACCATGGGAATTAAAACTCCAAAAAAGAATGAGCAATAAGCAGAAAGTGAAGCGCATAAGATTTGATTTCTAATATCAATAAATATCCAATATCAATAAATATCCCTGAAAAAAGAAATCCAGAATTTATATAACTAACAAAACATATTTGCAAAACCCTACCTCCCCCAATTCACCTTCCCCTTGACCAAATCTCTGGAATTTCCTCCGACCATGATTTCAAATTCCCCCGGTTCCCAATCAAAATCAATGTCATAATTGTAGAACTTCAAATCTTCCGTGGAAATGTCAAATGTTATGGTTTTTGATTCTCCTGCTTTCAAGAAAACTTTCTGAAACCCTTTCAGTTCCTTGACAGGCCTTGTCATACTTGCCACCAAATCCCTGATATACAATTGCACCACTTCTGCCCCATCATATTTTCCTGTGTTTTTTAAATCAACACTTGCCTGAAGCTTATTATCTCCTTTCAAATCCTCACTGCTAAATTTCAGATCACCGTATTCAAAAGTGGTATAACTCAATCCATAGCCAAATGGATAGAGCGGATCATTGGATACATCGAGGTAATTGGAACGGAATTTTTGGAACCACTGACCTTCAGGAAGCGGACGACCTGTACTTTTTTGGTTGTAATAAATCGGTACCTGCCCAATATTTTGAGGAAAAGTTGCGGGCAACTTACCCGATGGGTTGACATCACCGAAAAGCACATCAGCAATGGCGTCTCCTGCCTCTGAACCGGCAAACCAAGCATTCAGAATTGCAGACACATTTTCATCCTCCCACTTGATCGTCATTGGTCTTCCTGCCAACAATACCATGACAACTGGCTTACCGGTTTTTAATAAGGCTTTCAATAAATCTCTTTGATTTTCGGGCAAATCAATATTTGTCAAGCTGGAAGACTCGCCGCTCATTTCTGCAGCTTCTCCCATAACGGCTACGATCACATCAGCATTTTTGGCGACATCCAAGGCCTCCTGAATCATCACAGAGGCGTGTCTATTGTCTCTATAAGTAGGTTTTCCATAGATACTGAACTTTGATTCAAACAAGGAGTCCGCGACCACATTTGCCCCCTTGGCATACACTATCTTTGCTTTGTCACCGACAGCTTTTTTCAACCCATCGTGTATTGAAACTGATTTTTCAAAATTGGCAGCTACACTCCAAGTCCCGGTCATATTTTCCCTGTTGTCAGCCAAAGGACCTATCAGAGCAATGGTTCCTTGCTTTGCTAAAGGCAAAATCCCATCCTGGTTTTTAAGCAATACCAAAGACTGGGCTGCAATGTCTCTGGCTATTTTTCTGTTCGCAGGTGTAAAAATCTCGTTTTCGGCACGGTCAAGATCACAATACTTGTAGGGATCATCAAAAAGACCAAGCTTATATTTTGCTACCAAAATCAGTCTGACAGCTTTGTTGATCTGTTTTTCTGTCACTAATCCTTCTTCCAAGGACTTTTGTAAAGTTGTCAAAAACCCCTCTCCTACCATATCCATATGAACCCCTGCCTTTAGTGCCATAGCAGATACCCTTTGCAAATCTCCCAATCCATGGTCAGTCATCTCATTGATAGCCGTGTAATCAGTCACTACGAACCCATCAAATCCCCACTGCTATCGAAGTACGTCAGTCATCAACCATTTATTGCCACTTGCGGGAATTCCATCTATGTCGTTGAAGGATGTCATGACCGTTCCTACTCCTGCTTCTACAGCAGCTTTATAGGGCAGAAAATATTCATTGAACATTTTCTGTCTGCTCATATCCACGGTATGATAATCCCTTCCTGCTTCCGGAGCGCCATATAATGCAAAATGCTTGACACAGGCCATAATGGTATTGTTGAGTGTTAGATCCTCTCCTTGATAGCCTTTAATCATGGCTTTGGCAATCTGGGCGCCGAGATAAGGATCTTCTCCATTTCCTTCGGAAACCCTACCCCATCTAGGATCTCTGGATACATCGGTCATCGGAGAAAAGGTCCAATTGATGCCATCCGCGCTGGCTTCAATTGCTGCAATCCTGGCAGACTTTTCCATCAATTCCATATCCCAACTACTGGCTATGCCTAAGGGTATCGGAAAAATAGTTTCATATCCATGGATTACATCCATGCCAAATAACAATGGAATTCCCAATCGGCTTTCCTCCACAGCAACCTTTTGGACATCCCGGATTTTAGCAGCTGTTTTGATATTAAAAAGTGCTCCGACTTTTCCTGCCTTGATTTTTTCTGCAATGTTGGAACTTGAGGCCTGACCTGTAGTAAAATCACCCACAGCAGGAAGATTCAACTGCCCTATTTTTTCTTCTATAGTCATCAAGGAAAGAACTGAATCAGCTTTGTGAATAAACCTTTCATCATCTGTCATCCGATCTATGGATGGACTACATGCCAAAAAGGCAACTGTGGCAATTAAAACTAAAATGGCTGCATTCTTCATAGTTCTTAATTTGTTTCAGTGAAAATAGAATTCCTTTAATTTCAAGCTTTTCCAGAAGGAATCCAGAATTATTAAAGCTTTAAGTTACTTGCTCTTTTACAGAAAATATTTAATCCCTATAACCATATTTTATTATTCAATCCTACCTAGATATCAAATCTCGGTCTTGTGCCTTAAGTCTAGCATCTATTCAAAACCCAATTTCTGCAGCCCTCCCTGCACTTCAGGACAACTCATGAAAAGATCCCAAAGTAGTCCAGTACGGTGATTTTCCATCATTACTACGATGGGTCCCTGATCGATGGCCAGGTATTTTTGAGGAAACCAATCTTCTGTTTCACTGAAGGCATCATAGAATCCAAATTCACCGAACAATTTATCACCATATTTTTCATACCAATTTCGCATAGCCTGCATGGAATATTCAGGAGTATATGGGAAGGATGAAAGGGCTGCTGTAGGCGAAATGACACCCCTGTCCCGCTTATCTCCAGGAGCATGTCCTGCATATCCCTTTACTGAATAACTTGCAGTCAATCCCCAATTTTCAGGCCCGTAACCTTTATAACCCAAAGGGTTTTCCACACACCATGCCCTGTTGATCAAAGTGTGGTTAGTATTGTGTTCCCAATAGTCGGCATATTGGTCTTTCAGGCCTCTTGGATCCAAACCTAAATAGGAGTAATGTGCCCAGAACAATGGTCCACCGAATTCTTCAGCACCATTATGTTTAAGTGCCAAATGGTAGCCATAAGCTTCATGATTTGGGTCATTTTTGATATCTCCGTCTCTGTTCCATCCTTTATGGTATACAGAAGCAGGTACGCTGTGGGTTGGCGAAGATGCAGCCAAGACGTACATGATTTGACATTCATTATAGCCCCTGACCCCAAAATTCATATCCCAGCCATGGTTTGGGCTCCAATGCCAATAAAGTATATCCTCACCTCCTTTGGTATGCCAGTCAAATTCAACTGCCCTCCAAAGCTTATCGATCCGCTCTGCCAAAGCTTGCTCATTTTCATTTCCATCACGGAAGTATTGCCTTACTGTCAATAATCCTGTCAACATGAATGAGGTTTCAACAAGATCTCCACCGTCATCTTTTTTACTGAAGGGCTTTACCTTACCTGTTTCTCCATTCCACCAATGCGGCCAAACTCCATGAAAATTGTCGGCATTCTCCAAAAAGGTTACAATTTTCTCTAATCTCTCCAATCCCTGTTTTCGTGTAATAAAACCCCGTTCAATTCCAACTAGAATGGCCATTACACCAAAACCACCTCCTCCGGAGGTCACTACATTTTTATCATTTTGAGGGTATTCTCCATCTACATGGAATCGTTCTCTCGCCAAACCCGATGTGGGTTCGGCACCATCCCAGAAATATTGGAATGTCCTGTATTGCACAAGATTCATCAGGGAATCGTCCGAAATTTCTTCGTTTTCTTGTATTTCAGCTGTACCCACTTTCCTTTCTGAGCAGGAAAAAATGGTCGATAGGATCATCAAAACATATAATAAATTTCTTTTCATCATCTGTTGGGTTAATAATTAAAGTTCAATTTATCCAAGCCGGATTTAACATCCGGATTCTGCATAAACAAGTCCCATAGTAATCCGGACCTGTGGTTTTCGATCATCAAAATGATCGGTCCTTGATCAATGGCCAAATAAGAATTGGCATACCATCCTTCAGTAACATTGAAGGCATCATAGAACCCATATTCTCCCCAAAGCCTATCTCCCATCTGATAATAGAAGAATTCCAAGGCCTTCATCGAAGCTTCAGGTGTATAAGGAAATGATGAAAGGGCTGCTGTTGGAGTGATGACTCCTAAATCATTTGTGGGAGAATGGGCATTGTATCCCAAATGATTATCGCTTGCGGTAAAACCCCATGCATTTTCCGAATAGCCCACAAATCCCAAAGGGTTCACCACTGCATGAGCCTGATTAATCAGAGAATGGTTCTTGTTTTGTTTCCAATAATCGGCATATTGGTCGCTGAGATTACGGGGATCAAGTCCCAAAAATGAATAATGGGCAAAGAATAGTGGTCCACCAAATTGATATCCTAAAGGCAGGTCAATGCCATAATATGTATTTCCGTTAAGCATTGCTCCATTACGGGCCCAACCATTGTCATAAACCTCTTTATCAATAGGATGGGTCGGGGAACTTGCAGCCAAAACATATATGATTAGGGATTCATTCCAACCGAGAATTCGCAAATTCATCTCCCAATTATACTGTGGAGACCAATGCCAATAAAGTACTTTTTGACCACCTCTTGTATACCAATCCCATTCCACTTCGTGCCAAAGTTGGGTTATTTTGTCAATAATGGATTTTTCCTGCGTGTTGGATTCATTGAGGTAAGCACTTGCAGTCAAGAGGCCTTGGATCATGAATGCCGTTTCCACCAGGTCTCCGCCATTGTCTCTTTGACTGAATGGAATTACCTGGCCTGAGTTACCATTGAGCCAATGTGGCCATACACCATGAAATCTATCTGCGGTACTTAGAAAGTTTACTATTTTCCCTAATCTTTCCACCCCTTCATCTCGACTGATAAAACCCCTCTCTATGCCGACCAAAAGAGCCATGACCCCAAAACCCGAGCCACCTATAGTCACCAGATTACCGGAAGAATTTCTTTCTCTTGCCAAACCGGAGTTTGGATGGGCAAAGTCCCAGAAATATTTGAAGGTCTGTTCTTGTACAAGATTCAATAAGGACTCCTCAGAGATTTGTGGGAATTTAGGATTTGGGTTAATTTCAGTGAAAAAAGTCTTGCTCAATCCTGCAAAATTTTCTCCTTCAGCTCCTTTGATGGTATTCTTTAGGTCCAGCTGGTATTTACTTAGGTATTGTAAGGTTTCAGATGCTGAAATCTCAACTTTCCTATCTTGGTCTGAAAAGGAAAATTGTAACCCAGGACTGTTTTCACCTGTCAACTTAATGGCAGAAGAAAGTGAATTTCTATCTACAGGGTGTGAAAATTGTAAAGTCGCACTGAAATCCAAAGGTACCTCAACTATTCTCCCTGATTTGGTCAATTGGGCATCCTTAATCTCCAAGGTAACTTGGAGCGCGCCCAAGATCGTCTTGAAACTAAATTCTTTGCCGGCAAAACTCGCCTGATTACTTCCTTTTAGACTCTCCGAAATCACCAATTTATAACAAGTATTGGTTTTCAGCACTCCTGAAGGGAAAATTACAATACTTCTATTGTCCGAAACCGTGCTTGTAGAAATATTGATGGATTGGTTTCCTTCATAAAGTGTAATGGAGTTGGTTATAGAAACAGGATCAAGAGAAGTGGAAAAGTGTAAGGTAATAGGTCGGTCAATGGGCAGATTTTCCGAATAGGGCTCTATCAAACTGATTTCCTGATCTCCCGCATCAGCCTCAACTAAAATCAATTGAGAGACTTCAGATTCAGGTTTTTCACAGCTGACGAATAAGACCAAAACCGATAAACTTAGAAGCAATTTCCTCATTTGGATTGTTTTGGAAATAAAAGGGAATTCAGATAGGTATCTGAATTCCCTTTTGGGTTTATATGTTTACTCTTTAGGGTTTTTCAGCATCAATGATCGCCTGAATCTCTGACTGACTCAGTGCCTTGCTGAATATCCTCAGTTCATCGATGAGACTTCCATCAGATAAATGCCCCCATCCTGTAAATCTTGGGGCACCGGAACCTATGGATAGAATATCACAACCTGTCCATTCAACGCCAGGATAACTCCCTTCTCTGACTACATTGCCATTGATGTAAACAGCTGCGTTGCTTTGCGACATCGAAATTGCAATGTGAACCCAATCTCCTGAGGATGGGTCTATGTCCGCAGCAGCGCCACCGTCAAACCAATTGTCTGCCGTCCCATTTCCGATGTTGAGTTTTACACGTTGCATGGATCCTGCTGCTTCCCTAAACAATCTGAATCCGTTACTGCGGTTATTCATATTATTGGGATTAACAGTATCAGGTGGACCAATTACCAAAATCCCGGCACGGTTGGGATCTCCATTGACATTGTACCAAAAAACAGCACTGAATTCATTATTCAGCATACCTGTAGTAGGGAAAGTCAAATAAGCATTATTTGCTCCATCATAGGCGGTGCCACTGATGCCATTGGCAAAACCGGGACTTCCCTGAACATTTGCTGTTGTCGTGGAAACCAATTCCATGAAATCACCGTCAAAGGGTAAGTAAAAAATCTCATCATCATAAATCGGGGTATATGGCTCAACTTTTTCAAAAGAAACCGTTTTTGATGAACTTTTACCTGATAGATCTTTAGCCTCTATTACAAGGGTATGTGGACCATTTCCCACAGTTTCATAAGTATGAATTTTCACAACTCTTCTAAAATCCAGAAACTCATTAAAGCTTGCTATCTCATTTCCGTCCAAAAGGATTTTTATCGATTCAATTTCAATGTCATCCACCACCTCAAAATTAATGTTGATAGGAGTGACTTCTTCAGGAACGCGTATCAAAGTACCCTCTAAAGGGAAATTAATCATAACCTCCGGTGCCTCTGTATCAGGACCAGGATCCACTGCAATAATTTCATCTATGTAACTATCTGTACATCCTAAGATGAAAAATATCAATCCTATGATTATTAAATTATACCTTTTCATAATCTTATGTTTTATTTATTATTCCTTTTATTCTCATTTCTTCAACTGCGGAAGGATATTTTCCTGCTCCAATGGATATGGAAGGTACCTATCTGTTTCAGGAGTGAAATTCCTGCCTCCAAAGTTTAGTTCTGTGCCTCTATTATATCTCATTAAATCATAGAAACGAATCCCACTTTCCATACCAAATTCTGCGTACTTTTCATTGAGTACATCATCAAGAGTAACTCCACTGAGTTGACCTAGTCCTACTCTAGACCTTACCAAGTTTACTGCTTCATCAGCAGAAAGTACAGAACTGCTTGCGCCGTTTACCAATGCTTCAGCATGCATCAACAGTACCTCAGAATATCTTATGGCAGTGAAATTCTTGTTGGAACCGTACGAAAATCTTCCAGGAATAAGTTGGTTTGAAGGGAGATAATGCTTACCACTGAGGAAATTATACCTTGGGTGATTGTTGAATCTATCTCCATCAGGGGTAATATTTGAAACCCAAGAGGGCAAAGTCGCATATTGTGGATCTGACATTATTTCATCCATTCCGTCAGGAGTGAACAGAACTGTAGTCTGAAGTCGTTCTTGTTCCCCACGGTCAAGCATAAATTTGATATATTTTACACTTGGAGCGAAGAATCCCCAACCTGTAGAGGCCCCCGGAACTGCCGGTGTCCAAGAAGCCGGACCATAGGAGACAAAGGGGTATGTTGTCCTTGTACCCGTAGCTGTTCCAAAATCTGAATATTGAAATTCCAGGATATTTTCACTGTTCAATTTTCCGGGTATTTTAAACAATTGGTAATAATCAGGTTCCAATGCATAATTGTTACTTCCAATTATTTGACCTGTAGCCTCAGCCACGGCAGAATAGTTTTTCAATTCCAGATTTGCCATGGCTTTGACTGCCAAAGCTGTACCGCGGGTAACTCCACCTCGCAGATCTGAACGGTCCTTAGGATGCACGCTGGGAAGTAATGGAATGGCATCATCCATCATTTCCGAAACATACTCCATGACTTCTTCAAAGGAAGAAAGTTCAATTTCGTATAGCGCACTAGGCTGAGAACTATTTGGGATCAAAATGGCACCCCAAGTACGGGCCAATTGCAAAAGCTCAAAACCTTGCATCACTTTAATCTCAGCGATATACTGTTCCGCATTGGCCTGATTGGCACCTGCCGCTTGGTATTTTCTGATTTCCTCAATCGCTCCATGCCAGTATATCAAATCAGTGTAGAGATTAAGCCAAACTGAATTGTACATCCAGAAATTCCTATCGTATCTGAACTCATCAGTTTCTGTCAAAGGAAACTGATCTCCTGCTGCAGTCACATCATCTCCTCTTACCCCAAGCAGCATATATGTTTCCCATTGAGATCCATAAAGTTCGCCATAAGCACCATAAAGCATTAAGATCATATTGCTGGATTGTGTATAGTCAGTTTCTGCTGCTATAATCTGATTTTCGAGAGGTTCATCCAATAAATCCAAACAGGATGTTGTCACCAAAAAGGCCATCATCAAAGCCAGCGTGTTTTTTATAAATTTTATATTTTTCATGACTGAATTTCAATTAGGTTAGAATGTTACATTTAATCCCACTGTATATATAGCAGGTATGGGATAAACCTGTCTGTCAATACCATTGGGGACTTCCGGATTAAACCCATTGTAATTGAATAGGGTTAGTGGTCGCTCAGCAGTCAATGTTATCCTAGTTGAAGGCATAGCTACCCCAAAAAGCTCCTGATTGATCAAAGAATAAGTCATTTGCACATTTTGAATCCTGAAAAAAGATCCATCTTCCACAAAATAACTGCTCATATTCTGGTTCCAACCTCTTCGAAGACCGGAAGCGGATGGATATACATTTGATGTACCCTCACCCCTCCATAGGTTGCTGATAAGTTCAGCATCCAGGTTGGTATCATTGGTGAAAATAAGCTCACCTCTTTTTCTATTAAGAATATTGTGGCCTCTTTGACTTTGCAAAAGGGTTGAAAAATTGAAATTCTTGTAAGAAAAGCCTGCGTTGATCCCGTAGGTAAAAGTAGGCAAGAAAGAACCCAACACTACACGGTCTTCATCATTGACCACGCCGTCTCCATTTTGGTCTTTGAATTTAAAGTCGCCTGGAACAAGACTGTTATCAGTGATAAATTCCTGAGTATATCCACTGCTGTTGATCTCCTCCTGATTCTGGAAAACTCCTTCAACTTCATATCCGAAAAAAGCTAAATATGGCTCCCCTATAATAGAACGTTGACGAAACTCAGCTGAACCTGCATCCAGATGATTTGGACCACCGAGATTTAAAACTGTATTTTTCAAAGTGGTGATATTTCCTCCCAAATAGAAAGAGAAATCATCATTGATCCTTTCATTCCAATTAACTGTCAACTCAAGGCCCTGATTTCTTATTTCCCCTACACTTCGTCTTTCTGTTGCCCTGAAAACCGGAGGAATAATGCTTACAGCTAGGTTTCTGGTGTCTCTGATAAAATAATCCGCTTCAACCGATAGTCTGTCCCTAAATAAAGTCGCGTTTAAACCAAAGTTCCTTTCAACTGTGGTTTCCCATCTATCAATTAAATCGAAAGTTGGATTCAACCTTCTCCCTATAATACGTACATCATCAATAGCCAAATTATTTTCCTGCAAGGTAGGTACTCCGACTGAAGGACTGATTCCGTCATTTCCAAGCTGTCCCCAAGATCCCCTGATTTTCAGGAAACTGATGGCTGGGACATTAAAGAAATCTTCGGATGAAATCACCCATCCTGCACCGATTGTTGCAAAATTACCCCACTGTTGTTGGAATTTATTATTTCCGTCTCTTCTGACTGTACCGTATACCAAATACCTGTCGTCATAATTATAGGCTACCCGCGCGAAAAATGACTGGAAGAACAATCTTTCCCCACCATCTCCGATAGCATTCAGATCGAAATTGGTTGAATTGGAAAGGTACCAAAACTCTTCCTGACCAAAAGCCGGTTCAGGATTTAGGCCTTCTCCTCTTGCACTTAAAGCTTCGAAAGTCTCACTTCGGAAAGACTGACCCAATACGGCAGTTAAATTGTGTTTCCCCCAATTATCTGTATAGGTGAAGAAATTATCCCAAATCTGGTTATATCTCGTGAAATTACTTCTGCTGAGCGATGATTGCCTTTCTGTAACTCCATCGTTATAGGCAAAAGATACATTCCTGGTATTGATTTGATCTATATTGTAATTGTATGCTGTTTTGAAAGAAAGCTTATTTGGGATCAGCTCCATATCAGCATAAAAGTTACCCATTATCTTCGCTATATTATTTCTGTTGTCCGAAAACAGTATGCTATAAAAGGGGTTTTGATTTCCCCGGTATCCAATAAGTTGGGCATTGGACAAGGGAACTTCCGTGCCTGTAGCGCCCGTATTGAGGGGATCAAATTTAGGTAAGATAGGAACTGTATTGTAAGCCCTAAACCATGCACCATCATCTGCATTATATCGCCTGGCCGCACTGATGTTCAGATTACCTCCAACAGTAATCCAATCTCTGAGGTCGGCGTCTAATTTCACTCTGAAATTGAGCCTTTTGAATTCGTTCCGCCTTTCCTTCATCAGTCCGTTTTGTTCGAAATAGCTACCCCCGATGGAATATCTTGTACGATCTCCGCCGCCGTTGAAAGTTAGAGAATGATTTTGTATGGATGCCGGACTCATGATTTCAGAATACCAGTCCGTATTTACATTCGGTAAATTGGGATCTACCCTGCTTCTTCCAAATCTTTGAATAGCGTTGTTTAAAAACTCAATATCTGCTGGGCTTCCTGTCTCATTTACATACTGTGCAAACTGTTGGGTATTTGCCATTTTGAGCACATTCTGTGGAACTTGAGTACCATAGTAACCATCGTAAATAATTTCAGGTTCTTGGTTGTACCCGCCGGATTTTGTCTCAATTAGAACCACCCCATTCGAAGCTCTTACCCCGTAAATAGCAGAAGCAGAAGCATCTTTTAGGATTGACATTGTTTCGATATCATTGGGATTCAAAAAATCAATGTTATCGAAGAACATCCCATCAACAACATACAAAGGCGCTGCGCCTCCCTCAAATGATCCGATTCCCCTGACCCGTACTGTTGGAGATGCACCCGGTGCACCACTACTGACTATCTGAACACCAGCAACTCTTCCCTGAAGGGATTGCATGGCGTTGGTAGCCGGAGTTTTGACAATGTCTTCAGCCTTGACTGAGGAAATAGCCGAAATCCTATCCTGTTCTCTTTGAGTACCATATCCGATTACAACCACTTCTCCCAAAGTACTTAGGTCCTCTACCATGGTCACGTCTATGACATTTGAGTTTCCAACAACTCTACTCACTCTTTCAAATCCTACAAAGGAAAAGACCAATACATCTCCTTCATTGGCCTCCAAGGAATATTTTCCATCAATATCAGTAACCGTACCTGAGTTTGTGCCATCAATGATGATCGTGACACCGGGCAAAGGTTCTCCTGAGGGATCTAGTACCCTTCCTGTGATGGTGACAAATTCCTGTTGGATTACAGAAGTTACTTCGGCAATTTCCTTTTTCTTTACATCTATATTGTTATTGATCTGACGGAAACTCAAAAGAGTTTGCCGGGCCACTTCCTGCAAAAATTCTTCCACTGTTCCCGATGTTTGGGAAAGTGAAATAGACTTGGAAGTTTCTATGTCTTTCCTGTCATAGGAGAATCTGAAAGTTGTCTGCTTTTCCACTTGGCTTAAAAACTGGCCAAGGTTATAGTTTTCTTTCTGAAAACTGATATTCACTTCATCAATACTTTTATATTGTCCTTTGGCTTCATTGGCGAAGACAAAGTTAAAGACCATCAATTGGATCACGAATCCATATAAGAAGTATCGGGATAACATATAGATTACACTAAGTAGTTTATTTTTCATATTTTTGAAGGTTTATTGAATTGTACTGTTCATTAAATGCGGTCATCTGATGTCTTCCATTCCCCAATGTTGAGCATCCTAAGACCGGTCCAAGCCGACGGATTTTCCAATCTGTCGGCTTTCTTTTATAAGGAGCTTTTTTTATCCATAAACTTAAAATTTGAGTTTTACATTTTTTCCGTTGATTTCGTATTCAAATTTTTCTATATAAGAAATACTGTTCAGAATATTATCCAGGATTTGGTTTTGGTACTCGCCAGAAAATTTCCATTTCACTTTTTCCGCATTTACAAGACTGAATTTCACTCCATACCATTCTTCCAATGTCTGTACCACCTCAGGAAGACTGGCATTTTCAAAAATAATCCTTCCTTCCTTCCATGCGATCGCTCTTTCCAAATTGAAACTCTTCACCCTTTTTTCATTCCCTGCTTTATCAAATTGAAATTCCTGACCGGGAATCAATGTTATTTTATCGCTATCCTGATTTCTGTCAACAGTTACTTTCCCTGTCAAAAGTGAAATCTTCAACAAAGCATTATTTTTGGTGTTGATATTGAAGGAAGTACCCAAGGCAGTTGTGACAAAACCTTCAGATTCCACCCTAAAGGGCCTGAGAGAATCTTTCTTTACTTCAAAATATGCTTCTCCAGAAATGGACATGAACCTTTCAGTTTCACTGAATTTATCCGGAAATTTCAATCTGCTTCCTGAATTCAACCAAACCCTGGATCCATCAGGAAGAGTGATACTTAATTTCTCTCCATGTGAGGTTGACTTTTCAATCCAAGGGACACGGCTCGAGGCAGAAGCTTCTGATGCCTCGTTTTTGTTGAGCATATTCGGCAGATAAAACAGCATAGCAATGACAAGAACCGCTGCAACTTTATAAATCTGACCGATTTCTCTAATCCAATTGACAAGAGACTGTTTCTTTTGGAAATCTTCGGAGATCTTTTTTTCAATAGAATTGCTCTCCTTTAAGATTTTTGCCAAAACTTCATCCCTGATTTCCGCTGTCGGGATTATTTCTTTAAAATGAATTCCTTCAACTATCTCTCTTGCCGATTGAAGATCTTTCCTTCTTTCTGGATTGGCATCGATCCAATTCTTCCAATAGGTGTCCAAATCCTTGTCAGGTTCCCTGACCCACCGAACAAATTCAGGATTTGTTAAAAAGAATTCAATTTGGTTCATTATTAGGCTTATTACTACATTATGTAAAGCAGGAAATAAGCCAAATGACATCTACCTTTTTGAAAAAAAATCAAAATAAAAACGTAACTAATTGATTTTTAGAGATAAAAAAGAAAAATTATGGCATGATGAAAATGCCGTGCAATCCTTAATCTTACATTAATTTATTTCAGCACATCCCTTAAAAATCCCAAAGCTTGGTAGATAAGATTTCTTGCAGACTTGATGTTGTCCAATTTCATGATCTCTTGGATTTGTTGGTAATTCATGCCTTCATAAAAAAAATAATAAACCACTTCCTTTTTTCGAGGACTGAGCAATTCAATGGCCTGATTCAACTTTTGCTTTTTTTCCTCATCGATCTGCCTATCGATCAGATACTTCTCATGTGAAAAAGTAAAATCAAAGAAATAACCATGGTTAATTTCTTCAAGATTACTGTACCATTTGCCTTCCTCTTTGATAATTTTCCTTTTGAGGCATTTGAAAAGATAAAACTTAATGGAATCGGTCCTACCAAGATTGGACCTGTTTCTCCGGAGTTCAATGAATAAATCCTGAATGGCATCTTTTACCAATTCTTCCTTCTTGCAGATTCTCCAACCATAAGCAAAAAGTTTATTGAAATTTGATTCATAAATCTGAATAAAAGCGGATTCATTTCCTTCTCTAAAAGAATCCCACAGAACCCCGTCCTCAATAGAAACAGTTTCAACAACATGTTCCTGTGCATTTTCATTTGAAACGGTATTCTTTTGTTGGTACAGCATTTTGGGTTCGGTATTCTTTTTTAAAGTTAAAGTCAATTATTTTAATTTTAAAACTTAAATCAATTAAATTGTCAATATCCAAAAAATGTAAAAAAAGAAATCCGGCTTGGATGTTCAATTGCTGTTGTTAACTTTGTCAAACAGATGAACAGCCCATTTCAATATATTCCGTTTCTTTCTGCCAAAACTACTTTTGGCCAGGTTTTTCATTTTCATCATTCCTCGTAAGAGGAAAACTTTTAACATATCGCCCCGGATGGCTGTTAATATAAACTTACAGCCTAATCATCCAAAATATTTATTGGCATCTTGATACTAAATGTATATTGCATCCATGAATTCAATTATCCGAATTGCCGTCCAAAAAAGCGGCCGACTCAGCGAAGATTCTTTAAGCCTCATCAAGGAATGTGGCATCAAATTTTATAACGGTACCGGAAAACTCAAGTCTTCCTCCACCAATTTCCCGATCGAATTTCTTTTTCTAAGAGATGATGATATACCGGGGTATGTAGCTGATGGAGTTGCTGATTTAGGGATAGTAGGAGAAAACGAACTGGTAGAAAAAGACAAAGATGTCAGCATTTTAAAACGTCTTGGCTTTTCCAAATGCCGTCTATCTCTAGCCATTCCCAAAGGAGAAAAATATGACGATATCAGGTATTTTGAAGGTAAAAGCCTAGCGACTTCCTATCCCAAAATTCTCGGTGATTTCTTGAAATCGAAAAATATTCAGGCAGAAATTCATGAAATAAGCGGGTCAGTGGAAATTGCACCAAGCATTGGCTTGGCCCATGGAATATGTGATATAGTGAGTTCTGGCTCCACTTTGATGATGAATGGCCTCAAGGAAGTGGAAGAAATATTCAAATCAGAGGCTGTGCTTATCGCAAACAAAACCCTTTCAGAAGAAAAATTAAAAATAGTAGATAAGTTGCTCTTCCGCATAAATGCCGTACAAAAAGGCAAAAGCAACAAATATGTACTTCTCAATGCGCCTAATGAGTCCTTGGAAAAAATCATCAATCTCATTCCGGGGATGAGAAGCCCTACAATTTTACCTCTTGCACAGGAGGGATGGTCGTCCGTCCACTCTGTTCTGAGTGAGGATCAATTTTGGGAAAATATCGAAGAACTCCGTGATGCAGGCGCCGAAGGAATCCTGGTGGTTCCGATCGAAAAAATGGTAATCTAAGATACTAGACATAAGACACAAGATGTAAGACTGACGTGCCAAACTGTAACTAGGTAAAACGGAGTACCAGACGTTGAGGGTTAAGAAGAAAGTCCCTATGGTTTTACATCGGGAGAAAAGGAATAAACTAAACAACTATTGAAACCTAACTCATCAATGCATCCTTTTGCAAGACTGACAAACTAAACACTTTCCAACTCTCAAAGAAATTCAAAATGAAAATCATCTATAACCCGACAAAGGCTGAATGGACCAAAGAATTGAAAAGGCCTGTTCAAAAAACCAAGGATATTGAAAAGATTGTCAAACCGATCATGCAAAAAGTCAAAAGATTGGGAGATAAAGCATTGAAAAAGTTTGCTTTGGAGTATGACCATGTTCAGCTAAAAAACTTATTGGTATCCATGGAGGAGATTTTTATCGCAAGGGAAAAAATTGACCCCAAACTCAAGGAAGCTATTCAATTGGCCAAACAAAACATTGAGAAATTTCATGAAGCACAGGCAACTCCAGATCTTGAAATGGAAGTAATGGAAGGAGTAACCTGTATGCGCAAGTCTGTTGGTATTCAGAAGGTTGGATTATATATTCCCGGAGGAACTGCACCCTTATTTTCCACCGTACTGATGTTGGGAATTCCGGCAAATCTGGCAGGTTGTGAGCAGATAGTATTGTGTACTCCTCCTGATAAAGACGGAAACATCCATCCTGCGATATTGTATACTGCGGATTTGATAGGAATTGATAAAATCGTAAAAGCTGGAGGTGCACAAGCCATAGCAGCCCTCACTTATGGAACTGAATCCGTCCCAAAGGTCGATAAAATTTTTGGACCGGGAAACCAATATGTAACAGCAGCAAAACAACTGGCCGTCAAAAAAGGAGTTGCCATAGATATGCCTGCCGGACCTTCCGAGGTCTTGGTCTATGCGGACCATACCGCGATTCCCGGGTTTGTAGCAGCAGATCTCCTGTCCCAAGCAGAACATGGTGTGGATTCTCAGGTCATTCTTGTTGCCTCTTCTGAAAAAATTGCAAAATCAGTATTGAAAGAAATGGAAGAACAGCTGATAAAACTTTCAAGAAAAGAAATGGCTAAAAAAGCTTTGGAAAACTCCGTTGCTGTAGTGGTGGGAAATCAGGATAAAGCCCTGGAATTGATCAATGATTATGCCCCGGAACATTTGATCATTTGTGTGGAAAATGAGGATGAGGTGGTGAATCAGATTAAGAATGCCGGTTCTGTCTTTATTGGCAACTTTACCCCTGAATCAGCAGGAGACTATGCCTCAGGAACCAATCATACACTGCCTACCTATGGGTATGCTAAAAATTATAGTGGTGTGTCTTTGGATAGCTTCGTCAAAAAAATAACCTATCAAAAAATAACTGAGACCGGAATCAAAAATCTGGGTCCTGCTATAGAAATAATGGCTTCCAATGAAATGTTGGACGCACATAAAAATGCTGTCAGTATCCGGCTTAAATACCTTAAAGAAAAGAAGTAATGGCATTTTCAATTGACAATTTATTACGTCCACATATCAAATATATCAAGCCCTATTCTTCAGCAAGGGATGAATATTCCGGTAAAGAAGGCGTGTTTTTGGATGCCAATGAAAATCCCTATGGTTCTTTGACCGGGGAACCTTTCAACCGCTACCCTGATCCATATCAATTAGAAATAAAAGAAAAACTGTCTTTTGTCAAGGGTGTTCGCCCAACACAGATTTTCTTGGGAAATGGAAGTGATGAGGCGATTGATTTATTGATGCGTGCATTTTGCATCCCCGGAAAGGACAATATCATTTTACTACCGCCCACTTACGGAATGTATGAAGTATCTGCTTCCATCAATGATATTACTGTTAAAAAAGTAAATCTGTCGGAAGATTATCAACTTAGGCCGGATGCGATACTTTCCGAAGTGGACAAAAATTCCAAAATCATTTTCATTTGCTCTCCCAATAATCCCAGTGGAAACAAGATGAAAAGGGAAGCTATCCGGACTATTGTTCGAGGATTTGACGGATTGGTTGTGGTGGATGAAGCCTATATTGATTTCAGTGACGAACCGAGTTTTACCACTGAATTGGCAGAATTTCCCAATTTAGTGGTCATGCAGACTTTCTCTAAAGCTTGGGGCCTGGCCAATTTGAGGCTGGGAATGGCATTCGCTTCAGAGGAAATCATCCGCATACTCAATTTGATCAAACCACCCTACAATATCTCAGGACTTACCCAGCAGAAAGTGCTGGAATCATTGGAGAATTCCAATAAAATTCCTGACTTGGTCAGAAAAATAACTGAGGAAAAGAACCATTTAATTGAGGCTTTGATAAAATTGCCTTTTATCAGACAGATTTACCCCTCCAACGCAAACTTTATTTTGGTAAAAGTCTGGGAAGCAAAAAAAATATATGATTACCTTCTCAATGATCTGGTAATTGTCAGGGACAGATCTAAGGTGATTCTATGTGAGGATTGCCTGCGGATTTCTGTAGGCACAAAAGAAGAAAATGAATTCTTTCTCCAGATCCTGGAAAAATACGAACCATTAACTACCCATTAAAAATGAAAAAAGTACTTTTTATAGACCGTGACGGCACCATCATTGTCGAGCCCCCGACAGATTTTCAAATTGATAGCCTGGAAGATCTGGAATTTATTCCCAAGGCAATTTCCAATCTGAGGAAAATTGCAGAAGAAACAGATTATGACCTGGTCATGGTCACCAACCAAGATGGAATGGGAACAGATTCTTTTCCGGAAGAAACCTTTTGGCCTGCGCATAACAAAATGATGCTTACGCTGGAGAATGAGGGAGTGAAGTTTTCCAAAGTCCATATTGACAAATCGTTTGAACATGAAAATCTGCCTACAAGAAAACCGGGCATCGGCATGCTGACAGCATACCTGAACGGAGATTATGATCTGGCTAATTCCTATGTGATCGGTGACAGAAAAACAGATGTGCAAATGGCGAAAAACCTGGGCTGTAAGTCTATTTTTCTAGGTGAACAAAATAATGAGGCGACATTTAGCACCAAAAATTGGGATGAAATCCATGAATTCCTCAGAATGCCGGCACGAATAGGTGAGGTTTTCAGAAAAACTTCTGAAACAGATATCCACATCAGGGTCAATGTAGATGGGTCGGGAAAATGTGAAATCTATACAGGTCTGCCATTTTTTGACCACATGCTCGAGCAATTGGGAAAACATGGGGGCACAGATCTTTTGATAGAAGTGAAAGGGGATTTGCATATTGATGAGCATCACACCATAGAAGATACAGCATTGGCATTGGGAGAAGCTTATCTAAAGGCTCTGGGAGATAAAAAGGGGATATTCCGCTACGGATTTCTACTCCCAATGGATGATGTGCTTTCACAGGTGGCCATTGATTTTGGCGGAAGACCTTGGATAGTTTGGGAGGCGGAATTCAAAAGAGAAAAAATTGGCGACATGCCAACAGAAATGTTTTTCCATTTCTTCAAATCCTTCAGCGATACGGCAAAGTGTAATTTGAACATCAAGGCCGAAGGTACCAATGAACACCACAAAATCGAAGCAATTTTCAAAGGATTGGCAAGGGCAATTAAAATGGCTGTCAAAAGGGACAGCAATGCCCTGAATCAGCTTCCTAGTACGAAGGGGGTGTTATAGGGTTCAGTCTCAGTTTTCAGTGGGCAGTTAATCAGTGTTCACTTTTACCAACTGCCAACTTTGACTGCAAACTGCCCACTGAGACTGCATACTACCTATGATAAATTATTATATTAAAAACATAGTAGACAACTTGGGGATTTACAATTATTTTATTAGTTTTGAATAAATGTGATTAATTTCCATGCGTTTGATTTTCTATTTGTGTCTGCTTTTTATGATGTCTTCCTGTTTTGGCAGCTTTTCTGAGGGAGAAATGTACTTCCGTCAGGCAAAATATGAAAAGGCAGTTTCGGAGTTTTCCAAGGCTTTATTTTTAAATGTCACGGATGTCAAATCTCGCCATCTTAGAGCAAGATCCTATGAGGAATTGGAAGAGTATGAAAATGCCTTGGAGGATTATAAGACCATTATTCGGTTTGAACCCAACTATGCACAGGCTTATGCAGGAATAGGTAAGCTTTATTGGAAGCAGGAAGATTATAAAAATGCAGAGAAGTATCTTTTATTAGCGGCCAATCAGGACGGGGAAGATTTTGAAATAATTTATCTTTTGGGCAGGGCTATGCTGATGAATGGCAATAACAAAAGTGCTGATGAATTTTTACAGATAGCAAAGGAAATGAATCCAAAAGATTCCAGGGTATATTTCTATCAGGGCATGGCAAGATCCCAAATCGGGGATATCTTAGGCGCTGCGGGTTCTTTTAATATGTGTCTCAAATACGACCCGGATAACTTAACTGCAAAATATAACAGGGGACTCATCCGCTTATTGATAGGATATTCTGATTGGGCAATGGAAGATTTTGATGACATACTCAAAGCAAACCCAAACCATAT
This sequence comes from Aquiflexum balticum DSM 16537, assembly GCF_900176595.1. Classification (GTDB taxonomy): domain Bacteria; phylum Bacteroidota; class Bacteroidia; order Cytophagales; family Cyclobacteriaceae; genus Aquiflexum; species Aquiflexum balticum. The sequence continues at coordinate 5,658,970 of NZ_LT838813.1, forward strand.
AGAAGCCCTCGCCAGAAGAGGATCTGCCAAATTGGACATCAATGACCCTTCAGGATGCAAAGATTTAAAAGAAGCCGCTGAAAAGGGAAGCTTATATGCACAAATGAATATTGAAAGATGTGAATAAAAAAATATACGTTCTGTTTCAGGGAATTTACCCGATTCCCAATTTTTTTCTTAACGCCGCTTTATAATTCAACTTGGCCTTGTCCGAAGTGAATAAAAAAAGATAGGGTTCTATCAGTTCAAGCTCCATCAGATAAAACACACCCTCTATCCAAATACCATCTACCCGGGCATATAAGGTCTGAGAGGCAAATTCATCAACGATTTTTTGAATATAGTCCAACTCTTCTTGGGATGGATTTACTGTAGTCACATTTCCTCCAAAGAAGTGTTGCACTCTAAACTCGCCTTTTTTGGGGCTTTTGAGCACTGCATGGGAAAATTCAGCATTGAAAAACAAATAGGAATATTCTCCCGGGTCTGAAATTTCATTGATAAATGGCTGCACCATATAATCTTCAGATTGAAGCAGGGAATCAATCTGATCTTGTTGCTCCTTCCAATTACGTTCATTCAATTTTAAGGTGTTTTTGGACCCACCGCTTACTGTTGGTTTGATGACCAATTGATCAGTGCCGAATTTCAAAAAATAATCAATCAAATCAGGGCTGGCACCTCTGTTGATAAATTGAGTGGGCACAATATGAAATCCCTTTTCATAAATCTCCAAAAGGTAACGCTTGTCAGAATTCCAGATAATCGTATCAATATTGTTGAAAACCTTTAATCCAAGTTCTTTTATCTTTTGGCACCAATCCAAAAATTCAACATATCTGTCAAAATAATCCCAAGGGGATTTGATCAAAAGATGGCTATACTGCTTCCAATCCACAGAGTTATCTGACCAAATTTCAAGTCCAAAGTCAATTCCCAATTCCCGGAGGATATTTCCCAAAACGATATCTTCATTCAAGGCATTATAGTCAGGATAGGCTCCATTCGACTCATAGGTGACTATGGCAACTTTCATCATTTTGTTATTCTCATTTTCAAGCAATTATATATCATTTTTTGCATTTTATGAGTTCAAATAAAAAAATACATGCTATAAATCATACTTTTGGGCTTTGGTTTTTATGGAAAGAGATAAGCTAGTCATCATCCCTACTTACAATGAACTGGAAAACATCCGGGACATCTCCTTGGCTATCATGGCTTTGGAGGGTGATTTTGAATTGCTTGTAATTGATGACAATTCGCCCGATGGAACGGCCCTGGAAGTAAAAAAACTTCAAAAGGAATTTCCCGAAAGGATTCATCTGATTAAAAGAGAAGGTAAACTGGGATTGGGAACTGCCTATTTGGAAGGTTTTCATTATGCCCTGGCAAATGGTTACCAGTATATTTTTGAAATGGATGCGGATTTTTCCCACAATCCAAAAGACCTTGTCAGACTTTATGAAACTTGTTATCAGGAAAATTATGACCTGGTGATTGGGTCGAGATATATTACGGGAGTAAACGTGGTCAACTGGCCGATGGGAAGGGTTTTGATGTCATTTTTTGCTAGTAAATATGTACAGTTCATTACCGGAATGCCAATCAAAGATGCCACAGCGGGTTTTAAATGCTATCGCAGAAATACACTTGAAACTATCAGATTGGATAAAATCAGGTTTATAGGCTATGCTTTTCAGATTGAAATGAAATTTACAACCTGGAAACTGGGCTTTAGGATAAAGGAGATTCCTATCATATTTACTGACCGGACAAAAGGTAACTCAAAAATGAACACGCATATCTTTAAAGAAGCGGTGATGGGGGTTATCTATATGAAGATCAGAAGCTGGTTCAAAAAGTACTGAACTAATCAAAGCGTATCGCTTTAATCGGCTGAATATTACTGATCAACATGGCAGGAATGAACAAAACCAAAGTTGTCACTAACAAAACAGACAAATTGAGAATCAGAAAAATTGGCCAATTCCAATAAATCGGTACAAAAGACATGTAATAACTTTGCGGGTCCAGGGAAATAAATTTGAAATTTTGCTGCAAAAGGCCAAAGCCCAAACTGATAGCATTTCCCAAAAGAAGACCTCTGCCGATGATTCTGATTCCATTCCACACAAAAACCCTTCTGATCTGTTTGTTTTTGGCACCCAAAGCTTTGAGAATGCCAATCATTTGGGTCCTTTCCATGATCAAAATAAAAAGAATGGAAACCATATTGAAAGCTGCAACGAAGAGAATCAAACCTAAAAAGATATAGACATTGTTGTTGAGCAAAATCAGCCAATCAAAAATTTCCAGGTACTTGTCCGTTACCTTGATCAGTTTGAGATCAAAATCCAAGGATTCATAAAGAGGTTCCTCCAACTCATCAAGACGTGATGGGTCTTGGACAAAAACCTCAAATCCCCCAACCTGATCATCGGTCCAGCCATTTAAATTTCGGATGGTCTGAATATCTCCCAAGATGATTTTATCATCAAAGTTTTCCAAAAAAGTCTCATAAAGCCCTACAATTTCAAACCGACGAAACCTGGGCGGCTCTTGTACAAAATACATGGTAATCCGCTCTCCTACATCCAACATCAATTTATCGGCTATTTTTTTGCTCAAAATAATTTCATTGCTGGCAGCCGAATCTGAAAATTGGATAAACCTTCCTTTGATAATGGAATCCTTGAATCTCAAAGAATCAAAATCAGGACCTATGCCTTTCATCAAGACCCCTTCGACCTCCTCATCTCCTTTCAACAATCCCGGCTTATGTGCATAAGTCTGAACATGCCTTATCCATTCGTTTTGAGGATAGTCAACGTAAAAATCGGATAATTTGGAAGTAGGTGATTCTTCAAAGGCATTGCCGGACATAAAGCGCTGCACTTGAAAATGGCCTGTAAAGGAAAAAACTTTATCGGAAATTTCATTTTGAAACCCTCCCAAAATCATAAATGAAATCATCGAAACCGCTATTCCAATGGCTACAGAAGCAACCGCTATTCTATGAATGGTACCGGTAAACCCTCCTGTCCGTTTAAAACTGATTCTTTTGGCAATAAAATAAGAGAGGTTCAATGAAGTTTGATTATTTTGGTGGAAATCTAGCGCAAATTAACTATGAAGACATTGAAATGTATCATTCTTTTAGCTTTTTTAATGCAAAGCTTGGCTTTTTGCAAAAGCCCTGTCCAGGAAACCAAAATTGATAATACTGAAAGAGTTGAACCTATTTTACCAGCTGCGGATCAACCGGAAGTATATTTACCCTTATTGGAAGGGAAGAGAGTTGGTCTGATCGTCAATCAGACTTCTATCCTTACCAGTAAAGACAATATGCATCTCGTGGACTTCCTGATGATGGAAGGGGTAAATGTAGTCAAGGTATTTGTACCTGAACATGGTTTTCGAGGAGATGCAGATGCCGGTGAAGTAGTCAATTCTGAAATTGACAAAAGTACCGGTTTACCTATTGTTTCTCTCTATGGCGACAATAAAAAGCCATCTGCTGAAACCCTTTCTGATGTGGATATTCTTATCTATGATTTGCAGGATGTGGGGGTAAGATTTTATACCTATATCAGTACCATGCATTATGTCATGGAGAGTACGGCTGAGCATAAAAAACCACTACTTATTTTTGATAGACCCAATCCAAACGGGAATTATGTCGATGGACCCGTTTTGAAAAAGGGATATGAAAGTTTTGTCGGCATGCACCCTATACCGGTAGTCCATGGTCTGACAGTCGGAGAATTGGCCCAAATGATCAATGGAGAGGGCTGGCTGAAAGGAAAAGTAAAAAGCGATATTACAATAATCCCTATAAAGAATTGGGACCATTCCATGCCCTACAGTCTTCCGGTAAAACCCTCGCCAAATCTTCCCAATGATACAGCTATTCGATTGTATCCAACTTTGTGTTATTTTGAAGGAACTGATGTCTCTTTGGGTAGAGGAACTCAATTCCCATTTCAGGTATATGGCTATCCGGACCCAAAATTCGGGGACTTCACTTTTACACCGGTAAGCATCGATGGCATGTCAAAAAATCCACCTCAAAAAGATAAAAAATGCTATGGCAGGGATTTAAGAAATGAGCCTTTGGATCATCAATTCACGCTACAATATTTATTGGAGGCTTATCAAATCTCAGGAAAGAAGGAGAAATTCTTCAACAATTTCTTCGACAAGCTTGCAGGAACAGACCAACTTCGCAAAGATATCCTAGCCGGAAAAACTGAATCAGAAATAAGGGATTCATGGCAGCAGGATCTTGAAGTTTACTTATCGTTGAGAGGTGAATATCTCTTATACTAAGAATAAAAAAAATTTATATATTCCATTTTTCTCCGTAATTCCCTTTATATTTAAATAAAACTTAAACATTTATTTTTAACTAAAACAAGCTCACTATGCAAAACAAGTTTAGATTTCTTTTCATCATCTGTGCCGCAGCTTCTTTGGCCTTCCTATCTTCATGTGGTGAAGACGACGATGGCCCGGCAATATCCCCGATAGTAGGTACTTGGAATTTTAGCGATTCCGAATTAAGTATTTTGGTTGATAACAAAAGTATATCACAATTCCTGATTTCAACTGGTGTAGACCCTTTGGAAGCTGCTGCCGCAGAAAGTTTCTATAAAGCTTTTCTTGAAGATGCGCTGGATCTTCAGGGCACTTCTTTCGTTTTCAATGCAGATGGAACCTATTCTGTACGTGAAAACGGTACAGTCCAGGAATCAGGCACTTATCAACTCAATAGCAACAACACCAAATTAACGATCACTTCAAGTGAAGGTCCTCAGGAATTTGATGTTGAAGAATTAACTAATAATAAAATGAGTCTTTCATTTTCAGAGGAGGAAATGGAAGATTTTAATGAAGACGGAACCTTAAATACTATCGCCATTAAAATACAAATAGATTTTGTGAAATAATGTATTTTAAGACAGTTGGAAAAGGCCCAAGGAATTCTTCCTTTGGCCTTTTCTTTTAGCAAAAAATTCAAAGGCAATTAAACCCGCTCTCAATGCGTGGGAATGGTTGAATGACAAGTGTCAAAAGCCAAGGCCATTGTGAGTGTCTCCAACCCTCATCCTAACCCAAAACAGGGCCTTTTAAACGTCCAATTCAGCGTCTCAAAGTTACAAGCTTCGGACAACGGGCATTGTGCTATTTATCTTCAACCATTTGATGTTCCTCTTGGGATTCTTCATCCTTCATCCTTTCTCCTTCATCCTTTTCTCACCTCACTTCCGCAAAATACTCCCTATCAAATATCCGGGAATATATAATTGAAGGAGTTTCTTCTCTATACGGCAATAAATCCCTGAAAACCTCCTGCTGGGTGGCGTGCGCCTCAATCATTTTGACCAAGGTATCAAAATAAGGGGTGGTCTTTACTGCAAAATCAGGAATCGGTAAACCAGGACCTTCTTTGGGATAATTTCTTTGGAATCCGGGGGCAATTTTCAGGGCAATCTGAATTTGTTTTGGAGATAAGGTCAGCTGAAACAGTTTCTTGACCGGAAAATTCCCAATCCCTTTGTTTTCCAGAAAAACTTCTTCTATTGCTTTTGAGGTCATCACATGGTCAGGATGCCCATAAAGTCCCACCCTACTATCATAGCTGATGATATAATCAGGCTGATGTTTTTGGATCATTTCAAAAGCTAGCTGTTTTAAGGTATCAAGAGGGACTTCCTTTAAGCCGCTGTCAGGAAAATCAAAGAGTTCCAACTTTGCCCCCAATATATCGGCGACCTGGTGCAATTCTGTAGCTCTAGTTTCCCCCAAATTCTCTCTTTCTACCAACCCTCCCGTAGGTCCTGCTTCTCCTTTGGTCAGACAGACAAGAATTATCCTGTGACCAGCTTCTTTTAAAGAAAGCAATGTCCCTCCAACTGCAATTTCATCATCAGGGTGGGAGAAAAAGGTCATGACAGTTTGAGAATTAGTATCCTCTATCAATTGAGTTTTCACAGGTATCTCTGAATTATGGAGCATAAACCTCCCCCAAAGCATCAGACCTGCCAATAAAACCATAGCAATTAAAACAACAACCAAAATGATTATCCCAACCTGCTTCATCAATGTTCATTCAAGGTAGAGAGATAACTGACCAAATCACGGATTTCCCTCCTGCTCAAAATCACTTTCATATCAGGCATACTTGAAGCCGCATCTTTTCTCTCTACTACATTCGATTTTTGGATCAAGGTATCCGGTTTAGAACCTTGTTGCATTAACAAATCCTTTTGAGATTCTTTGCCCAAAACCCCGCTTATTTTCTGACCATTATCCAAATCCAAAGTCACAATACCATAGCCCGGAGCGATGCGCTTGCTGGGATCAATCAGTGATTCCAACAATTCTTGCCTGCTGAGTTTGGAGGCTATACCGTCCATAGCCGGGCCGACATTTCCACCCATATCATCTATGGCATGGCATCGCATACATTGACCGGTTTGGGACTGTAAAAACAGTGTTTTTCCTTTAATTGGATCACCACCATTCAAACTGCTTTGGTAAGAAGCCAATTGGTTTCCGCCCCAAAATGCAGTCTCACTTTTAGTGTATTTTTCTTTCAGTGCGGGATCATTAATATTTTCCACAGCTTCAGATAATTCCAGCAATATATCGGAAGGTATATTTTTTCTGTCCATTTTGGCAATCAGGGCATCAAAGCTGTCTTTGGTTGCAGAATAAGGCAATTTTCCCAATGCAACTATGGCAGCCTGCTTTTCCTCAGTGGTCTGCTTTTCAATCACTTCAGACAATAATTTGACTTTGAGCTGTGCATCAAGATCCAATTGCTCCAACAAGGTAAGGCCTGCGATCCTGACTGATTTTTCCCTATCAGCCAATGCTGCCTCTATTCCCTGAGCGCTATTTCCTGCATTCATTTTGGCCAATGCCTGAATGGCTGCAATGCGGACTTTGGTGGATCTATCTTGTTTTACCGAAGCCAACAATGCCTCTGACCCGCTTTCAATCCCGAGTTTGCCCAAGGCTTTGGCGGCACTTTCACGTAAGGATTCTTCTTGTCCTTTCAGAAGGTCTACCAAGGGTTCGAACGCTTTTTCCCTGACCAAAGCTGGTTCTCTGGTGATTTCTCCTCTATATCTTCCATCAACTCTATCCAATACAGAAGGTTTGGTCCAGGTGGCAAGTGCATCAATAGCCTCCTTTCTCATAGTTTCAGGTGCCGCTGGGTTTTGTAGGTAAATGATCAGATTTTGCATGGACTTTTCAGTACCTACTCTGAGATTGGCATTGATGGCCCTTCTGATCAAAGCCTCATTGGTAAATTTTGTAGTAGTCAATAAATCTCCCAATGCCGGTAAAGCTGCCTCTATGGAAAAATCATCATTGATTGCCCGTGCTACCTCGGTCAAAATATATTCATCGCTTTCCATTAAAAATTTCTCAATGCCATCATGCTGCATTCTCCTCATGGAAAGTACAGCACCCAGGCGAACCGCCTTGCTATTGTGATTTGAAAGAGCTACCAAAGGTTCCGCTTTATTGAATCTTGCCAAAGCCAAAGTGACCGCATGCCTGATATAGGCATCCTCATCATTGTTTCTTTCCAAAAGTGCTATCAATGAAGGTGTAGCCGGTTCATATCCGATTCTCCCGATTGCTTCCGCTGCAAAAAAATTGACCCTTGGATTTTCATCAGCCAATAGCCCCAATAAATTCGGCCCTGCATCTAAATATTTGATATCGCCAAGCCATTTTGCTGCTTGAGCCCTGATTTCAGGGTCCTGATCTTTCAAGTAAGGCAAAATTGCTTTGGCATATTTCATATCCACCATTCTGGCCAACTGACTTGTACCGACGATAGCATGGATTCTTGCCAATTGATTTTGCTGTTGTTTCATCACTGATTCAAAAACAACTGCGCCTTTTTTACCTCTATTTGCCAGTTCAAATTGGGCTTTTCTTCGCACCCTTAAATCCTCAAAAAATAAATGTTTTTCCAACTCAGCTTCTGACAGTTTTTTCAGATCCAATCCAAGAAGTCTTTTGGTTTCTACTCTCAACGCAGAGTTCTTTTGGGATTCATCATCCAATTTCCAAACTCTTCCATAGTTCTTGATGCCCCAGCCATTGATCCAATCTGCAAGGTAAAGAGATCCATCAGGTCCAAAATCCAAGCCTGTAGGTAATACTCCTCCCAGTACTTTTTCTGTTTTGTCCAATTCAAAGGTTGCTCCCTTTGGCTTAAGCGTAAAGGCATGGATTCCGGACCCTGCCGGAGAACCCACAAATTCAACCACAAAAAAATGGTTTTTCCATTTTGGACTTAATGCCGTTCCGGGATTGTAAACCATTCCCGTCGGTCCATTGACATAATTGATAATGGGCGGAGTGATATAAGCAGCCTGACCTTCATGTCTTGGTTTGTACATGTTCTCATCCATCCAAACTTTATAAGTATTGTTATCGGGATCTCGGTATTTACCAAATTGCCAGTTGATCCTCCAACCTGTATCTGAACCGTTAACAAGGTATACCAATCTTTCACTTTCGCCTCTATGGTCTCCGTCATTATCAACCGAAATTAAGTTATTGTATTCATCCCAGGTAAACTCATGGGTATTTCTGACACCCATGGCAAACACTTCAAAATCAGTTCCATCAGGATTAGACCGGACTACTACACCTCTGTTGGGGTATTTCCATTGATTGCCTTCTTTATCGGTTCCATTGAAACCAATATCTCCAATGCCCCAATAAATCCTTCCATCCGGGCCGACTTTTGCCCCGGACATTCCATGAGCACCAAAACCTATATGAATCGCATAGCCATTGGAAATAGATTCTTTTTCATCCATCAAGCCATCTCCGTTTTTATCTTTCAATCTCCACATATCAGGACCTACACCTACAAATAAATCCCCTTCATGCATCAACACTGCCCCGGCCACATCAGTCACTTCTTCGTGGAAATCCTCTACCATCACTTGAGAAAAATCCGCAAGCCCGTCCCCATCGGTATCTCTTACCCTGAAAATCTGCTCTTTCTGGACCAACATATCCCTCCAATCATGGGAACCATCACCGTTGAGATCTTTCAACCAAGTATTGAAATCAGATCTTTCAGGAGATAATTCTTTCCTGAGAAAAGCCCTTTTATCTTCGACAGATTGCAATTTGATGGATTCAATTTCCCAATCCTGATGGCCTCGAATGTCAAACTCGGATCCTTTCTGACGGTTGGTTCTTGAATAATAGAGTGTACCCTCATCGTCAACTTGAATAGAAATGGGGTCAAAAATCAGGGAATCCACCGCCCATAAGGAAAGGCTAAGACCCTCCGCCAGTTTTGGACTGACAATGGATTCAATGGTGGAAGCGAGTTTTTTGACTTCTTCCTGTTCCAACTGCTTGATGCGAAGGTCCACAGGTGCTTTTTTGGCACATGAAAACCCAAATGAAATCAATAACAGAATAGCGATCAATTGATTGGGGATACGGGAGATTACTTTCATAAAGTGGTTCTAGGTTATTAGGTTTATTCAATTGTCGCTAAATATACCAAAAAACCCAAAGTATGAATAAGGTAATCGAATCAATGGTGGTTTGGGGATTTGGGAAGGGGATATAGGAGTCAATGGGGAGGGAAAAGCTAGGAAGTCGGACAGGTGTTAAGTCTAATTCAACCCCTACCGGGGTTGGGGTTGAATTATTCAGGCTATTTTTCCTAATTTCAGGCTTCAAACCATCATAACTTTATTTCCATGTCATACTTATCCCAAATCACCTCCCCCACTTTATTATTGGACGAAAAAATATGTAGGAACAACCTGAAGAAAATGGCCCTGAAAGCCAAATTCCAAGGAAAGAAACTTGTTCCGCATTTTAAAACATCCCAATCACATGAAGTGGGAGAATGGGCGAAGGAATATGGCATCACAGAAATCACCGTTTCATCCATCAAAATGGCTGAATACTTTTGCGGACATGGTTGGGAAAATATTCATATAGCCTTTCCCTTCAACCCACTTGAAACAAAAAAACTCAGTGAATTGGCTAAAAACCAATCTCTTTCTGTACAATTGATCAATGAAGCTGTCACAGAAAAACTGGCTAAAGATCTGGATTACCCTGTTGGTTTTTTTATAGAAATTGATGCGGGGTATGGGAGAACCGGAGTGGAAGTTTCTGATTTTGGATTGATAGAAGCCATTTTAAGAAAGGCTAAAAGTACCGATAAACTTAGATTTAAAGGATTTTATCTGCATCCCGGACATACATACTATACTGCAGATAAGGCAAAAATATATGAGGAAAGTTTAGCTGCCCTCAACATGCTCAAAAACAAATACAGCACTGAATACCCAAAACTGGTTACTAGGCTCGGTGACACACCCGGTTGTTCTGTGATGGAAGATTTCGGGGACGTGGATGAAATCGGTCCGGGCAACTTCGTTTTCTATGATATGATGCAGGTCAATCTCGGAAGCTGCAAAAGAGAGGATGTGGCAGTTGCCCTAGCGGTACCGGTAGTGGATATCAAAAAAGAAAGGAAAGAAATCCTAATACACGGTGGCGGTGTGCATTTGGCCAAAGATGTGCTCATGGAACCGGATGGCAGTAAAAACTTCGGGGAGGTCGTGATTTTGAATGAAAACGGTTGGAGTATCCCCTTTGGACGATCTTATCTAAAAAGCATTTCCCAGGAACATGGTATTATTAAGGCATCTGACGAACTTCTCGCTCAGGTGAAAGTGGGAGACCTATTGGGTATTTTGCCTGTTCATAGCTGTATGACGGCGGATTGTATGGGGGGTTATCTCTCTTTGAATGGAGAGAAAATAGACCATGCGGAATCAATCTAAGGAAGCTTTGATTTTGTAAATTCCCAATCCAATCAAAATAAGTGTGTTTAATAAAAGTTCGGGACTATACTTTCAGATTGGGATATTTTCTTTTTGTAGTAAAAATCAAAATTATGGTATAAACTTACCCTGACGATATCCCGGTCATTGAAATCAAATCCATTGGACCTTTGCTGAATGCTTCTCATATATCCGGTTTGGATCTGAATATTTTCATTCAGAATATAGCCCAAACCAATAAATGACCTATTGTCTTCCAAAAAATTAAGTTGGATTGATCTCCCTGCCTGAATAAAAATCTCATTGTAAAGGGACAAAAACAAGGTCTTTTTCTGTAATTCCTTTGAGTTGATCGGTACATAAGCCATCAATTTATACCTGAATCTATGTGTCAGTTCGAAAGGGGAATCCACAATAAAATCTCTCCTCCATCTCTGTTCCAACCTGATTTGGTGGTAAACTTTTACTCTTCCTACCGGCTGGATAAAAAGGAACTGTTGCCAAAATCTAAATTGAGGCACCACTTTATCCAGAGGGGTGTTTTCGGGATATTGTTTTTCGTCCACCCAATAAAATGGCGTGACAATACCTCCTGTAATTTCAAAATTATTTGTAAGAAGATAAGAAAGACCCAACCTGATGTACAATTGATTCATTTCATTGATGAAATTGTCCCTGGTCCGAATATGGTATTCACCATTGTACCACAACTTTTCACCTATCCTATACTTGGTATAAATACCGGTCCATAGAAACTGACCTCCAAATGTTTCTCTTTGTCTCACAGAATCAGATTCTGAACCTTGGCCAAATGAGAAACTATTTATTCTAAAGCAAATAAAGAACAATATCAGCAGCTTCCATGCAGCTGAAAATGATAAGTCTTTCCCTCCATACATCATAGTCCCAAGATTTTTTTGATCTGAGAAATATCGCTTTCCGTGCTTAATCTTCTTTCAAGCTTATTGGTATTGCCCTCCCTTAATTCTTTCATTTTAAAAAGTAAATTTTCAATATCGAGCAAATGATCTTTGATATTTTTATAAGTCTCTTCGTTTCTCAAATTTTCCAAATAAGTATTATAAACGCGTTCACCGGCCTCCACAATCCGTCTTTTTCTCAGTACTCTAAAAGTCGGGTTAAATGTGAAGGGATCTAAAGTAACCTCTGTATATTGTTCCCTTACCTCCGACCACGCGTTTACAAATTTGGGCATTTCAAGGATGATGGACTCTGCCACTTCGAGAAGTTCTACAATCTCAAGTCCTGTAGCAAACCTTTCCTCATAAACTGAAGTCAAGGAATATTTTTCATTCAAATCATTGAATTCAGAAATGAGAATATTCTTTTTGATCTCATTGACCGCCTGATTAATTGAAATATCATCAGAATAAAAAGAATTGTAAAGTGAATCTATCCTGGTTTTAATATCCAAAATTTCATTTTCGACTGACTCCAGTTCTTCGCTTTGTCTGATTTGGGCCAATTCTTTCATAATGTAGGCCCCTACCTCATTGACTTTATTCTGTTTTTCCATCAAATAAGACCTGAATAATTCAATGAGATTTTTATTGTTATCCGCAAGACTTGTGTACTCTACTTCCTTAAAAAATTGCTTCTCTTCAAATTCATAACTAATGGTGTCAACAGCAGTTAAAAAACTAAACCCCTCTCTTGAAAAAATTGATTGATCGATATAATATATATCTTCAGAAGAAAAAATATCCACAACATTTTTGAAAGCCTTTAATTTTTCAACATTGTATTGGAAAAACTCATAGGCAAATGACAATGAATCTTTTCTAAACCTGTTTATTGCCAAAGCATTCCTTGAAGCGAGTACTTTGACATCATTTTCAAGTTTGTCAAACTCTTTTTTCAGCGCTTCAATATCCTTAAGTTCTTCTTCAGAAATGTCATACTTAAACCGTTTGGTATGGATAGGGTATTGAATCATTTCGTTTTGTTGGTTCACAAATAAGGTGTCGTAGGATAATATTTTTATCAAAAAGTCTTCCAATACTTTATTTCCCTGTGTCTGACCCGAATATTCTGTGGATAAATCCCTGAACCCGTCATTGAACATCAACCCAAACAGATTGTCAGCAATCCGAAAACCCACTTTTTTACCCTCCGCAATATCATTTAGTTTATTGATTGTATTGAAATATATCACCTCTTCGATAATCAGTCCCGATTCAGCTTCAACTTTATTGAGGCCTATAAGAAACCCGTTTTCATACCTTCTGCTTTCTTTAATTAATTTCCCATCAATAATATAATTGAACTCCCAATTTCCATCCATCACACCGTTTTGAATGGTTTCACCGGAGACTTGAATGATATCCTCCCCCTGATATTCCTCGAATTTGAAATCCCCTAAGATGTCCCCCTCAGAAAACCTCAAATTGTAACTTCTGGATTTTGCCCTGAGATTTTCGTCTCGAAAGACATTTTCTCTTAGACTCCAGGGTCCATGCGGTAAATTATCTTTATAAGAAGCAGACAGTATTTTATTGTTACTTTCAAGTGAAATAAGGGCGGAAAAATCCTTGACATCATTTATTTTGACCAAATGGGTTTCATCCTCATAAGTCCATTTTTCTTCTTTTTGGTTTGAAGAATATGTTCCAGAAATATTTAGCTTGTAAAGGCGCCTTTTATCCAAAGAATCTACTCTGATACTTGAAAATGAAAATGGTCCATCAAGTATCGCTCTGTTATTATCCTTTAATGTGTATTTAAAATCCCCGACCCCTTCAATACCATTGAAATTAAATTTGCCTTTATATGACGCTTGTCCAAAAACATCGATTGATGTAAGAAAATACAGCAAGACCAAAAATCTGAAAACTGAAATATTAGAAATCATAAACTTGAAAGTGTATCTCTATAGAAATATCTTCATTTAATAATTGTCCTACCTTTTTTTATTGCTTGAGTTTTGAATACACAAAATTTAAAATACCCATATTCTAAATTAATTTTTTAAATAATAATTAATTGATAATTGGTGAAAATCGAAACAACAATTCATTTGGTTTTATTTCAACTATAACTCTTTAAAGAAAATAGAATTTCCACAAACCCTTTTTTTCCATACTGTGATTCGGTAGGCAATTCCCCATGTTGTTGATCAATAATGTAAATTTCAATTGTTGAAGCTCCTTTCTTCTTGGCATAGGCACGAAGTCCAGCTTCAACATCTTTCAATATTTTTTCTGCCCGGTCCGTATTATCCGATGCAGTTTTTTTAAAATAAGTCCATTCAGACTTTTCGATTGGAGATGTATTAATATAGGTAATCTTTATATCTTCCTGAACCAGCAACAGTCTTATACAAATGGCAAGAAACAAGTTGATTGAAATGTTCATGATTTCATAATTGTGACAAATGTCACTTTATAAATTACCGGATTTCTTCCCTAATCGTTCAAAAAAACCACGTTTTTTTTTTGAAACGTGGTCAGGAATTGATCAATAGCCAAGTATTTTCAGCATACTTTCACTGTCTTGTTCTGAAGCAAAAAGCCAATGTTTGATGCTGCCGTCTTTATTTCTGTCAATGATGACGTGCTTGGGTGCAGGAATGAGACAATGCTGAATTCCTCCATAACCTCCGAGAGATTCCTGATAAGCCCCAGTATGGAAGAAGCCTATATATTGTTTTCTGCCCTCTTCGATTTTGGGAAGGTAAATATTGAACTGATGGGCCTCGGAATTATAATAATCCATACTGTCGCAGGTCAATCCCCCAAGACTTATATTATGGTACTCTTCATCCCAATTGTTTACTGCAAGCATGATGTATTTTTGGTTCATTCCCCAACTGTCAGGCAATTGTGTGATGAAGCTGCCATCTATCATATACCATAATTCCTTATCATTCTGTAATTTTTCATCCAAAATAGAGTATAAAACAGCACCGCTTTCACCTACTGTGTAGCTTCCGAATTCTGTGAAAATATTCGGTTCATCTGTATGGTTTTTGGCACACATCCATTTAATGTTTTTCACAATTTGTTCGGCCATATACTGATAATCATAATCAAAAAACACATTGTATTTGATGGGCCACCCACCTCCAATATCCATGGAATCAAGAGAAGGCGCTACCTTTTTCAAATCAACATACTTTTGGATAAAGCGGGTCAGTTCAGACCAATAATAGGCCGTATCCTTGATGCCGGAGTTAAGGAAAAAATGAAGCATTTTCAAAGTTACATTCGGATTATCCTTGATTTTTTCCTCATAGAGACTGATGATATCATTGTACCTGACCCCAAGTCTAGAGGTGTAAAAACCAAATTTAGGTTCCTCATCTGCCGCAATCCTGATACCAACCTGGAAGGGAACTTTTACATGTTCCAAATAATAGTCGATTTCGGAAAGGTTATCCAATATCGGAATACAGTTCACAAACCCATCATTCAATAATTCAGACACATATTTCTTGTACAGTTCCCTTTTAAAGCCATTACAAATAATGTAAGTCTCTTTGGTGATTTTACCCTTTTCATACAGGCTTCTGACCAAAGGAATATCGAAAGTTGAAGAGGTTTCGATATGGATATCGTTTTTCAGAGCCTCATCCAATACGAAACTAAAATGGGACGACTTGGTACAATAGCAATAAGTATATTTTCCTTTATACTCATGCTTTTCTATGGCGTTGCCAAAATAGGTTTTGGCATTTTGAATGTTCTCCGAAATCTTGGGTAAATAGGTAAGCTTTAGCGGCGTACCATAAGTTTTGATGATCTCCATCAGGTTGACACCGTTGAAATGGAGTTCGTTATTATCTACATGAAACTCCTTTGTAGGGAAATCAAAGGTCTGCTGAATGAGATCAATGTATTTATTCATTTTAATAGTCGATTTAATGCTTGAAAACCAACTACAAAACTTGCTTTTAATATTGGTAATTCAAACGAAAAAAGGGGAAAATCCAAATGGAAGCTCCCCTTTTTGTAAGATTTAATATTCAGAAAACATTAGGCGAAAAGCTCCATTTTCAGGAATTGCTCTTCTTTGGCAAATGCTTTTTGGTTTGCAATGGACTTTTTCAAAATCTGTTTGAATCTGATTTCATCTGAAATAAATCTGAAAATTTTCGTCAGATAATTTTTGACTCCTTCTTCCTCAGAAACATAAAATTTTAAGGAATACCGTGACAATTCCTTCTCAAAATCAAGGATTACAGCATCCTTATGACCTAAATTGATTAGACCATTAAAAAGTCCCTTTATCGCATGAAATTCTTCAGAAAGCTCAAAGTAGATTACTTGGAAACTCTTTTTGGCCTCTGGGAAATTCGGGAAATCAAATGAAGCGGTCTCGATCACATTCACCATTTCGCAACTTTCCATGATTTCCAATGGATTCAATCCTATACCATTGATCTCTTGCTTTTTGGTGATTTTTTGGAAAGCAAATGATTCATTTGCTGCGAATGAAGTAGATAGTGATTGTGAACTCATAACTTTAGATATTAATTGAATGATTCAAAAGTAATCGAAGGTTTTATAATTTCCTAATTACCCTATAATTTTTGTAGGGTTTATTGCATATTTTTTTTGCTTTTAATAATTTTAACAATGTCTTTGGAAGGTAATCTCCTTTCAGTTTGCGACTTTTTTTATAACAAACCCAATTTCAAAAAAAAATTGTGACATCAAAAGCAGAGAAAAAAACACTATCTTTCATTTTCAGTTTTTAGATTAATCTTTGAAATTTTCAGAAAATTGTTTCCTTTGCATCAGATATCACCCCAATGTCACCCCGTAAATTAAAATATAAGCACAGTCCTGGGCAAAGTTTCCCTATTGGCCCCTCCTTTATGCATGGAGGTATTAATTTCTGTTTATTTTCCAAAAATGCAGAATGGGTAGAGTTGTTGTTTTTTGATAAGGCAGAAGACACAAAACCCAGTCAATCAATCAGATTGGATCCAAACATCAACAAGACTTACAAGTATTGGCACGTGTTTGTTGAAGGTGTAAAGCCAGGTCAATTGTACGGTTACAGGATTCATGGTCCATTCAATCCTGCAAAGGGCCATAGATTTGATGCTTCAAAAGTAATTTTAGACCCTTATGCCAAATCAGTAACGATACCTGATGGATATAACCGCAAAGCCTTGAGTGTTTTTGGGGATTCCTCTGCCAGGTCCATGAAAAGCGTATTGGTGGACCTTAGCCAATATGATTGGGAAGGAGATGAACATCCGAGAAGTCCTTTTTCCAGAACGGTTATATATGAACTCCATGTTGGCGGATTTACCAAAAGAGCCAATTCAGGGGTTGAGGAAGGTAAAAGAGGAACCTTCCTGGGTTTAATTGAAAAAATCCCCTATTTGGTCGAGTTGGGTATCACAGCGGTGGAACTACTTCCCATTTTCCAATTTGACAGACAAGATGCGCCGGAAGGCCGGGTAAATTATTGGGGATACAGTCCGATTTCTTTCTTTGCCCCACATCAGGGGTACAGCTCCGGAAAAGATCCGCTTCAGGTTTTGAATGACTTCAGGGATATGGTGAAAGCCTTCCATAAAGCAGGCATAGAGGTGATTTTGGATGTCGTCTTCAACCATACTGCTGAAAATCATGAAGAAGGACCCACTTATACTTTCCGCGGGATAGACAACAGCGTTTATTATATCCTTGACAATGATAGGTCTAAATACAAGAATTTTTCGGGTACGGGGAACACACTAAATGCTAATCAGTCTATAGTGCGTAGAATGATCCTTTCAAGTCTTCATTTTTGGGTCAGGGATATGCATGTGGATGGATTCAGATTTGACCTTGCTTCTGTTTTGTCCCGAGATGAAAAAGGCAACCCCATCGAAAACGCACCCATTCTTTGGGATATTGAGTCTGACCCGATTCTGGCTGGAACCAAATTGATTGCTGAGGCATGGGATGCAGCGGGTTTGTACCAAGTCGGCAATTTCACAGGAGACAGTTGGAAAGAATGGAATGGGAGATTCCGGGATGATGTGAGGAGTTTTATGAGGGGGGATAAAGGAAAAGTAGGTCCTTTTGTGACCCGCTTGATTGGCAGTCCGGATATGTATGAAGCCAAAAACAGGGAATTGGAGCAAAGCATCAATTTTATAACCTGCCATGATGGCTTTACCTTACATGACCTGGTTTCCTACAATAAAAAACACAATGAAGCCAACGGAGAAAACAACCAAGACGGAAACAATGAAAATCTGAGTTGGAACTGCGGAATAGAAGGCCCTACCGACAATCAGGCAATACTCAAACTTCGAAGGCGACAGATAAAAAACTTTCTGACATTGAATATGCTTTCTCTCGGCGCCCCGATGCTCTTGATGGGCGATGAAATCCTACATACCCAAAAAGGGAATAATAATGCCTATTGTCAGGACAATGAGCTCTCCTGGTTTGATTGGGACCTCTTACAAAAAAACGGGGACATTTTCAGATTTGTGAAAATTCTTATCAAGAAAAGGCTGAAAAGGGAATCCGCCCAGGCAAATTTCAATCTCAGCCTAAGGGAATTTCTTTCCCAGTCAACTATTCAATGGCACGGTGTCAAACTCAAGAACCCTGATTGGTCTTATAATTCCCATAGTATTGCCATGACCATCAATGCCCTGAGCGGAAAGATGGCCATGCATTATATGGTCAATGCGTATAGAAAAGCCCTGACTTTTGAAGTTCCCCGGGAAGTTGATGGCAAAAAGGTCACCTGGAGTCGGTGGATAGATACTGCATTGGATTCTCCCGAAGATATTTGTCTCTGGCAACATGCCAAGCCACTTGCCAATGGTTCCTATCATGTTGAGGCCAACTCCATAGTTATCATCTTGTCCAAAATAGATTAAAATCAGAATAAAGGTCTGCTCAACAAGCCCAAAGCCTGTTCCAGTACTTCCTCGTCCTTAGCAAAACAAAATCTGAGCATCTTGTGGTCTTTTTGGTCATGGTAAAAAACAGATACAGGTATGCTTGCCACGCCTATTTCTTTGGTCAACCTGACGGCTAGCTCATAATCTGACTCTTCTGACAAATGTCCATAAGACACCAACTGAAAAAAACTACCCTGCGCCGGGGTAAATTTAAATGGTGTGTTTTTGAGACCTTCACAAAATAAGTCCCTCTTTTTTTGATAGAATTCATTCAGGTATATGTACCGGGAGGGTTCTGTCATGTATTCTGCCAGAGCATATTGCATTGGCGTGCAACTGCTAAAAGTAAGAAACTGATGGATCTTTCTGAATTCAGATGTCAGATCTTTTGGGGCAAGACAATAGCCCAATTTCCAACCGGTAATATGAAAGGTCTTCCCAAAAGAACAGCACACAAAAGTCCTTTCTCTCAGTAGTGAGTGGGTCATTAAAGAAAGGTGTTTCTTTCCGTCAAAGGTAATATGTTCATATACCTCATCACTGACCACATAAATCTCCCTGTCTTTGATCAACTCCGCAAGGGTATTCAGGTCTTCCTGAGTCCATACATAGCCACAGGGATTATGTGGTGTATTGACCATGATCAACCTTGTTTTATCAGTTATGGCAGCTTTAACTTTTCCCCAGTCAACAGAAAAATCCGGTAAATTCAAGGAGACATAAACCGGTACACCTCCATTCAGCACCACTGCAGGGGCATAACTGTCATAGGCAGGTTCCAACAAAATGACCTCATCTCCATTTCTGACTACGGCAGTCACAGCAGCATAGAGTGCTTCTGTAGCTCCCGAGACTACCGTTATCTCTTCTTCCGCATTCAATTGGATGTCATATAAGATTTTGGTTTTTTCTGCCAAACGGTTTTTCAAATCCTCCACGCCACTCATTGGGGCATATTGATTGAATCCCTTCCTCAAATATTCACTTACCAGATCCTGTAAGTAAGGGTAACAATCAAATCCCGGAAAACCCTGTGATAAGTTTATGGCTTTATTATCCGCAGCTAATTTCGACATTACAGTGAAAATTGTCGTTCCGACTTGTGGCAATTTAGAATTGATCATATTTCAGTTGGTGGAATTTTCTGACACTTTTTTCTTATCAAATAAAAAAACGATGAAACCTATCAATATTATACCCAATCCGAAAAGGCTTTCTTTTGGACGGTCATATAACATGAAAACCATTATCCAAATGCTAAAAAAAATATAAATCACGGACAACCAAGGCTTAAATGGACTTCTGAATCCCTCTGCTTTTTTCAACAACATTGAAGAACCTATGGTCATGGTACCCATCAGTTGCAATACAAATCCTGCATAAAGCAACACGGCTTCAAATGATCCTGAAAACATCAGAATCAAACTGACAGCTGTATTGAACCAAATAGCACGGACAGGAACTCCTTTGGAATTCACCTTGCCCAAAGGTTTCCAAAATCTGAATTCTTTGGCCATGGCATTGGTAACTCTCGGACCAACCCAAGTATAGCCGCTAATGGTAGCGATCAATTGTATTCCGATAAAAAGACTCACCCAAAAAACTCCCTGCTGTCCAAAAAGATTGCCAAAAGCCAAGGTAGCTACCTGAACTTTGCCGGAAAGCTGTTCAATGCTGGCATGTTTCAACAATACCAACTGAATAAGTACATACAACAACATCACCAAAAAAGTAGCTGAAATCAAAGCTTTGGGCAAACTTATTCTAGGTGAATCTATTTCCTCCACAATATATGCAGCCGAATTCCATCCGGTATAAGCATAAAAAACAAAAACCATTGATACGGCAAAACCTGGCCTCACAATTTCTTTTGTCCAGGAAGAACTGAAATCAAAACTGCTTTCGACTAAGCCAGGAGCCCATAAAGCGCCAATCACAATCAAAGAAAAAACGAATACCAATTTAATTGTGGTAAGAATATTCTGAACCGTTCCGGATTGCGAGACGGAGTAGGAATGAAATACACTGACCAGAAGAATGGAAGCAATACCTAAAGACAGGCTGTTATTATATCCGATGAGCGGCTCCCAATATTGGACCATCGCCATGGCCGCAATAGCGATTGGGGCTGAAAAACCTACTGTAAGTGAAATCCAAGCATATAAATAACCCGCAACCGGGTGAAAGATTCTGGAAAGAAAAACATAATCGCCACCGGATTTTTTGAAATGGGTTCCCAATTCAGCATAAACAAGCGCTCCAATTAGCGCCATCCCTCCTCCTATCATCCATAGTAAAATGATGCTCCAGGTATTTTGGCTATCCATTACTTGAAAACCCAAGCTAGTAAAAACTCCAGTCCCAACCATATTGGCAATTACCAGTCCTGCTGCAGTCTTCCATCCAATTTTTTGTTTACTTTCCAAAGGTTAAAGGGGTTTTGTGTTCTTGGTTCTTGCCTCTTGTTTCTTGGCTCTAATTTCTCGCCTCTCGCTTCTTTGCTTCTTAATTTTAAAATCTAAAATCTAAAATCTCAAATCTACCCTTTACCTCTCTCCCTTGGTTCTCCTCTCTCAAATCGCTACTTTTGCGGCACCAAAAGCTAATTACAATAAACCCTAGAAAATAATTTTATGAGAGATATCAAGCTAGTTGAGGTCCGTTCAGAAATCGCCGCCGGTACAAGAGGGGCAAGTCTTGGAATTGATGCTCTAAAAATAGCAAGTCTGGACAAGACTTCTGATTTTTTTACCAAGTTTGAACCGGTACATGTTCAGGATGCCAATAATTTTCTGTTTAGGGGAAATAAATTTCCAAATGCCAAATATATCGATGGGGTTTACCATGTACTGAAAAATGTCTACAGTAGCATCGAATCGCTTAGGTTGGACAAAAAATTTCCCATTGTCCTAGCCGGAGACCATTCCACTGCTGCCGGCACCATTATGGGGATCAAAGCTGCCCAACCTGAAAAAAGATTGGGTGTGATCTGGATAGATGCGCATGCCGATTTACATACTCCTTACACCACCCCTTCCGGCAATATGCACGGCATGCCCTTGGCCATGTGCATTCAAACAGACAACCTGGAATGTCAGGTCAATGAACTTTCAGAAGAGACCATCCTTTTTTGGGAAAAAATCAAGAAAATTGGTGGTGATTTCCCGAAAATAAAGCCTGAAGACATTGTGTTTATTTCAGTGAGGGATACAGAAGAACCTGAGGATTTTCTTATAGAAAAATATAAAATAAAAAACTTCCCAACGGCAGAGGTAAGATCAAAAGGTATCAAAAAGGTAGCACAGGAAACCCTTGCAATCTTAAAAGATTGCGATCAGATTTACATATCTTTTGATGTGGACAGTCTGGATTCTTCTATTTCATTAGGTACAGGAACTCCCGTACCGGATGGCCTGACAGTGGAAGAAGCTCTTCAACTCAATGAAGAATTGATCAAGGATAAAAGAGTATGTTGTTGGGAAATAGTGGAAGTAAATCCTACTTTGGATTCAGAAAACCTCATGGCCGAAAATGCCTTTGATATTCTGGAAGCCACTACCAAATCGCTTGTCGAAAATTTCTGAAAAAATAATGAACCTTACTAAGGCAGTTTATAAATAGAAAATGAATTTAGAAAGACAGATTATATATTCCCTTGAACAGGCTTTTAAAGAACTGTTTGACCATCAAGTAGGTGAAGAGGAAATATCTCTTCAGCCTACCAAAAAAGAGTTTGAAGGAACATTCACTTTTGTGGTTTTCCCGTTTTTGAAAGTCACCAAGCTCAATCCTGAAATCAGCGGTGCCAAAATCGGTGAATACCTCGTTTCCAACTGTGCACCAGTAAATGCCTTTAATGTGGTTAAAGGTTTCCTCAACATTTCCGTAAGTGAAGCATCCTGGCTTGAGATTTTCAAAGGATTATACCAGAATAAGTCCTTGGGTCAAATGCCTGCAAATGGACAGAAAGTGATGGTGGAATACAGTTCCCCAAACACCAACAAACCTCTCCACCTGGGACACCTGAGAAATAATTTTCTTGGATATGCTGTTTCGGAAATATTGAAAGCAAACGGCTACGAGGTCATCAAAGCCAATTTGGTAAATGATCGCGGTATCCATATCTGCAAATCCATGGTGGCATACAGACATTGTGGAAATGGTGAAACTCCTGAATCAAGCGGTTTAAAAGGTGATCATTTGGCAGGTAAATACTATGTGATTTTTGATAAAGAGTACAAAAAACAGATCTCAGATCTGGTTGGGAAAGGACATATTGAGGAAGAAGCCAAAAAAATCGCTCCCCTGATACTGGAAGCTCAGGATATGCTACGCCTTTGGGAAGCCGGTGATGAGGAAGTAGTCAGTCTTTGGAAAAAAATGAATTCCTGGGTTTATGCAGGTTTTGAAGCCACTTATAAGAAGATGGGGGTTGATTTTGATAAATTTTATTATGAATCAGACACCTACTTATTAGGTAAAGATATTGTCGAAGAAGGACTATCAAAGGGGATTTTTTACAAAAAGGAAAACGGTTCTGTGTGGGTAGATCTCAGCGGGGAAGGATTGGATGAAAAACTTGTATTGAGAGCTGATGGCACTTCTGTGTACATTACCCAGGATATGGGAACTTGCGAATTGAAGTATAGTGATTTCAAATTCGATAAATCAGTCTATGTTGTTGGCAATGAACAGGACTATCATTTTGATGTATTGTTCAAAATCATGCGTAAACTGGAAAGGCCTTATGGCAATGGTCTGTATCACCTTTCCTATGGCATGGTGGATTTGCCCACAGGTAAAATGAAATCACGTGAAGGGACTGTGGTCGATGCAGATGATCTGATGGATGAGATGATCGCTACTGCCGAATCGCACACCAAAGAGCTTGGAAAAATTGAAGGATTCAACCCTGAACAGGCCAAGGAACTTTACGAGATTCTTGGTATGGGAGCTTTGAAATACTTTCTTTTGAAAGTAGACCCTAAAAAAAGAATGCTGTTTAACCCTCAGGAATCCATTGAATTCCAAGGGAATACAGGCCCTTTTATCCAATATTCCCATGCCCGGATCTCGTCAATTTTGAGAAAAGCAGATCAGATTGGAGTGGATTACGATCCAACCGGGTTTTCGGATTTGGATACACTTCAGGATGCAGAGAGAGATTTAATTGTAATTTTGTCTGATTTTGAGAAAAAAATCAAACAGGCAGGAGAAGAATTTTCCCCTTCCCAAATTGCACAGTATTTATTTGACCTGGCAAAGGAATATAATAGGTTCTATGCAGAGTTATCCATCTTCAATGAATCGGATTCCCAAGTACAGTCCTTTAGAATAGCACTTTCTTCATTGACTGCAAAAACAATCAAAGCAGGTATGAAGTTATTAGGAATAAAAGTCCCAGATCGAATGTAACTATGAAAAAAATCTTAATCGTTTTCGCCATCATCGCGTTTGCTTGTACTTCAAGCGTACAAAAACAAAAAACCGATAGCAATCAAATCACAAGTCTTGAACAACTTCTTATGGAAAAATCCATTTATGATTTCAAAATGAAAGATATCAACGGCGAAGAAGTTGATTTCTCTAAATTCAAAGGTCAAAAGTTATTGTTGGTAAATGTGGCTTCCAAGTGTGGCTATACTCCTCAATATGCCGATCTGCAGAAATTGCATGAAGCCCATGGAGACAAAGTAACCATTATCGGATTCCCTGCAAATAATTTTGGCGGTCAGGAGCCTGGTACCAATGAAGAAATCAAACAATTCTGCTCTGAGAATTATGGTGTCACTTTCAAAATGATGGATAAAGTGTCAGTGAAAGGTTCTGACAAGGATCCCTTGTACAGATGGCTTTCAGACAAGGATTTGAATGGTTGGAATGACAAGGAACCATCTTGGAATTTCTGTAAATATTTAATCAATGAAAATGGAGAATTGGTCAAGTTTTTCCCTTCTTCGGTCAAACCAATGGATGAAGAAATAATCAAATTAATTGAAGCTTAGTAGAAGTTGTTTATAACCACAGGGCCTGTTTCTTTTTGGAAACAGGTCTTTTTTGTATTATTGCCAAAATTTGAACCGTGGAGATTACTTTATCCAATAAAAAACAAGCTTGGCTTCATGCCATTAGATTAAGAACCCTCCCATTGGCCTTGTCCAGCATTCTGACGGGTTCATTTTTAGCTGCATTCTATCAGGTTTTCAGAATTGAGGTTTTTGTTCTTGCGGCACTTACGACCGTCTTTCTTCAAATCCTTTCGAATTTATCCAATGATTATGGAGATAGTGTCCATGGGGCAGACAGCAAAGACAGGGAAGGTCCTATCCGTGCAGTTCAATCAGGTGTCATCAGTCTTATGGAAATGAAAAGAGCTATGATCTTAGTGGGATCACTTTCGTTGGTTTCAGGTCTCTTATTGCTCTATGTTTCACTGGAAGACTGGAAACTTTTTTTTATCTTTTTAGGACTCGGAATTGCAGCAATATTTGCAGCAGTATCCTATACATCAGGGAAAAATCCTTATGGCTATATCGGTTTGGGGGACATCTCAGTTTTTTTGTTTTTTGGACTTTTAGGAGTTATCGGGACATATTTCCTGCACAGTCTTTCTTTCAACCCTTCCATTTTGATGCCGGCAGTTTCTTTAGGGTTTTTCAGTACTGCCGTTTTGAATATCAATAATATCAGAGATATTACTTCAGACACCAAAGCTGGAAAAAAATCCATCCCGGTCAGAATAGGAAGAAAAAATGCGGTAGTCTACAATTGGCTTTTGATCTTAGGAGGAAATGTCTTTTTGTTGTTCTTTGCCTTGTCCCAGCAAAACTGGGGATGTTTAACGGCACTTTTTATTTTGCCACTGATGATAAAAGTTGGTATTGGCGTTAAAAATGAGAAAATTTCCAAAAATCTGGATCCCTATCTCAAGAAAATGGCTGTTTCAACCCTACTTTGGGTTCTGGCTTTTGGGGCAGGAATATTATTTTTTTAGATAAATAGCTAAAGCTATTGATGGTATTGATGTATTTTTTGTATTTTCCTGCATCAATAAACACCCTATATCATGAAAACTATTCTTGTACCCTACGATTTTTCCAAAGAAGCTGGTTATGCTTTGGATTTTGCCAAAGAAATGGCTGAAAGAACCCAAAACCATCTTAAACTTTTCCATGTCATAGAACTACCTACTCCCCAGAGCTTTAACAGTTTTGGTGAAGCCGGCGCTTTCAGCAATGAAGGCTCACAGATTTTTATGATAGAGTTGATAGATAAAAGGAAAAAGCAAATGGCCGAATTTGAGGCAAAATATAAAGACCAAGGTTTTTCTTTTGAAACCAAAATGGTTTTTGGTAATCCTTTTGCCGGCATCTCCAAAGAAATACTGGATGCCAAAGCTGATATTGTTATTATGGGAAGCAAGGGTTCTTCAGGCATTGAGGAAGTTTTGATAGGAAGCAATACCGAAAAAGTGGTCCGGAATTCCAGTTGCCCGGTTTTGACAATCAAAAGCAAGGTTTCTCCCAAGGATATCCAAAAAGTGGTTTTTGCAAGCGACTTCAATGAGGTGCCCGGAGATGTGGTAGCAAGACTTAAGACTGCCATAGCTACAATAAACGCTGAACTACATCTTGTAAAAATAAATACTCCGAGCATTTTTGAAAATACCAGGACCTCTAAAGAAAAAATGAAGGCATTTGTGGAAGATTTTGAGGTTGAGGCAGCATCCATGGAGGTGTACAACAGTGCGTCAGAGGAAGATGGAATTTTGGAATATGCAGAAGATATGAACGCGGATATGATTGCTATGGCAACTCATGGCAGAACAGGTTTCTTGCATCTATTGAGCGGCAGTATTGCTGAAGATGTGGTCAATGCAGCCAAAAGACCTGTATGGACTATGAAATCAAAAAAATAACATGTCCAAAAATAAAAACAACGATTGGAAGAAAAGGGATGGTGTAGTGTTTTCGACCCGTGAAGATTTCAATTTTGATTTTGGTGGAAATCCTGAGGCAGAAACAATTCCTGCCAAACAGCAAAACCTGAAAGTCATGTTGGATAAAAAATCCAGGGGAGGCAAGCAAGTGACTTTGATCGAAGGTTTTATTGGAAAAGAAGATGACCTCAAAGAGCTTGGAAAACTTCTGAAAAGCAAATGTGGTGTAGGGGGAAGTGCCAAAGACGGTGAAATACTCATCCAGGGAGACCATAGAGATAAGGTATTGCAAATCTTACTTCAGGAGGGCTACAAAGCCAAAAAATCCGGTGGATAATTTCATCCAACATCAAAAATATGATCCCATTTAGAAAAACACCAAGTTTTAAATAAGCTTGGTGTTTTCTTTAAATCAATAACCGGCAATGAAATGATAAACAGGCTTCGCTATTTTTTAGAATTAATCCTTTTGCTTCCCTTTTTGCCATTTTTCTATTTTAAGGAAAAAAAACTTAGAGAGACCATAATCAAATTGAAACCTCAAAGTGAATTCCTGGAATTGGGTTTTGACAAGGATGTCAAAAATATTTTGATCATAGGAGAATCTACCGCAGCGGGAGTTGGTGCCAGTACACAAGAAAAAACATTTGCCGCGCAGATCTATCACCAAAGCGACAAAGATTTCAATATCTATAATCTTGGGAAAAATGGACTCAAAGCAGGAAGACTAAAGAGACTATTGGCACACGCCAAACAGGAAATTCCTGAAAAGTTTGAAATTGCCATTATTTTGATCGGGGCCAATGACTGTTTCAAATTCACTCCGCCCGGAAGATTCAGTCATCAATTGAAGGAATTCATAGAATTATTGCTAAATCAAAAATCAGTTCAACAGGTAATCCTGCTTTCCATAGCACCTGTCCAACATTTCCCATTAATTCCTGGAATCATGCGGTTTTTTTTGGGAATGCACAGGAGTATTTTGACAAGAGAATTGAAGTCTTTGCGGAAGAATATCCCTGGGTTGGATTTCAATAATTTCAAATTCGAAATATCTTCTGAATTCCTTGCCTCAGATGGTATCCATCCTTCGGACAAGGGCTATGAATTGATGGCAAAAGAAACGATCAAGTCAATTCAAAAAAAGGTGATCCCTATGGAGTCGTCTAAAAGGTTAAAGAATTGACCGCAAACTGAAAAAAAATGAAACAATTCATTTCAAGATTTACTTTGGTGGTCAGGGATTATGATGAGGCCATCGAATTTTATACCCAAAAACTCCATTTCGAACTTTTGGAAGACACAGCAATGTCAGAAACCAAAAGGTGGGTAAGAATAGCCCCTCCGGGATATCAGGAAGGCAACTGTGAAATCTTATTGGCAAAAGCGGTTGGAGAAGACCAGGAAAAATCAATAGGAAACCAAAGCGGCGGTAGGGTGTTTTTATTTTTATATACTGATGATTTTGAAAGAGACTACCAAAATCTCCTAGACAAAGGGATACGTATTTTCAGAGAAAAAAGCGTAGAATCCTATGGAAAAGTTGCAGTGTTCAAAGATTTGTACGGTAACCTTTGGGACCTTATTGAGCCTGTAAAACCCGACAAATAAGAAGAAATAATGAAATTGGCCAGAACTATTTCCATCATTGGACATCCTCTTCTTTTGGGAACCATTTATGTGGTTTTGATGAGTTTTCATAATCTGCCAATACAAACTGCGTTTGCGGTTTCTTTATCAGTCATCGTGCTGATTACTATTCCCATTATTTTTAATAATTGGAGAAAAACAAAAAAGGGAATCTATACCAATTTTGATGTTTCTGACCGGAAACAGCGAAAAGGATTTTACCCCTTTGCCATCATCCTGGTTATTGTTTTGCTTTTGGTTTTTTGGACTTTTGATTTTCCGGGAGAAGTGATTTTAAAATCACTGGTGTTCTTTGTCATGGTCTTGCTAATGGCCTTGATCAACCTTAAGCTAAAAGCATCCATGCATGCAGGGATTGCATTTTATATTGCTGTATCCGTTTTCAGCGTAGGTTTATTGCCGGGTTTAATGCTTTTGGGATTGGCCATCCTGATTTCTTGGTCAAGATTGGAACTGAAAAGACATAGCGAAATGGAAATCATCGTAGGCGGATGTATGGGAATTATTTTTGGATACTTGAGCCTGATTGTATAAATATTATTGATTAGTTGAAAACCAAAAGTGCCAAATAACCCATATAAAGTGCTAAAAGCAATCCGCCCTCCCACCTTTCAAGTGCCCTGCCTTTTCCTGTGAAAATAAACAAGAACAATAAAAGACCTGCTACAATATTTGTCAGTATATCTAAATTACTTGCCGGGTTGACCTGTACAGGTGTTATGATGGACGAAACACCCAAAATCAAAAACGTGTTGAAAATATTGGAACCGACCACATTGCCAATGGCAATATCCACTTTCTTCTTTCTCACTGCGGCAACAGACGTGGCCAACTCAGGAAGAGAAGTACCAATGGAAACGATAGTCAGGCCAATAATCCTTTCTGACATTCCGAATAAATGCGCCAATTCAACAGCATTATCCACAATCAATTTCCCTCCAAATACCAATCCTGCCAATCCGACCAAAATCCAAAAGATTGATTTCGTGGTGGTATAGCCTAAAGGTATTTCAATGCTCTCACCTGTTTCTTGACCATTTTTTGAAACCATAATATTATACACCAAAAAAATCGTGAAAAAGAGGATCAACACCAAGCCATCGGACCTGGATATAAAATCATTGACCTGAAAATTTAAAAGCATGTCATTAGCCAAGATCCATATCAAAACCGCTGCCAATAAACTTAAAGGGATTTCGATCCATGTAGTATTTGATTTGACAGTGAGGGGGTATATCAGGGCAGAAATTCCCAAAATGCCCAGCACATTGAAAATATTACTTCCCAGAACATTGCCCATGACCATTTCGGATGAACCGTTGACTGCAGCAAAAATATTGACCACCATTTCGGGGGCAGAAGTGCCAAAAGCGACAATTGTCAAGCCTATTACAATGTTGGGAATACCGAAATTTGCAGCAAGCGCAGAAGCAGCATCAACCAATTTATCGGCACCAAAAACCAAAAGCACAAATCCTAAAACGAGTAAAATAATGGAAATAATCATAGTTCAGTAAATTGCATCAAATGTCGTCTTTGTTTGGAACATTCAAACATGTTGCCAAAAAAATAAAATAAATATTGGCTCACATTTTGATCAGGAATTAAATGATATTTGACCCAGTTTCCAGATCTTCAATTACCTGATGAAAGGCCTTCTCAACTACATATCCTTCCTGCTGATTTTGGTCCTTGGATCAAACAGTATAATAAGTGGCTTTTCTGGCCCCAAGGATAAAGAGTTGTCTTCTTTTGAGCAGGATATGCTCAGCGATTCTCAGGTTGATGTGCATTTCAATTATTTTGTAGATGCTTCATCTGAAAAAATAATCATCCCTTCCTTTAAGGCAAAGCATTTTGACTTTAATGGATCAGGTATAAAATTGAATCAAATATCCGGAATTCTTGAGAGTGGATCACTTCGCTTGGATTGGTTCAAAAGAAAGGAGAGATTTTTCGATGTTCAAAAACTCCTTTACCCATTTCATTTTTTCCTGTAGTTGTGAATTGAAAAGTAGTTAAAGGAATAAGTTCTCCTTTGAGCTAATTTATGGATTGCCGATTAAACCGGTTCTCCCAAATACTTCATTTCACATTCACAAAATTACACTTACATCATGTTAGACATTGATCCCGTATCATTGGGTATATCCCTGATTGTATTGTTGGCTTTTATTTGGCCATTATATTATTACAGCAGAAAACAAAAATTAAAACTGAAATCCCAAAAGGAGTTTCTCGAGAAAATCCGCCAGTCTTCTCAACTTCAATTTGATCATGAAGATCATTGGAGGGGATTATATGGTTTGGGCCTTGATATCAAAAACAAAAAGCTCATCTATGTTTTTTTTGGAACCCCATCTGAAACAAAGACGATAGATCTCCAAAAGGCCCGCAATATTTCGATTCAAAAAACCGAACATGAAGTTGGTAATGGAAAGGAAAAAAGACAGGTTCTGGATCATTTGGCAATCCAAATCGACTGCCTGGACAAAACCCACGTTTTGGAATTTTATGATTGCAATAAATTTTCAGACCTCGATGGAGAATGGCCTTTAATCAGAAAGTGGGAAAATATTCTAAAACCTCTGATCAAAGAAAACAGAATTGAAAATCCCGCAGTTAATGCTTTAAGAGGAAATGCAACTTCAATGATCAGCTAAAAGTCACTAGGTTCTGTAAAATCATAAATAGAACACAGATGACGCTGATTGAACTGATATACACAGATAAAAAAATCAGTGGGAATCAGCTAGATCAGCGTCATCAGCGTTCCCTAAATCTAAAAATAAACATTAATCAGTCTTCAATTCCAGTTTATAAAGATTGAGGTTTTCCTTGCTGTCGGGGGATTTGACTACACCATCGTATTTCATTCCTAGTTTTCCCAAGAGTTTGATAGAAGTTGCATTTTCAGGAAGTGTGATGGCCAATAAAGTTTCGATCCTTAATTGTTTTCTTGCATACTTAACTACCGCATCGGCTGCTTCATAAGCATATCCTTTCCCCATAAATTCCGGCAAAAAAGCAAAACCCAGGTCAGGATGTTCCAGATTGTCTCTCTTTAGAATACCGCACATCCCAATGGGATCACCTGTCTCTAGTAACTCAACTAGATAAAGTCCAAATCCATTTTTCTCATAACTGAGTAAAGGTCCATTTTGAAGGTACCCTTTGGCATCCTCTTCTGTCCTCACTCCCCTATCTCCGATAAATTCAATCCAACCCGGACTGTTGAGCAGTTTCACGATGAAAATACTATCATAGAAAGTCAACTTTCTAAGTATTAGTCTCTCTGTCTTAAGACTATGTTCCATATAGAGAAGTTCTAAGTTTTTCTTCCAAGACGAAAACTAGTCAAAAAACTATTGATTTTTTAAAAACCATCCTTTTCTCTTGTTAGCCAAACATTAAAATTAAAAATCGACTAATTTCACCAATATTAGCCCTCTTACAAAGAGAAGTTTAAATTTGGATAACAAGGGTCTTCAGACCTCCAACTTCCAACTATTTCTAGGCGAAGTTCAGGCATTCTACTGGTCGGGGTGAAAAAAACAGAATTTAATCACCAATAATCCAATTCAATCAGACCTTTTGCCCTGTGTATATGCACATTTGGGTGGTTAGATACTTTGGGTTAGATACTAGCAACAGCTGTACGGGACTACTCCTATTTCCATTACCAAATTTTACTCAGAATGGGCAGGGTGTCTGAAGACTGGGCTATTTCAACCGTTCTTTCCACCTTCTAGGATGCTGGTTTGTGTTAAACACGGATATAACATCAATATCATTACCATTGACAATATATAAAATCAAGTAAGGAAAACGGTCTACCACAAAAGCCCTGACTTTATTCTTAAAACGAATTCGGTAAGTTGTCGGGTTGATGGTTATGGCTTTTCCTGCTGCATCAAGTGCCTCCAAAAATTCTTCGCCCAAGCCCTCCTTTTGTTTTTCATACCAGAGAAAGGAGTCATAAACATCCGATTCTGCCTCTTCTGATAATTGGTAATTATAGGGCATCTTTTGCGCGGATTCTTACCTTGTCCTTTACAATGTCCCATGGGGAAAACTCCATTTCCCCTTTCTCATACTTCTCAAGCCTGTCCTCAAGTTCTTTCATCTGTTTTGCACTTAATTCATAAGAACTTTCCTGTTCCTCTTTCAGTCCCTGAAGTTTTTTAAGGATTGATTTGTCCTGAAGCTCGGTAAGCCAGTGTATAAGGTCGATTTTAACAGATTGTACGTCCATACTTATCATTAATTAACATTTAAAGTTAACGATTTATTTATGTAATTGATCCACCCACCCTTGTTAAAATCTAACCTTAGGTGGCAGCTGAGTTGCAGTTTGCAACTACACCTTTTATACCCTATCCAATCAATAATTAGAAAATTAAAGAAATCCAACAATAATCCACCTCAATCATAGTTATAGTTTACGTTGGATTATGGCCATCTTCGGTCTTCGGTCTTCCGTCTCCCAACTATCCAACACATATTCCTTTCATTTCTTTCACTTTTTAGACATCTTTGTTATTCATCCAAGCAGGATTAAATGCTCATAGACCAACATCAAAGGATTCACAATTACCTCCGGATATCGCTGACTGATAGCTGTAATTTCCGTTGTGCCTATTGTATGCCCAATGAGGAGATCGAATGCATGCCCAATTCCAAACTTATGTCCACTGATGAGATCGAGTCGATAGCAAAGACATTTGTAAGCTTGGGTGTAAACAAAATCCGGTTGACGGGAGGCGAACCATTGGTAAGGAAAGAATTTCCTGAGATTGTCAGCCGATTAGCCAAACTTCCTGTTGAACTGACCCTGACTACCAACGGGGTATTGGTGCACAAGCATTTGGAGCTATTCAAAGAAGCAGGAATCCGTTCCCTGAATGTCAGTTTGGACACTTTGGATCCGGAGACTTTTTTCAAACTGACCAAAAGAAATCAGTTTCAGCAAGTTTGGGATAACATCCTGTTGCTGTTGGACCATGGATTTAGGGTCAAAATCAATGCGGTGGCTTTAAATGGCATCATTGAAAAAGAACTTTTGGGATTTGTGAAAATCACGGAGAAATTACCGCTTCATGTTCGCTTTATAGAATTCATGCCTTTCACCGGAAATCACTGGAAAAGTGATAAAGTAATCACTGCCCGCCAGATGCTTGAATTGGTACAAGCGGAATATGATACTGTAAAGCTGATAGACGAAAAACACGATACTGCCAAAAAATTCAAAGCAGTCGGCCATCAGGGTACTTTTGCTTTTATCACCACCATGAGTGAACATTTTTGCGGTAGCTGCAACAGAATGAGAATCACTGCAGATGGAAAGATGAAAAACTGCCTTTTTGGAAAAGAAGAAATGGACCTATTGGGGACCTTAAGAAAAGGTGAAGATATACTTCCATTGATCAAACTATCCATATTTAGGAAACATGCCATCTTGGGCGGTCAGTTTACCCAGGATTACGAAAAGGCTGATGCCGATAAAATCGAAAACCGCAGTATGATCAAAATAGGAGGTTAAATCCTTTATGATTTTTCACAAGGTAAAATCAATAGAGTATCCATAATATTCAAATCTAGGTAATTCAATGTAGGCCTACCAAACAATATCTTAATATCAATCAATATAGCATTAAGAATTGATTGATGTTTGGAAACCTAAAAAATCCCAAAGATTTAAACATAAAGATGATATCCGTAACAGAAGCAAAAGAGATTTTATCCAAATACATCATTAAGGGTCAACCTGTTTACATGCCTTTAGAGGAATCCTTGGGAATGTTTTTGGCCGAGGATATTCCTTCAGGTTACGATATTCCATTTTTTGACAATTCAGCCATGGATGGCTATGCCATCGCTTGGAAGGATGCAGACAACAAAAGAAAGCTAAGGCCTGAGACAAAAATCAGGGCAGGGGAATTGGAGGGTTTTGTATTGGATGAAAATGAAGCCATACGGATTTTTACCGGAGCCCCAGTCCCAAAGGGTGCAGATACAATTATTCCTCAGGAATGGGTGAAGATAGACGGTAATACATTTTCATTTGAGATAGATAAATTTGAAAAAGGGTCCAACCTCAGGTCTCAAGGAGCACAAAATAAGGTTGGCGATATAATAGCCTTAAAAGGGTCTGAAATCACTCCGGGAATGATCGGATTGCTGTC
This sequence comes from Aquiflexum balticum DSM 16537, assembly GCF_900176595.1. Classification (GTDB taxonomy): domain Bacteria; phylum Bacteroidota; class Bacteroidia; order Cytophagales; family Cyclobacteriaceae; genus Aquiflexum; species Aquiflexum balticum. Next base: position 5,693,491 of record NZ_LT838813.1, read on the forward strand.
TTCGGTTGGGATGCATGAAGTACGTGTTGTTTCAAAACCAAAGGTTGGGATTATTCTCACAGGGGATGAATTAGAGGAAATCGGTAAACCCCTGAGTTTTGGAAAAGTGTATAATTCCAATGGCCCGGTTCTCAAAGCCTATCTCAAACAGTTGGGAATAGATGAAGTTGAATTGGCCACGGCCTTGGATGAACCAGCCAAATTGCAGGAAACCATCGATCGTTTTCTTGAAAAATACGATGCTGTCCTGATTTCCGGTGGCATTTCGGTTGGTGATTATGATTTCGTAAAAGGAAGTTTGGAAAAAGCACGCGTAAAAGAACTTTTCTACAAAATCAGGCAAAAGCCCGGGAAACCGCTTTTCGTCGGCCAAAGAGAAAACCAATGGATCTTTGCATTACCCGGAAATCCGGCTTCCACCCTTACCTGCTTCAACCAATATGTCAAGCCTTGTTTAATGGCTTGGATGGGCAAAACCAATGTTTGGGAACCTACAGGGATTTATCCATTGGTCAATGATTTTATCAAAAAACCAGGAATCACCCTCTTCCTCAAAGCAAAATTAGAAAATGGCTCAGTACACATCCTGCCCGGGCAGGAATCTTTCAACCTGATTTCTTATGGTACTGCCAATTGCATTGCTGAGATCGCAGAGGAAACAGAAAATCTACAGGCCGGCGCCCCTGTCAATGTTTATGTTTGGTAAAATATGGGATTGGACCTGAACGACCTATTTCTATACCTCATTCTACCTTTGGTTGCATTTTTATATGCTTCAGTAGGTCATGGAGGTGCCAGCAGTTATCTGATGGTATTGGCTTTATTGAACTTTGCTCCTGAGCAAATCCGCCCCACTGCACTCATCATGAATATGTTTGTGTCCATGATGGCTTTTCTTGGATTCCGAAAAACTGTGGTTTTTCCAAATAGATTGTTTCTTTCCCTGATCATTTTTTCCATTCCTGCCGCATATCTAGGCGGTTCAATTTTGGTAGATACCATCCTTTACAAAAGGATTTTAGGCATTTTGCTTTTCTTCCCCATTCTGCGGTTTCTCAATGTCTTCCCAATCAATGAAGGTAATTTAGTCGAACAAAAATGGTGGATGGCACCTCTTTTGGGATTATTGATAGGCTTTTTTTCCGGACTGATTGGTATTGGTGGCGGAATCATCCTCTCCCCCATTCTGCTGATGCTCGGCTGGACCACTATGAAGCAAACCGCCGCAGTCAGTGCCCTGTTTATTTTCCTGAATTCTGTTTCCGGTTTTCTGGGAGCTGATGGCTTTCAGATTCAGATTGATCAGCAATTATGGATTGTGATGCCCCTGACTATTTTGGGAGGAGGGCTAGGCGCTTATTTGGGTGCTAGAAAGTTCAATCCCATTGCCATCAAATATTTGCTCACTGTGGTCCTGTTTGTTGCTGCTATCAAATTAATCTGGACTGGCTAAAGGATTTTGATTAAATTTAAGTCTAAAATACAATAACTTATGATTAAGGTCAAAGCCTTCGGAATGGTAGCGGAAAAAATCCGGACGAATGAATTGGAATTGCAATACATGCCCGACACAGATGTCCTACTTGGATTTCTTCATCAACAATTTCCAGACCTGAAACATATCAAATTTAGCCTCGCGGTCAATAGAAAACAGGCGGTTGGAAAAACCATGATACCCCTTGGTGCAGAAGTGGCACTGCTGCCACCATTTTCGGGAGGGTGACAGAGTGAATGGATATTGAATGATAAGATGAGTGGAGACAGAAAATATAAATTGTAAAAAAGCAATGGCCAAACTTAGTTTTAACCATGAATGAACAATGGAAGATCGTGAACTTAAAAATGGCAAGTATATTACTTTGGACATTTAAGCAAAAATTGATTTAGGTAAACAAACCCAATTATTAAAATAACCAAATGATTATATTTGATTTATGAATAAGACTGAGAAATGGCTATTAGATCAAATAAAAGGTATAGTTACCGACCTAGACCCTAAAGCCAAAGTTTATTTATTTGGTTCTAGGTCAAAAGGAACCTCCAAAAAAATGTCTGACTGGGACCTACTAATTCTCCTAAATAAAAAGAAAATTACACTAGAAGACGAAAATAAAATCACGAACCCATTGTATGACCTGGAATTTGAAACAGGAGAAGTAATTAGCCCTATGGTATACAGTGAAAATGAATGGGACACCAAATATAAAATCACTCCTTTTTATCAAAACGTTATGCGTAGTGCAATTCTTCTATGATAGGAAATAATCCCGAGGACTATATTAATTACAGAATGGAGCGGGCCTTGGAAACCATTGAAGAGGTGCAGACTCACATAAATAATAAATATTACAATACAGCGATTAATCGAATGTATTATGCCTGTTTTTATGCTATTGGCGCACTACTATTAAAGGATAATATAGAAGTCTCTAGCCATCAAGGAGTAAGGCAGAAATTTGGTGAACACTTTGTAAAAACTGGGAAAATTGACAAGGAATTAGCAAGACATTTCACCGAATTATACGACAAAAGGAATAAAGGAGATTACAATGATTTTTTCGATTTTGACGAAAGCACAGTAAAAAAGCTATACCCAAAATCCAAAAATTTGGTAACTCAGATAGGGGAAATCTTAAAATAATCACTTCAACTTCCTTTAAAAGGAATTTTCTTATCTGAGAATCTGCTGCTGTAATCTCATATACTGGTCAAATCATCAATTGCCTGTTGTGCCCAGATTATTCAAACCATTTCTCCAATTTCATTTTAGATTCTTCCTCGGAAAAAAATTTCCCATACAGAATTTGCTGTTGTCCTTCTTTTATTTTAGGGCTTTATGATAGTATTCGGAAAGGTTGGGATTGAAATCCCATATGTCTTCCATCCATACCTTTTGCTTTTGATTACCCCTATTAGTTCCGATATTTACATATCAGCGAGGATGGAGTTGTGAAAAACTATTTTACTAAATCAAATTAGATTCAATGGTTGCATTACAGGACATAGAAGCATTTATTTTGGCCGGAGGAAAAAGTCAACGGATGGGAGAAGAGAAGGGCTTGGCTCTATTGAAAGGCTTACCTATGGTCACTTATATCATCAAAACCTTGCAATCCGTCCCTTTGGGTGTGAAGTTGATTTCAGCTAATATTGATTATAATCAATTCGGTCTTTTGGTGTACGCGGACTCCAAGCAGGGTAAAGGCCATATGGGAGGTTTGATGACGGCCTTGGAACAGACTTGTAAACCATATGTGCTGTTGATGGGTTGCTACATGCCATTTGTTTCTAAAGGTACAGTACGCTACCTTATTGAAAATAGCCAAGACCACAAAATCAATGTAAGGATCAACCCCATCCTGGCCATTTATCCAAAATCTATCATTCCCCATCTCAAGGTTCATATAGAAAATAACCAACTCAAAATGCAGGATTTTATTTCTTCCCAAGACCACTACATCGTAAAAATGGATTATTTTGAAAGATTGGAACCAAATGTTTTGACAAACATCAATAGCAGTGAGGATCTGAAATATTGGAACATGAAATGATTATGGACAGATTCGCACGACAAAATGTATTGCCTGGATTTGGGAAAGAGGCGCAGGTAAAACTTAAGAAATCCAAAATACTGGTAATTGGTGCCGGGGGGTTGGGATGTCCGGCATTGCTTTATTTAGCTGCAGCTGGTGTAGGTACTGTAGGGATAATGGATGGAGATACGGTTTCACTGTCAAACCTGAACAGGCAAATACTTTTTGGTGAAAGTGACCTGGGATTGAACAAAGCAGAAACTGCCGCACATTATTTAAAATCCAAATATTCCGATATCCAAATTGATTGCATTCCGGAGTTTATCACAACAGAGAATGCAGCAAACATTATCTCAAAATATGACCTGATTCTGGACGGTTCAGACAATTTTCCCACCCGATACTTAGTCAATGATGCATGTGTCTTATTAAAAAAACCATTTGTTTTTGGTGCCATTTACCAAAACCAAGGACAGGTAAGTATCTTGAATGCAGCTGACTCTTACTCTATCAATTATAGAGATCTCTTCCCTGACCCTCCTACAGCCTATGAAATACCGAATTGCAATGAGACCGGTGTTTTAGGGGTATTGCCGGGAATTATCGGAACCATACAGGCTGCCGAAGCGATCAAATATGTCACAGGCTATGGCAGGTCATTAATTGATAAGATGCTTTTTTATAATTTGCTTGACCATCAATCCTATGAAGTTGCGCTGAGCAAAAACCCTGAGGCTCATCAGTCAACGCCTAAAACCATTGCGCAATTCAAGGAAATTGACTACGCTGTTGTCTGTGGCAACGGAGACAGTATCAGTTGGAGCGATGCTTTTGCGCTATTGAAAAAATTTCCCGATGGAAAACTGATTGATGTCAGGGAAAAAGATGAAGCTCCAAGACTTAAAAATATTGACCACATATCGGTCCCTGTTTCAGGAATAGAAGAAATTCCCGGCATCTTAAGGCCTATTGATCCCCTATTGTTATTTTGTCAAAGTGGTATCAGAAGTTTAAATGCAGTCAAAATACTGGAAAATGCCTTTCCGGGAAAAAAAATCCATTCCATTTCAGGAGGTATTGAAGCTATGGATTCACCGATTAACAAAAAAGATCATGGAAACTAAAAGAACACCCAAAAACATATTTGTACAAGGAGCTATCTCTCCGGATAAAATTGCCAAATCCATCGCCAACCACAGTACGAAAACCGATATTGGCGGCCACAGTATTTTCCTGGGACAGGTAAGAGCAGATCAAAAAGAGGAAGGAAAAGTCATCGCCATTGATTACACGGCCTATGAAGAAATGGCATTGGAAAAGGCTTTTGAAATCCGGGAAGCAATATTTGCCAAATATCCACTTTCCTGCATGCATATATATCACAGTTTGGGTGAAGTGAAAGTCGGAGAAATCTGCCTATTTGTATTCACTTCTTCCAAACATCGCAAGGCCGCCATTGATGCCTGTGAAGAATTGGTAGAAAGGATCAAAAAAGAAGTCCCTGTTTGGGGCAAAGAAATTTTGGGGAACGAGAAAAGTGTTTGGAAAGAGAATACCTAAAAAAAAGCACCAAGCTAATGCCTGATGCTTTCGGGTTAGAAACAAACAACCTTTATGGAAAGAAATTATTATTTTCATTCGGGTATTAGCACTTTATCCACTACATGGATAATTCCATTTGAAGCCTGAACGCTTCCTAAAATCTTGGCCCCATTGACTAATACCGTGCCTTCCGCATTTTTTTGTATCTCAACAGATCTTCCATCCGCAGTACCTAATTTTCGCCCATTGACGAAATCATCAACCTTATAAACTCCCAATAACACATGATATTCAAGAATATCTCTGAGCTGTCTCTGGTTTTCAGCTTTGGTAAGTGTTGCCAATGTACCTTCAGGCAAGGCATCAAATGCTGAATTGGTCGGGGCAAAAACTGTGAAAGGTCCCACATTCGCCAAGGCATCCACATAATCTGCTGCTTTCAATGCTGCAACCAATGTCGAATGGTCTGGGGAACCCACCGCAACCTGTACCACATTCGGGTTTGACATATCGTCTTTGACTCCGGATTGCCCAACGTGCGTTGTCTCTGAAGCAGAACTGTTGCTATTTTGGTTCTCTGATGACCCACATCCTACAAACAATAGGAGTGAACCAATAATTGTAAAGAATTTAATTCTCGATTTCATTTTGTTTTGGGTTTGAATACGAGTGCAATATATAAAAAGACCTTTTTATCTTTTATGATTAAAGTCATATTTTGTAGAGATAAAATAAAAAATTAAGAAATTCAGTAGGTAAGTTCTTTGAGATTTAACAACACAGTCTAAACCAATCTGGCAAGAACCGTTTCACCGTTTTCAACTTCTTCTGCGAGTTGTTTGAGGCTCTTCTCTGTAAGCATATGTACCAAATCAATCCTTATTTTTTTGATTTCATGATGCAAGGGGCAAGGGTTATCTTCCGAGCATTGTTTCAATCCAAGGCCACAACCTGAAAAAAGCTCATCTCCATCGATGACATGAACCAAATCCTTTAGGGTAAACTGTTCATGTTCCTTTCCTGCATAAAATCCCCCTGTCGGTCCTTTTTGTGAACCTATTATTTTCTTTCTGACAAGTTCTTGGAGAACTTTTGCAGTAAATGGTTCCGGTGCATCAACAAAAGCAGCAATCTCTTTGGCACCTACTTTTTGGCCAATTTGACTTTGCTTCCAGATATAGATCACTGATTTGATTCCGTATTGGCAAGCTTTGGAGAACATAATATTTTTTTGAGTTAAACAATTCTGTAAAATAAAGATAATGTTATCTTTCTATCCGTAATAAATGATACAAAGACAAAGCTATTTTGTTTAATTTTTTTTTTAAAGTTTTGTAATTGGTAACCTATCTTAGAATATGAATAAATCAGTTTTTAAAATTTCACAGATGGACTGTCCCTCTGAAGAAAATTTAATTAGGTTGAAATTGGCAGATCAAGAATCCATCAAAAACCTTGAGTTTGATTTAAATGAACGAAGATTGACTATCTATCACGAAGAGGGCATTTCTGAAATTCAAAGTTTAATTCGCTCCTTGAATTTAGGCGATACCTTGGAATCTTCAGAAGAATCATCCATCACCTCCTTTGATGCCGAAACACTTCAAAAGAAAATGCTTTGGGCAGTATTGATTATCAATTTTTCCTTTTTTCTTATTGAAATGACTACGGGTCTCATTTCCAAATCAATGGGTTTAGTCGCAGACAGTTTGGATATGTTGGCAGATGCCTTTGTTTATGCAATCAGTCTTTTTGCAGTTGGCGGCAGTATCTTTTTAAAAAAGAAAATTGCTCGTATTGCAGGTTATTTTCAGCTTATCTTGGCTACTATCGGATTAAGTGAAATAGTCCGAAGATTTGTTGGAATCGAAATGATGCCTGATTTTTCAACCATGATCATTGTTTCAATTTTGGCTTTGATCGCCAATGCTTTTAGTCTTTACCTATTGCAAAAAGCCAAAAGCAAGGAAGCCCACATGCAGGCCAGTATGATCTTCACATCCAATGATATTGTCATCAATTTCGGGGTGATTATTGCCGGTATTTTGGTCAATTGGCTTCAATCAGGATATCCGGATTTAATAGTGGGTATGATTGTATTTATTATTGTAATTAGAGGTGCATTGAGAATCCTGAAACTAGGTAAATAATTTTCATTTTAGTGTGGTTTTGAGTTATAATTTTTGAAATAAGAAGGCCTCATACAATCGGGACAGTACCACGAATTTCCAAAAGAATTTCATCCAATTGTTCTTTCATTTTTTTGATGACTTCTTCCTTACCTACAGCCACAGCATTGGTCAGTTCCTGATAATACTGAATTCCCGACTCCAGATTTCTTTTGAATTTCTCTATGTAAGTTTCAAATTTCTGATTGCTTTCCGGAAGTGCTTTTTCCATTTCGGATTTTAGGTATTGCATGTACAGTTGCAACTCTTTGATAAACACATGTGGTCTTTCAGGGTCCAGATTGATTTGGAGTTTCCCATACACATGCCCGACCATTTCTTTGAGACTAAAGACACCTTTAAAGTATGCCAGGTTTGGACCCGGACAAATAGTTACCGCAGAAAGGTTTCGACGGGGTGTTTCACCTGCATTCAAAATCGCAGGTGCACTCAAGCCTTCACAGAGGCAATCCTTTTCCAAAACTTCATTCAACGCTGAATCAGTAGTTTCACCTGCTTTGTGTTGCTTGGTTTTAAGATTTTGGTATTCCCTTGAGGCTGTGCAAATGGCTTTGTCTGAAAACTCCTTACTGAATGTCAGAAATTTCTTATAACAGGGACTGCCGGGTCTGTTTTTCTCAATTCTGGCGATCCGTTGTTCTTCCCCGCTACTGATTCTTAGGTTATTGAAAGGCACTCCCAAAGGGGAAGCATGACTGAGGTAATAATCAGATTTTTTGGACCTGATCAATCTGTCCAAAGTATCTTCATCCACACTTGTAGCTTCAGGGACCAGCAAAAATGGGCTTCCCCAACCGGTTCCGTCCAATTGATAATATTCCATCAAAAAGCTGTTTTCTTCGGCATTTCCAATACCGCCCTGATAAGTGACCTTAGGTTTGATGTTTTCCGGCAACAATGGCAAACCTTTTTCCTGCAAAGCCGCTTGGCATCCGTTTAATAAGGTTTCTCTTAAACTTTCCCTGTTGGTTTTGAATTCCTCCAATATAGGCCCGACCAAAAATCCATCCGTCGCAAATGCATGGCCTCCACAATTCAATCCTGACTCTATCCTGAATTCGGATATCCAAATTCCTTTTTTGGCCAGAAATCTACCTTGAATCAATGCAGATCTATAGTCTGAAACTTTGAGGATTATTCTTTTTTTGATTTTTCCGTTTGCATCGGGAAAGAAATCCGGGAACTGTTCGATATAACTATACAATGCAGGATTCAATCCGGCTGAAAATACAACAGCGCTATTGAGTTCGCTTTGTGCAAATCCTCTCAAAGCAGAAAGGGCGTCAGAGTATTCCCTAGGCAATTCATCACCATTTCTGTCAAAATTTATTTTATCGACCTTGGTCATGATATTGACATCAATACTTCCCGGATGAATGGCATCCTTCAACTTTACCTCAATTTCCTTTTTTTCGGTAGCAGAAGCATGTGACATCTTTTTGTACAACTGAAATAAAGGATGCTCTTCCGGCAACAATTCAAAATATTGATTGATTTCCGTATCGCTGTCAAAATCCTGCTGCCTGAGTTCCTGTGTTTGATTTTCAACAGCATGATGAAGTAAATTCAAATATGCCCCAACTCTTTTCGCCCTATAATCTTCCTCTTTTTCATCAATGTATATATATGGAATATTCAGTTTTCTACAATAAATCCTTCTCATATCTTCCAGCAAATGGTCATCCATAATGGATACTGCTGAAGAAATACCATATCTGGCAATTTTGATCGGTGAGTCAACGGTATACCCTAACCCCATTACAGGAATATGAAATTTGTGTAGTGTGTTTTGATTGGCAATCATTATCCAAGAGTCTTTGAGTGATTTTGATTCCATAAAGAGGAATTCCATAAGTTGACAAAGCTATCCTCTAATGCATTGCAAAAAGAGAGCATTGCTCATTGAAGAGCATGACTTTTATCATGAAGTTGGAAGTTGGGGAGATTGGAAGTGGGGAAGTTGGTTTAATGAATTGAAAGATTGGAAGATTGAAAAATTGGAAGATTAAGTCAAGGAGATATAATACCTCGAATTGATATCCTTTAAATAAAACCGTAAATTGATATTGATTTAAAAGGTAAACATAGCTAGAAATGAAGCATATCTATTTCATTATGATACTCTTTGCCTATTTTCAAACCGACCCTTATAGAACCGAGAGGTTGAATATGGTCAAATCCCAAATAGAAAACAGAGGGATTAAAAACCCTTTGGTTCTTGAGGCGATGCGCAAGGTTCCCCGGCATTTATTTGTCCCAGAATACCAAAAATCCAATGCCTATGAAGACAGGCCGCTGTCCATTGGTGATGGTCAGACCATATCGCAACCCTATATTGTAGCGCACATGACAGCTATCATCAATCCCCTTAAAGGGATGAAGGTATTGGAAATCGGGACAGGATCGGGATATCAAGCTGCGGTATTGGCAGAGATTGTAGACCAGGTTTTTACCATAGAAATCGTAGAGAATCTGGGAAAAAGAGCCAAAGCTGACCTTGAAAAATCAGGATACAAAAATGTTTTTGTAAAAATCGGGGACGGATATCAAGGGTGGCCAAGCGAGGCTCCATTTGACGCCATTTTGGTTACAGCTGCTGCTGAAAATATCCCACAACCTCTGATTGACCAATTGAAAGAAGGCGGTAGGATGGTGATTCCGGTCGGAAAGCAAGGAGAGGTGCAGGATTTGATCTTAATTGAAAAAATCAAAGGCAAGATAAGGACCACTAACTTGGGCGCTGTTAGATTTGTTCCGTTCACCAGAAACTGATTTCATTCGCTCCTAAATTTTAACTGGATTCCACGAAGAAAATTCCTTAATATCTGATCCTTGCAAAGTCGGTATTGGCTTTGGGTAGGTTTTCTGAAAAAAGCACTGAGTTCATGCTTGCTTATATTGATGTCTAATTGATGCAGCATCTCCAAAATATCCTCGTCTTTCAATTCCAAAGCAATTTTCAGTTTACGTAGAATCATATTATTGGTCAAAGTTTTTTCAGCTATAGGGAGGGTATCATCTTTTTTTCCCCTCCTATCTATGATCAATCCATTGAGGAAATAAGCCAGGTCTTTGTCATAAATTCCTTTAAAATCAGGATCCTCATCCCTCTTCAGCCAATCACTTACCTCGGCCCTAGTCACTGATTTCCCCCCCAAACCAAATAATTTTATCATTTTATCATCACCAAAATCAAATGTATAGCGCAGGCTTCGGAGGATATCGTTGTTGGACATGGGTATATTTAATTGATTAATGTGAAAGTAAAGATGACCTAAAGAGGGAATTTTTCCAAATCAGGGAAAGTTCTACTTTGCTGTTTGGGTAAAGCAAATTGGTATTTTGAATTTATTTATGAGTTGGCTTATTCCTATTGATACCGACTATTTCAAGATGTCAAAACCTGTTCTCAACAGTTTCAAAATGTTGAAAACTCGAAGTGACAAGGAAACACTTTTTTAGGCTGCTCTTAGCTCTTATTTCTTGGCTCTTGTTTCTAATAGTCACAGACTCGCGCTTCTAATCTCTCATATCTCAAAAAAAATTTAACCTTTTTTCACAAATCAATGCAACCTATTTTTACTGAACTGTATCTACCTATTTGAAAGCCAACAGAAATGTTATTCAGAAAAACTTTTACCACAGAGTCGGACATCATTAAAGGTTGCCTAAAGGGTGAGCGAAAAGCCCAGCAGCAATTGTATGAGGCCTACTCAAAAAAGTTTCTGGCCATCTGCATGAGGTATGTTAAAGATCGGGATCATGCTGAGGATGTAATGATAGAGGGCTTTATGAAGATCTTTGAAAAACTTCCCCAATATGAAGCAAAAGGCAGTTTTGAAGGCTGGATGAAAAGGATTATTGTAACCCAATCTCTGCTTACACTCCGAAACAATAAAAACCTCAATATGGAAATCAATACCGAGAACCATTTGGAAACAGCCGAATCTGCCTATGAACTCAATCACCTTGAAGCAGCGGATTTGATGGAACTCATCAAAGAACTTCCTGTGGGCTATAGGACAGTATTTAACCTCTATGCGATAGAGGGATACAGCCACTCGGAAATCGGGGATTTATTGGGTATCACGGAATCAACTTCCAAGTCCCAATTGAACAGAGCACGAAATGTCCTGAAAGAAAAAATAGCCGATCAACAAATCAAAGAAAGGAGAATCAATGGCTAATACAGATAAAAACTTCGACCAATACTTCAAAGAGAGGTTGGCCAAGCATGAAGAAAAACCATCCCAGCTTGCTTGGGAAAAACTTGAAAGACAGTTACCCAAAAACGAAAAGGGGATTTGGATTCCTTTGATGGGCATTGCAGCCTCTTTGTTGCTTTTCCTTGCAGTGGGATATGTGGTTTGGCAGTTCAACCCGGAATCAGACACCAATATGCCAATGACAGCAGAGGTAACAACCCAAACAGATGAGACTCTCTCGGATATGCTAGAGGAAACTGAACCGGAATCATTAAAACCTTTAGAAGAGTCTACAGTGATCCCTGAAGAGCAAACAAAAGCAGAAACCAAACCTGTTCAAAGTCCTGGCAAAAAAGCAACTGTTCAAAAACCAATGCCTACAGAAACACCAAAGGAATTGTTGACAGAGGTATCCAAACCTGAAGAAAGAATCAATGAAGTGGTCTTCGAAACTCCTGAAATCATTATTCCTGTGCTTGATGTAAATGAAGCTATTGCACAAAATAACATTGAAGAAGAGGAAGAAGTGATGACCTACAAGATCACCATCAAGTCAAACGGAATCAAAGAGACACCTGAAAAGCAGGGATTAATTGCAGGAATTGAAAATAAAGTAGATAAAATCGGAGGATTGCTCAATAAAGTAGAACAAGGTTTTGCAGACCTGCAGGATGCAAAAGACAATCTGTTTGTGAGCAACAACACCTCCAAAAGAGAAAGAAAGTAGTACACCTAAATTGAAAACTTAAACCATCATGAAAAAATACTTGCTATTATTTTGCTTCCTAGGATTGGTGCAGCTTGCATTTGGAAGTACAGAAAGGGAGTTCTTGGCTCCTAAGGACACCATTATTGTAGAATTTGGTACCTCTGGAAAAATCGTACTGGTCATTGACAACAAAGAGGATTTTGAGCGACTCAAAAAAATGAACATCAATCAGATCATCTCAGAACTTGATCTTCAAATAGATGAAAATACCGGAGAACTTGTAGTAGTGGAAGTTTCAGGACAAAAAGGAACCCGGGAAATCGTCAAAGTGACCGAAGATTGGAACAAAACCGAAGTATCTGTCGCAGGCATCAGGATATTGGTAGATGAAACAAGTCCCAATACCCGGGTCAAAGTGGAAACGGGGGTAAGGAAGAAAAGCGATCCGCCATTCAGGACATATTTTGCCCTGGATCTTGGGCTCAACAACTACCTGGACAACAATGGCCAATTTCCCAAAACTACCCAACCCTATGCAGTCCGTGGCTGGGGAAGCTGGAATGTAGGACTAAACTTCTTTGCCAGTCAAAGGATCAGCAAAGGCTTCCGATTTGATCTGGGAATGGGTGTCCAATGGTACAATTTCAAATTTGAAAACAGGGATTTTCAGGCTGTAAGAGGAGAAGAATCCATCGAATTTATTCAGAGAAATGATGTTGCCGGATTCAAAAGTAAAATTTCTGCTTCATACCTGACTACCATGGGCCTTTTCAAATTAGACTTGGGAAGATTGAATGATCAGGGAAGAAAAGGCTTAAGGTTTGCCTTGGGTCCGTACGCCGGCTATCGACTAGGCGGTACAAGCAAGTATGTCTATCGGCCTTTGGAAGGTGGCGGACGTAGAAAAGAGCACCTGAATACAGGGATATTCCTAAACAACTTCCGCTACGGTATCCGTGGTGAAATAGGATTCGGCAGGGTCAATTTCTTCACTACATATGACTTTAACCAACTATTCCAGGATGGCAAAGGACCTGAACTGAATCCAATAGCCTTCGGTATTATATTTTAAGTCCTTTTTTTAAAAACTAAACCAATGAAAACGATCACACTAATTATAATTCCATTGCTGCTTCTGACTTCTCAGGGCTTTGGCCAGGAAGGAGATTCTACCAAATATGATTCTCAAAAAACAACCAAGTTTTCCTTTTTCAACACGGATGTCATAGTATATAAAAATACAGAAGGAAACAATACATGGGAATTTATCTCAAAAGGAGATCAATATCATGAATCCCAATCCAAGGCAAAGAAATCAAGCAACGGCTTGACTTTAGACATCGGTATCAATACATGGATTGGGGATGATGCCGCTCCTGCAGTTAAACCTTGGGGCAGTTGGAATCCTGCGATCAACTACCATTATACCTTTAAGCCAAGTAAAAACTTCAATCTGAAATCAACCCTAGGTGTAAGCTGGTACAATTTCAAATTTGAAAACCGAAATCTCCAGGCTTTAAGAGGAAATGAGGGCCTGATTTTTGTGGAACATCCTTCAGGAACCGGCACCAAATCCAAAATTTCCGCCTCTTATGCCAATCTGACTGTATTGCCCACAATACAGACCACCAATGGAAATTTCAGCTTTGGGGCAGGACCATATATGGGTTATCGATTGGGTGGAAGGGGCAAATTTGTATATCGGGACCCACAGAACAACAGAGTCAGAGAATTCCAAATGGGCAACATGTTTGCTACAGATTTCAGGTACGGACTTCGTGCTGAGATAGGTGTAGGAGATGTTACCCTTTATGTTAATTATGATTTCAACGAAACTTTCCAAGAAAATAAAGGACCAAAACTGAACGCCTTGAGCTTTGGTTTCATCTTATAAAACCAACCTACTATGAAAAAAAATTTAAAATTATCGACCTTGCTGCTTTTCATATTTTCTGCTGCAGCTATTTCACCGGTTTTTGCACAAGTCAAAACCATCGTAGACGTCACAAAATCCTATACGGGCATCAATAAAATCGAAGTTTCGGGGGGCCAATTAGAGGTTGAATACATCGGGGGTTCCGGTTCAGATGTTTCAGTTAGTGCGTTTCTCGAATCTACCAATTCCGATCAGGATATAGTATTTATTAGCTTAGGCGATGTATTGAAAATTTCCCATAAAGTCAACAATAACAACAACTGGAACAATAAGACCAAGGGCTATATCAAAATCTCAGGTCCTGAAAGCATGAACTTGGATATAAAAGGCGGTTCTGGAAAAATAGCTGTCGAAAATGTGGCTGCATTGCAGACTTTATTGTCAGTTGGATCCGGTAGTTTGTTTGCCGGCAACATTGATGGAGATATCCATGCCAGTGCAGGTTCCGGTTCCATAGAGCTTTCCAACATCAATGGAAATGTAAAAGGAAAAATAGGTTCAGGTTCCGCCAAAATACAAGAAGTGAAAGGCAGTCTTGAATATTCATCAGGCAGTGGGGGAATATCAGCCATTTCTATTGATGGCACTGTGCATGTAAGTCTGACCTCCGGAAACGCAAAACTGGAAGACATAACCGAACTTGGGGATCTGAAAATCACTTCCGGTAATTTCACGGCAACCAATGCAGGTCTGGGTGGGTCTACAAGAATCACAGGGACTTCAGGTAACTTTAGGATTCAGACATTTTCAAACCTGAAGGATTTCAATTATGATCTAAGTGCGACTTCTGGAAATATTACCGTTGGAAATTCAAGAAGCGGTAGAAATTTAATCATAGACAATGGCGCTGAAAAGAGCGTAAAGGGAAGTATCACTTCCGGAAATATCTCCATTGCAAATTGATTTTTCAAAATGGGCTATGCCAAAAGACCATAGCCCATTTTGAAATTATTATGTTTAATTTTTTGATCCGCTAAATCAAATTTTTCTTTGGCAACATGTCCCAATTTTCAATGATATATAATAAAATCCCAGGATCTATAAATTGATATTTTTTTACTGTTTCTTACAATGCATATTTTTTATTTGAAAAACAATCCTGCCTGATTTCCTCATTTAATTCCATTCCCAAAAATTCGGGAGTTTTTAATACTTAAAATACCTACATTAAGGAGTTATAATTGAAATGAAATAAATGAAAGCAAATATGGAAAATATCAAAAAAGAAGATCTTGACCAGGAAATATTTGACATGTATGACTACTATGTTCACGGTAAAATGGATCGTAGGGAATTTGTGAATAAGCTATCCAAATATGCAGTAGGCGGACTGACAGTTTCAGCAATTCTGACATTTTTATTACCGAATTATGCTGAGGCAAAGCGTTTCACCCTAAATGATCCGCGATTGATTTCTGAATATGTGGAATATGATTCGCCCAAAGGAGCCGGCAAAATGAAGGGATTACTGACCCGACCAGCTGACAAAAAAGGTAAACTTCCTGGTATTGTAGTTGTTCATGAAAACAGGGGATTGAATCCATATATTGAAGACACAGCACATCAGGCTGCCTTGGACGGTTTTATTGCTTTTGCACCTGATGCCCTGACTCCGTTTGGAGGATATCCGGGAACCGATGACGAAGGCCGGACCATGCAGGCAAAAAGAGATCGGGAAGAAATGCTGCAGGATTTTATTGCTGGTTATGAATTCTTAAAGGAAAACAAGAACTGTAATGGAAAAGTCGGTGTAGTTGGTTTCTGCTTCGGGGGATGGATTTCCAATATGATGGCCGCAAGGATACCTGATTTGAAAGCTGCTGTCCCTTACTATGGTGGACAGGCCGCAGCTGAAGATGTTCCGGGCATCAAATCTCCCCTGCAGTTACATTTCGCAGAACTGGACACAAGGGTTAATGCCGGTTGGCCGGATTATGAAGCTGCATTAAAAGCCAATAACAAAAAATACGAAGTTTTCTTTTATCCCGGTGTAAATCATGGATTTCATAATCATTCTACACCAAGGTATGACAAAGAAGCAGCTGACCTGGCTTGGGGAAGGACAATTGATTTTTTCAAGAAAAACCTGAAGTGAAATAAGGATCAGATTTTATTAACACAAAAAAGTCAGCTGAAATGCTGACTTTTTATTTTCATGAATTATTGGATTCAGTCTTTTGTTCCTAAGCGAGCCAAGACTTTCTTCAGCTTTTCCTTATTACCCTTGTAACTTTCCAAGTCAAACAATTCGACTTTTCTAAAGTCAATCGGATGGCTTTCACTTTGAAGGGCAATAAATCCCGACTTCAAAGGAGTCCCATCAATTTTGACCGCTGGATCTGAGGGATTTACATTCCCGCCCCCAATTGTGGGTTTGCTGTATTTTATCACCGTATCACCTTCCAAAATATGATAGACAATAGAATCTCCCAACACCAAAAATTGTGCTGTAACCCATTGTTCACCATGATAGGTTTGGGAAGTGGAATTTAAACAATGCGGTGTAAATAACTCTCCATCCAATACCACATGTGTGCCAGGAGTGCAGAGATTGCTTGTTGTTCTTTCATTGGTTCCATCTCCGCCCAGAAATTGTCCTTCTATGGAAATGGGGAAATCCTGATCTTTCAAAATGGTTTTAGGATCCTGACAATGTAGCATGGCACCTGAGTTTCTCAAAGCCCAACCTTCCCCTTCAGGAGCCTGTTCTCCAACAAAACGGTACTCTACATTGAGGAGGTAATAGGAAAAAGGTTGCTTAAAATAGATGTGACCATATTGCTGATCAAAGGCCTCATAGCCGTCATATCTGACTTTCATCATGCCATCTTCCACCCTGAAGGTATTTGCAAAGTTTTCGTTGAGTTCATGCTTGGCTATTTTGATGGTCCAATCATCCAAATCTTGCCCGTTGAAAAGCTGAATCCATTGGCCGGATTTTTCCTCGTCAATTGAATTCTTGGTTTGGCATGAAAAAATCAAAATTAGCAACAATACAACAGGTATACTCTTTATTGATTTAAGGGAAGATGACATCATATTACTATTTGAGGTTTGAAGAAATGAAAAATACACAAAATCTGACAGATTGAAATAAATGCCACTCCTTTTCAAAACAATACCATTACCACCTGACTTTGACCAACAAAGGTTTATGATCTGAAAAAGCTACATCCAAAACCTCCACAGAAATTATCTCCCAATCCGTCTTGTTTCCCAACCAAAAGTAATCAATCCTGATCTTGGCTTCTAAAGAAGAATAGGTGTTTTGTGGGTTTCCCAGCGCCAATGCCGCATCTTTATAATTTTCGGAAAGGACTTCATAACCCATTTCTTCTGAAGTAAAATTAAAATCTCCTGTTAAAACGATTGGACCCGAATACCTGGAAAGAATATTTTGGATGGCCTTTACCTGCGCAGTCCTGTTCTCCTCAAACTCATGACAAAGATGCGTGCCTGCGAAGATAACTTCCTTTTCATTTCCAAAATCCACTTTGGCCACGGCCAAACTCCTGCCTTCTCCTCCCTTAGGCGTTGGCAAAGCAAAAGATTCAAAATGTGCCGGAAGGCGAGTCAAAATTCCTTCTCCGTAACCACCCTCGGAAAAATCAATCGCTTTTGCAAAGTAGCCATTCATTCCGGTCAGCCTTTCTAATTCATTTACCAGATCTTTCTTACCATCAGGATTGAAACCTTTGGTGCGGTTGGTCATACTATCCACCTCCTGCAAGGCTACCAAATCAGGTTTGATTTGATTGATCAATGCTGCTATTTCGCTGACATTACTCTTGCCCCGGTTATAGGGATTTTCTCCATGATAAATATTGTAAGTCAGGAGAGTCAAAGTTTGTTTTTGCGCTCTGATTTCCATTGTCAATAAGTTTGAAATAAGCAGTAAACAAGTAATCAATAAGAAATTTCTTTTCATGCTTCCGGGAATTTTAATGCTGAATCAATAAAACAAATCTTTGAAGACACTAAAAAAACCTTGGCAGAACAATCTGCCAAGGTCAATAGGATTGAGATATAATATGTTTACCAAGTAGTTTCCCTTAGTTTTGGAAATGCTCTGATGATGTCACTCAAACTGATCTGACCTACCAATCTGCCATCTTTCATCACAGGGAATCGTCTGATTTTATTGTCAAGAAATTTTTGAGCAGCATCAAAAAGCGATAAATCCGGAGAAAGGGTCATTACATTTTTGGTCATATGCTCTTCCACTGTACCGGGAAATTTGGGTGTATTGGAATATTTACCTTTGATGATTTCTTTCAGACAATCTACCTCAGAGATAATTCCGACAAGATTCCCATCACTGTCCACCACCGGTGCACCTGAAATTTTCCTCTTGGTCAACAGGTCCAGGACATGGTCAATGGTATCATCGGGACGAAAAGTGACAAGGTTAGTGGTCATGTGATCATTTACTAAAATTGGCGCAGCAGTTTTTTTGGAATCAACCACTCTAACGCCTTGAAAGCTTTTTACCATAGCAAAATACATTTTTTGTGAGACGAATAATTTAACCCAAAAAAATCAGACATCAAAATCTGATTTTCAAAAAAAATAAAAATGCCATATAAAAGTTTTGATTAATCGTCTTTATCCACTTATCAAGGCGCAATAATATTCAAATAAAAAAGATTATTCTATGGCTATTTTGTTTTCCAATACGACAAATGGCACCCAATTCCCAGGTGTTTTGGCATATAATGTTTTGAAATCAAAGCCTCCCAAAATTATATCCATTTTCCCGTCTCCATTGATATCTCCTTTTTCCATGGTGAGATAGGACCAATTGCCCAATTCAGGAAATGAGAAGGTTTTAAATGTCATTTTATCCATTTGCCTGAAAAAAAGAAAATTTTGGAGTGGTTGGTTATTAGTGTCCGGGAAATAAGAAATCACGGCTACATCAGGATTCCCATTTTGATCAAAATCCTCCACCAAAAGGGCCGTAGCGCCGTGAATGGGATAGAAATATGATTCTTTAAAGCTATAATCTCCGTCATTTAAAAAAATTCTAAGTCCGTGATACGGTTTTAATATTGGAGATAAATCTGCATTGTCTCCATTTACCAATACTATATCCCTATACCCATCAGCATCCACATCTACAAAATCAAAATCGGAACTTCCGAAAACCGGATGAAAACTCAACCAGTTTTCTTCCTTAAATTTTCCATTATCCTGATTGATATAAGCATAAACACCCTCTTTGGCCTGTGTCATAAGAACAATCAAATCAGACAATCCATCATTATTGATATCAGAAACAATTGATTTTCGCGCTCCCGGTCTATTGTTGATCAAATTTGCCTGGAAACCTGTTGGGGAATTTTCCAACCAGGAAAAATTACCTACATGATGCCCAAAATTGGATAAGATGACATCTTCTTCGTTATCTTGATTGAGGTCAGCAAAAGCAAAGTGCACCGGTCTAGTCAAACTGTCCTTTTTAACAACAAATGCTTCTTGGGAAAAGGCTTCAAATATTGAGTATTTCCCCAAAGAATAATTCGAAGGATCCATCACACCCATGGTCAACAAATCAAAACCTCCTCCCATCCTAAAACGGATGTCTGAAGGAGGTGATGAGATTTTTATGGAATCTAAAACCTTTAAATCCGAACCCGAAAATCTGAACAACCTGTTAGCCCTATCGCCAAGGTAAAGCAGTCCCTCCTTTTTATGCCATTTCAAAAGCGTGGTCAGATTTGCTCTTTTGTTTGGGTTTTCGGGAACTGATATCTTAAACAGGTCACTATTATCACTGTCCAAATCAGGGTCCTTTGGTATAGCAGGAAGATTTTCAGGTGCCTGATCCAGATAATAAGCTTCTATTAAATCCCAATCTTTTTGTTTGATGTAAGACTGAGTAGCATAAACTCCCGGCGGTGCATCTGCATCTGCACCAAAGGCTACACCAAAATCATCCTCAGTAATCAATCCCATTCTCCTTCTCATATCTGGAAGCACTGATGTTTTCCAGGTATTTTTATCCAGTAGAGATGGTGGCGGGTTGAGGTGGCAGGCACCACAATACATTTCAGAGAGTTCCTTTCCCGATAGTTCAAGGGATTGATTTCTCAAACCTTCCAAAATTTCAAAGTCTTCTTTGTTGTTCTTTGATTTTTCAGAACAGGAGAAAATAAAAAGAATAATAAAGACATTAACACCAAAATTATACATTGATTTTATTGATCTGTAAAATCTCATAACATTGGGTTATTTACGCTGATTGGATTTGATTTCAGCCAAAAATTCATTGACTAAATTCCTGTCTATGGTAAGAACCTGTTTGAAAGCATTGGGATCATTGGATAGAGACACTGATGGGTGAGAATAACTACTTTCAGTAGGTCTAAAAGCCTTACAGCTGGCATGGACTTCTTTAAGTTTTCCGGAATTATTCAGTTCGGAAATATGTGCTGGTTTTAGGCCTCCGCCAGGCATGATGATAATATGATTTGATACCTGATCCAACCATTTGAGGATATTGGACATTCCTTTAGTAACATCGTTTTCACCACCGGAAGTCAGTATTCTTTGAAAACCACAGGAGATAATGTCCTCAAGAGCTTTGTCTTTGTCTTTGCTGATATCAAAAGCCCTGTGGAAAGTACAGGGAGAATCCTCCACCGCATACATCAGGTATTTGCAGGCTTCTTTGTTCACATGGCCATTTTTGTCCAATACCCCAAACACAAATCCATCCGCACCATGAGATTTCAGTATAGCAATATCTTTCCTCATCACATACAATTCTTCAGGGGAATACACAAAATCTCCGCCTCTTGGTCGTATCATGACAAAAACAGGTATCTGGACCTTTTCCTTCAAAAAAGATAATGCACCGGCACTTGGGGTCTCACCGCCTTCGCCAAAATCTGAACAGAGCTCTAATCTATCGATTCCGAATTCCGCTGCTTTCAATCCCGCTTCGACCGTAAAGACGGGAGCTTCCAATAAAATAGACATATTTCAAAATTTACTTTTTGAGTCGATCAGATCTTTTCCATTGCTATGGTGTCTGGCAAAGTTAAAACCAGGATGTACAGCATAAGCACCATATTCTCCATCTTTATTGATGGCAATAAAACCTGCCTGAATATCCTCGATGCCTTTATTCTTGGCTATCAGTCTTTTGACAGCTTCCTCACAGGCTTCTTGGGGAGTTCGCCCCTGACGCATCAATTCCACAATCAGGAAACTCCCACAAATCCTGATGATGGATTCACCTAACCCTGTAGCGGTCGCAGCTCCTACTCCATCATCCACATATAGGCCTGCACCGATAATCGGACTATCTCCTACCCTACCATGCATCTTATAGGCCAGACCTGAAGTGGTACAAGATCCTGCCAATTTACCATCAGCACCCAAAGCAATCATACCGATAGTATCATGGTTTTCTATATTGATGATGGGTTTATACAAAGAGGTTTTTTTCCACTCCTGATACAGTTCATCGGCTTTAGGGCTTAATACTTCTGGTTCCAAAGGAAAACCCTGTGCAATAGCAAATTGCCGGGCTCCTTCACCGGCCAACATGACATGTGGTGTTTCATCCATCACTTTCCTTGCCAATGAAATGGGATGCTTTATTTGCCTGACAAAGGCCACCGATCCACATGACCCATCACCTTTCATAATAGAAGCATCCAAGGTGGGTATTCCTTCTCGATCCGGCAAACCCTGAAGTCCCACGGAAAGGTTATCCATATCCAATTCAGTCACTTTCACACCTTCTTCCACCGCATCAATCAAGCTGCCTGTTTCCTTCAGGACTTCCCAAGCCCTGTCATTTGCAGGCATCCCATGGTTCCAGGTTGAGAGAATCAAAGGTTTGAATTTCTCATTGCTGTTTTCTTGAACAGGATTGGCACAGGATTCCAATATTCCACCAGGCAAAAGTAAAGTTGAGGAAAGAAGTGTTTTCTTGATAAATGATCTCCGATCAGACATGTTGATTTTTTTGAGCTGAAACATAAAATTAATTCAGGAATAAAGATTCAAAAAAATTCGCATAAATATATTTGGCATCGTTGATTATTTTGAGGAAGTTAGGGATGTGATGGATGAGGATGGATTTGTCCGATGACTGATGACCGATGTCTGGTGTAAGATCTAAACTATCGAAATTGGCCGTCATTCTGAACGAGCATAGTAAAAGTCTGAAATTAATATGAACTAACCATCGAAGTGAAGAATCTCTTGAGGAACAGGTAAAGGATGAATATAGCAAGAAACAGTTCAAAGTCCGAAATACATCCTTCATACTGAAAGAGCCTAGTAAAACTTTGAAACAAAAACACGTCCTTTTGCTAAGTGAAAGCCTGCCCCATAGAATTTCGGAGAATCTCTAGCGGGAAGAATTGACCCCAGTTTGACAGATTCTTGTGTCTTATGTCTTGTTTCTTGGCTCTTATCTCTTGGCTCTCGCATCCCGCTTCTAATCTCTCGCTTCTAAAATAACAACCATGCGACCATACATACTTGCAGAAAATAACTGGAAAAACTTAAAGGATTTTAGATTTAAATTGGCGGTTTTACCTTGGGGTGCCACTGAGGCACATAATTACCACATGCCTTATGGTACTGATATTTTTGAAGCAGATGCTGTGGCGGCAGGTGCAGGGAAATATGCTTGGGAAAAAGGTGCAAAAGTTGTTATTCTCCCTACGATACCATTTGGGGTAAATACAGGACAGAGTGATATCTATCTGGATATCAACATGAACCCAAGTACACAAATGGCTATTCTCAAGGATATCCTGACTGTATTGGACAGACAGGGAATCAAAAAATTCCTGATTGTGAACAGCCATGGCGGAAATGATTTCAAAACCATGTTAAGAGAATTGGGATTGGTTTTCCCCGAGATGATGCTGATGACCTGTAACTGGTTTCAGGCTTTGGACAAAACCAAATATTTTGAAGAAGAAGGAGATCATGCGGACGAAATGGAAAGCAGTTTGATCTTACACCTTCACCCTGAATTGATGTTGCCACTGGAAGAAGCCGGAGAAGGAAAAGAAAAAAAATCAGTAATCCCAGGCTTAAAAGAAAAATGGGCTTGGGCAGAAAGAAAGTGGTCTCAGGTCACCGAGGATACCGGAATCGGCAATCCCAAAAAGGCAACTGCTGAGAAGGGCAAAAGATATTTTGAAGATATTTGTGAGAAGGTGGGGAAATTGATGGTTGATATTTGTGAGGCGGATGCTAGGGAGTTATACAAGTGAAAACTATCTGATCATTGAAATGAAGTGATTTAGGTTAAGCTAAAGGGTAAGGTTTGACATTTCATTGACTGGAACTATAAAAGGAGATTTTGAGTATATTTGTTAAAAGGGAAAAATATGAAAGTGGTAGAGTTTAAATCAAAAATCAAGAATAACAAAATTGACATTCCCGCAGCTATACAAGCAAAATTGGATTATCAACAAGGCAAAGCAATTAGGGTAATTGTTCTTATGGAAGATAACGAGGCCGAAAATGAAATAAATTTCAAGGATAAAGCTTTAACTGACTTTTTTAAAGGATATTCCTCCTCTGATGCAATCTATGATGAATATAAATAATGGAACAATTGAATTTTGGTGATATTGTTTTGTTGAAATTCCCTTTCACGGATACAAAAGGCGCAAAAAAAAGACCTGCTTTAGTCATTAAAGATTTTGAAGATGGCGATATTATTGTTTGCAGGATAACAAGCCAATTGTATGAAACCCAATTTGATTTTTTATTGAAAAACTGGAAAGAATGCGGTCTTATATTGCCCTCAGTTATTAGGGTTCACAAAATAGCCACTCTGGAGAAAAATATAGTAGAAATGAAAATGGGTGAAATAAATTCAAAATCAAAAAAGGCCATTTCCAAAATTATTAAAAAATTGATGGTTTGAAATTTCACTTTTTATCTGTTTTAAAACAAGATTTGTGCATTCACACTAAAGTCTAACATTTAGGATATAAGTAGTTTAATAAAACTAAATAAAATATTTACAAAAAAAACAAACTTCAAAATTCCAGATCCACTACACTGCCCTTATAATCCACCCCTTTCAACGAGAATGTGTTTTCAGGAATTATGATGGACTTACCTGAATTGGAATAAAATCCGGATCGGTTAAAGATTTCGATCTTTTGGGTTTTGCCATTTTCAAATTCAATCAATACCGAGTGAATCCCTTTTGGTGGTATAAAGGATCGATTTTCATTTTGAATATTAGGCTGATGAATCAGGAGTTTCCCCCTGTTCTGGGTAGATAGGTATAAAGGTTTACCCTCAACTCCAGCCAATATTGCCATAGATTTCGCATCACCCGGAACAACAAATCCACTTTCATAAGAGCGAATTGCTTCAAATCCACCCTTACCATTACCGAACAACACTAGCCCATTGAAGGCATCATTCCTGCCCGGAAACACCTCATTTCCATAGTCATTGCCTACCATCAACACATCCAGATTACCATCCCCATTGACATCATCCACTACCATCCCGTTTACCGGAGCAAACTGGGCCATTAAAGGAAGTTCATGGATTTGGAATTTTCCATTTCCAAGATTCTCCACGTAGCTACTTCTGTCATAATTACCTTTCAGTATAAATGCATCCTCCAATTCCTCAGCTGAAAAAAGAGACTTTTCAGTTGCCATTCCATAATATTTATAGCCAGCAAACTTCCTTCTGAACAAAATGCTTTGGCCATAAAGGTCATCCCAATAATGAACCGGAAATGATTCATAATTCCCATCATTATTTTTGAAATAGGCAAAAGTGACAGGGTCCATACTCTGATTGCCATCAAAATCCTTGGCATAAACCGTCACAGGTCTTTCGAATGAAGGATGGAGGTAATTGTTTGCACCCATGTTCCCGACGATATAATCCATATCCCCATCCCCATCAAAATCACCGGCAACAACACTGTTCCACCATCCCAAATGATTTTCCAGGCCAGTTTCTTGGACTTTTACAAATTTTCCATTTTGATATTTGAAAACCGTAATGGGCATCAATTCCCCAACAATCATGAGTTCCAGAATCCCGTCATTGTCCACATCAGTCCAAAGGGCATCTGTAACCATTCCCAGATCCTTCAGTTCAGGCAAAAACTCATCAGTTACATCCACCAATTCCCCATTAGTATTTTTCAATAAAAAGGAACGCTCAGGCAAAGGATATTGAGTAATGGGTGTTCTTCCCCCGACAAACAAATCCATATTACCGTCTCCATCAAAATCAGCCGCTCTCACTACTGTCCCACTGGCATTGATCTCGGGCATCTTATCCGGTGCATAGGTGAATTTCCCTTTTCCATCATTCAGGAATAACCTATCGGTGTAAAGCGGGGAACCAAGACTGAATTCATTGCTTCCCGATACCAAATAAAGATCCAAGTCCCCGTCATTATCTAGATCAAAAAGCACCATTCCCATCTCTTCGTATTTCATTTCATCCTCAGATCCAAAAAGTTCACCTTCTTCAAATTTGCCATCCTCCAGTTGAAAAAATACTTTTGCCCCAAAACCGGTAGCGCTGCCTACAATAAAATCTTCCAACCCATTTCCATTTAAATCTCCTACTGCTAGACTTGGTCCGAATTGGGTCAACTTATGCAACAATGTTCTCTGGACATTGTAATCAATTTTGTCCACTTCTTGATGCATGTAATTTATACCTAGGTCGGCGGATACTTCTTTCATTAATTTTGGTTGGTCCTTTGGAACCAATGGGAATCTTAAGGTGGATTTTTCAGTTAAAATAGCATCTTTCTCAGAAATGCTAACCAACTGGTTTATATTGACCTGATCCAGTTTTTGGTATTTCCCATCCTGCCACAATACTTCAAGAGAAATTGATTCTGCCTTATTACCCATTCCAAAATGTAATATTTCATCCAAGGAAGACATATAACCTCTTGATAACTGTTGTTCCTGATAAAGGAAACTGCCATCCGAAAATCTCACAACGACCTTTGCCCCTATTCCCATCGGATTGTTTTTAGGCCCTTCCAGTTTTACCCTTAGAAAATTGGGAATCTCTTTCTTTTGGTTGAGGGTGTTCTCAAAAATAAAAGCCTCATCATTGATATTGTTGACCACATAATCCAGATCTCCATCCCCATCCAAATCGGCAAAAACAGCCCCATTGGAAAATGAGGGTATATCAAGACCCCATTCTTCGGTAATGTCTTCAAAGGTAAGGTCTCCCTTATTTCTAAATCCATAATTCGGGATTCTCACAATGGGCAAAGAATCCAGCAATTGTCTTGTAGTGGCAATCCTTCCTACATCCACCCTATAATTGGCAAAGTCCTTGTCAGTAATATCCCTTGGAAAGCCATTTGTAATCATCAAGTCTCTTAAACCATCATTATCCACATCTGCAAATAAAGGTGCCCAACTCCAATCCGTCTGATAAACACCCGAGAGATGCCCTATTTCGCTGAAAGGGATGTCCGGGCCATTGCCCAGGTGCAGCATATTTCTGACGTGCTGATATTCATAACCCCAAGTTTCATTGTTGATATAGTTCTGGTAGAGATTTTTAGAAATAGTTGTCTTTTTTCTGTAATTCGTTTCTCCCAACATATCCAAGGTGATGATATCCAAAAATCCATCATTGTTGAAATCAGAAATATCACAGCCCATGGCAAACATACTTTGATGCCGGATATAGTCTTTGATTTTATTGGTAAAGGTCCCATCCCCATTATTGATGTAAAGAATATCATTGGTGATATAATCATTGCTGATATAAATGTCTGTCCAACCATCACCGTTTATATCACCTAAGGCTAAGCCCAATCCAAAGCCTTCGATCAAAATCCCGGCTTCCAAGGTCACATTGGAAAAAGTCCCGTCCCCATTATTTTTGTATAATTGATCGTTATTGATTGCTGACCCATCCACAATTTTCTGCCTGTAATTGATGGGTATGGTCTGGCTTTGTTCATTGTTCAATACATAGAGGTCCAAAAAACCATCTTTGTCAAAATCAAAAAAAACAGCTCCCATACCATTACCTGTATCTGCTATCCCGAATTCTTTTGCCAATTCTTTGAATACAGGAATCCCCTGTTCATTCAATCCTTGATTTACAAACAGCAAATTTGCTCTTCTTTCTTTTTCAGGATACATGGCTGCTGTCACATAGACATCCATCAATCCATCGCTGTTAACATCCACAATAGCAACCCCTGTACTCCAAGTTTCTGAGTCCCCAATTCCTGCTATTTCTGAAATGTCTTGGAACTTCAAGCCTCCTTGATTAAGGTATAACTTATTGCTCACCTGATTGCCTGTAAAGAATAAATCAGGTAATCCATCATTGTTGAAATCTGCCACTGCTACACCGCCACCATTGAAAATATATTCATCTGTGAGGATATTGAAGGTGTCTGTTTCAGTGATAGCATTATTAAATGTAATTCCTGTATGGGAACTTGGAACAGCATTGAATAGCTTTTGCTCTTTTTGTTTACAGGATGCCAAAAGAGAAATGCAAAACAATATAGAAACCAAATACTTCATGGATTTTAGGATTAGTGCTGGGAATGATTTAAAAATAAGAGGCTTTTTTGAAAAAAAATAGGAGAAGTCCTATTAGATAAGACTTCTCCTTAAATAAATGAATTCAAATATTAATAACCTGGGTTTTGCTGGATATTTCCTAAGCTTTGGTTAACCACAAATTCAGGGATTGGTAAGTATTCGTCTTTGCCGGTCCTGAAAGTTGCTCCTGCTAAGTGAGTTCTAATCTGGCTTTCTCTGGCAAGGAATTCTGACATTGTTGGACCAACAGTTCCCCATCTTACCAAATCATAGAATCTATGACCTTCCATGGCAAGTTCCAAATACCTTTCAAATCGAACAGCTTTTCTAGCCAAATCCTTATCAGACCATGGGGCTGTATACAATTCAATTTGGTAATTGGCCTCAGGTTGACCTGCAGCATTAGTCACTACAGTTGAAGCTTTTGCTCTGGCCCTTACTTCATTGACGTATTCCTGTGCTTTACTCAAACTTCCTATTTCTACCTCACATTCCGCTGCCATCAACAAAAGATCGGCATATCTCATGACAATTTGGTTTTTACCCAATTGACCTTGTCCCCAACTTCCGGGCACAAAGAATGGTCCAACCTCATCTCTCCACTGAATATGCTTGTTAGGCAACCATGGTCCACCGTTTGCAAGCTGTCTGATCCAAGTAGCTGCAGCTGGTCCATAGTCTTTATAGGTAACTCCAATTCTACCTACTGTATAATCCAACCTAGGATCTAATTCACCTCGGTCAGGAAAGTCAGTTGGATTTGATTCATGGTTTTTAACATTAACTTGGTTATAAGTATCCAAAAGCGGTAATCCGCTCGAAGTCCTGTAGGCATTTACCAAACTTTGGGCAGGCTGATAGAATCCGCAGCATCCAACAGGACCATCATTATGAGGATTTGTCAATTCCAATTCCACATTGGAATTGGCACCACCTGTTCCGTCACCGACAGTATATTGGATGGAGAAAATAATTTCCTTACCATTCTCAAATTGTCCTCTAAATACATTTTTAAAATCCGCTTCCAAACCATATTTTGTTCCGTTGCTGGTTGTTCCGTTGGCAATAATCTGGTCAAACAGTGCTTTGGCTTCTGTGTATTTGTTCTGGTACAAATAAGCTTTTGCAAGAAAAGCCATGGCAGTCCACTTATTTACCCTGCCGATTTGAGCCTGAGTATTTGGGAGGTTATCCATAGCATATTTCAAATCCTCTTCAATATTAGGATATATATCCACGGTATTCACGATGGACCTATATTGCTCAGTAGTAATTACAGTTTCATCTACATAAGCAACGTTCTTGTAATTCCTAGCTGCTTCGAAGTGAAGAAAACCCCTTATAAATCTCGCTTGAGCAAGAATGTTGGTTTTCCTGTCAGCAGGAATATCTTCGGTTGCATTTGCCAATCTAATGGTAATATTTGCCATACCGATACCATCATAGATTGCTCTCCATTTGTTGGTAGCGGATGGGCTTGAAGGTAATACCTCAAATCTTTCTACAGGGTTGATTTCAGTTGCCTGATCGAGTGCCTCTGAACCTTTATAGGCATCATCCGATCGTACACCGCCCCATAACCAGTTATTAGGACCTGTATACCATGCACCAATCTGTTTTCCCTGAAGTGCCCGATAAGCGACTAATAGAGATCCATTCACACCATTTTCATTGGCAAGCGCATTTTCGGATATGGAGCCCAACGGCGGCCTATCCAAGAATTCTTCGCTGCATGAGGAAATCACGCTTGATGCAGCTACGAAGAACATCAGAAAATATATTATTCTACTTTTCATAATTATCTTTTCTTTATTAATGATTTAATTAAAACCCTACGTTGATACCAACAATGAACGTTCTTGGGGCAGGTGTCCTAAATTGATCAACTCCCATTTGCAATTCACTGTTACCCAAGATTCCGATATCCGGATCCGGACCTGAGTAATTTGTAAATGTAAACACGTTCTGACCTTGAACATATATCCTTGCTCTGTACATTCCCAATCTTTCGATTTGTGCCATTGGGAAAGTATAACCTATCTGCATCTGTCTTACTCTTAAGAAAGATCCATCTTCTACGTACCATGAATTGGAAATAGCACCTGAGAAAGTATCATTTGCATTCAATATTGGCATACTTGCTCCTCTATTTTCCGGAGTCCAAGTATCATACAATACATCAGTATGGTAACCACCTTCAAATCCTCTTAGGTGCGTACTCCACTTGGTGTAATTATAGATTTGGTTGCCCTGATTCCAGAATAGGAATGTTTGGAAATCCCAATTTTTATAATTGAATCCAATGTCCATACCCATTTGGAATTTAGGAATTGGGTTTCCGATAAAGGTTTGGTCATCACCATCAATCACACCATCATTATTGATATCACGGATTTTCCAGGATCCGACTCTTTTATATGGCATATCAGCATGGGCAGTGACTTCTTCCTCGGTTTGGAATATACCATCTACCTGCCAACCCCAGAAGGATGCCAATGGACGACCTGCTTCAATTCTCTGAACATTTCCCAGACGACCTGCTCCAAACAACAAGAAGGAACTTCCTTCTGCGTCAATTTTAACTGCTTCGTTTCTGTAATGGGTAAATGTCATTCCAACATTGTAGCTCCAATCTTTACCCATTTTTCCTCTTGTGGACAAGGAACCATCAACACCTTTGTTTACCATGGTTCCAACATTTATTCTAGGCTGGCCTACATTTGGCTCCAAACCGTTTCTCTGACGCTCAACAAGCAAGTCATTGGTTGTATTGTTGAAATATTCAACTGTGAAATCCAATCTTCCTCCAAACATGGATCCATCAAGACCTACGTTGACCATTTCAGCTGCTTCCCATTTAGTACTTGGATTACCCACCACGCTAGGTCTGTACCCAATCTGGGGTAAGCCATTTGTACCTGCTATATCATAGGCTGTGCCATTCAAACTAGCACCAAAGAAAGAATAGGCGTTAGCTGCACTCACGTTTCTTTGGCTACCCATTTGGCCCCAACCCCCTCTTAGTTTCAATTCATCAAACATGGTAGCCGATTGCATAAATGATTCCTCAGAAATTCTCCATCCAAATCCAAATGCAGGGAAAACACCCACTCTGAAATCCGGTCCAAATACAGAGGCCTCATCTCTTCTTAAAGTAGCGCTGAATAAATATTTATCCATCAATTGGTATTCTGCTTTACCAAAAATAGAAGACAGTGTTCTTGGAGTTCCCGGAGCGCCACTATTTTGGGGAAGGTTTTTACCCGTATTAATTGACCTGAAATCAGGATCGTTGAAATCATAATCTACCCTGCTTGCACTTAAGAATCTTCCTTGTTCAAAAATTGCTTCTGTGGCACCGAACAATTTGATGACATGTTTGTCACCGATATTTAAATTGTACTGCAAACTGTTGGTCCATGTCCAAGAGGTGAATGAATTGAAATACTCGCTATAGGCATTGTTTCTAATTGGCTCTGCTTTCTCAGGAGTTATCCATGTAAAGTTGTACCCATTTCCATATCTCTGATCTATACCAAAAGAGGTTGATGCAGTTAGATTTTTTGTCAAATGGAGTTGTGCATATGCATTTCCAAATAGGGTAATGCCTCTAAACTTATTGTCTCTATTTCGGGGCAATACTGCATGCGCAGTCAAAGTCTGACCTGCACCTCCTATGGACGTTCCTGCAGGATTTCCATTAATATCTTGCAAAGGAATAAAAGGAGCAGCTCTTGTAGCCAAGTACCAAGGGTTCTGTCCTTCATTGTTAAAATCAAGTCCGCCTGAAAGGTTGTTTGGATCTGATGAAGAACCAAATTGATCAACAAATGCCAATTGGAAGTTTTCACCTATTGTAATCCATTTTTTAGGACTGAATCTGGTATTTGCTCTTAGGGTTGTCCTTTGAAGACCTGTCTCTCTGAAAACCCCATCAGAACTAAAATAATTTAGACCCATCGAATAGCTTCCCTTATCCGTACCACCAGTTGCGCCAATCTGATGCATGTGAATGATACCATTTTGAGCAGCATCCCTGTGCCAATCTGTTCCTGGGCTTGTTTCTGCAATTTGATAAGTGTTTTCAAAACTAAATGGATCCCAATTGTACCTATCAAAGTCAGGATTAGTTGCTTCTCCTGGTCTGGCATTGACATCCATATTGGATACTAAATATTGTGGTATACCATTTTGGAAGATTCTACTGTTGAATGGAATTCCTGCTCCTTCAGCTGCCCTAATAAGATGTTCTCTATATTCTTCAGTATTCAACATGGTTGGATAAACCCTGTTTGGTAGAGACTGGAAACCAACATAAGAATCATAAGTCAGGTTGGTTTTTCCTGAAGTACCTTGTCTTGTAGTCACCACAATAACTCCGTTTGCAGCCCTTGATCCATATATGGAGGCAGAAACCGGATCTTTAAGTACCTGAACTGATTCGATATCCTGAGGGTTGAGTGCATTGGCATTATCTGTTGGCACGCCGTCAATGACATAAAGCGGATCATTATTACCAAAAGAAGTAAAACCTCTGATCCTCACTTTTGCAGCTGCACCCGGTGCACCTGTACCTGAAACAGTTACACCTGCGGCCCTACCCTGAAGCATGTTACCAAGTGTAAAACTTGGTTGCTGTAAAGTTGTTTTGGTGTTTACCACTGAAACTGAACCGACAATATCTCTTTTTCTTTCAGAGGTATAACCGGTAACAATAACCTCATCCAATCCCAGTAGGGATTCCTCAAGGGTAACATTGATTTCACTCCTGTTTCCTACAACTTCTTCCCTGGATACATATCCAATAAAGGAGAAAACAAGGATGCTTTCATTTGAAGGTACATAGATGGAGTAATTTCCATCTATATCAGTTACGACCCCCGTGCCAGTTCCTTTTACAAGGACACTTACGCCAGGAATACCGTCGCTAAATTCATCAATAACCCTTCCGGTTACTGTCGTTTGAGCCAACACTGTCGCGCTGGAAAGAACTAAGAGTAATATGAATACACTTAGGCTTTTGTAAAATTTTTCCATAAACATAGATTGATTGGGTAATAATTATTAATCGATTTTTTGTTGCAATAATTTAATAAACTTTTGGTGCAAACGATTGCAGGTTCCTGCAAAATAATTGCAATAGTTTTTCTGAATCTGGGAACAAAATCCGGGAACTATTGCTGATTATACCTTGACATTTTTCATGTCTACCATTTGTGACTTTGATTTAAAAATCAAAGTGCTAAGTTTTTAGTGCTAAAACGATTTCATAGCAATTAAAAAAAATAGATTACTATACCATAGGCGATGAATTTTGGGTTATTATTTTAAATCTTCTTATACATATAAATTCGACCAAGCGAATATTATTTGGCAGAATAAGTGATTAATAAATTTATCAATTATAAATAAATTTAATTTGCTTTACAAGGTTGAAATATAAGTATAAATCAAAAAATCAAAAACTTTTTGTTAAAAATCATTAATCTATTCAAGTTTTTTTTCTGACCTGAAAAGTCCAATAAAATCTTGTTCCTCAAAATATGCTTTGAAATTGATATCCCTCAAGGCCCTTTCTCTAAGGTATTCACTTCGCTCAATTGATTTTGAAAGATTCTCAATCATCCCAATCTTATCCCCTGATAATGAAGCCACTAATGCCAATCCATAAAAACCGTATCCCGAACTTCTATCCACCTGTACACATTCTTCAAAAGATTCCAAAGCCATTCGATAGTCCTCTGTAAGAAAATAAGCCAATCCCTTATTAAAAAGATTTTCTTCATTTTCCTTTGCCCTGTTCAATCTGATAGTGGCCAACTTATAATCACCATTGATAATATCAAGTGCCCCTCTTACTCCTTCATTATAGGACAAAAACGAATCAGATTCATCCCGCTCCAATGCCGAAGCCTCTGAAACAGCAATATAGGCATCAAAATAATCTCCTCTCAGAATATAGGCCCTACCTATATTATGTAACGAAACCGAAGTGGTCTTGATCCTGTTGGCCTGCTTAAACATATTAATAGCGTTAGTGATCAATACATTCTTTTCCCTAACGTCTAGTTCCCTTTGAGCCCTGTTTAAATATACCACTCCTAGATTATTGAAAGCCAATTCCGAAGGATAAAGCTCTGTCAATTTTAAAAATATGGCTTCCTTTTCCTCCAATCTCTTTGCAGTCTGACCTGCAAAGATCAGGTGGTCCTGGGTCAATCCATCCAAAGGTTCCCCGTTATTGAGTAAGGCAAATACACTGGCTGAAATTTCCAGGTTATTGAATCGCGTGTCTTCCAATAATACTGAGACTTTGGCTGCATTGAGTTTTGGAAATAAATCCCTGGATATATTTCTGTAGGAATCCAACCTTTGCAATTCCTGAAGTTGAGATGAAAAATCCCGTTGATTCAATAAAACATTATAGACTGCTTCTTTTTGTACCGGGCTTATACCCTGATAATCACTCAAGAGCAAACGCAGGTCAAACCAATCCTCGGATCTAAAATCAGTTTCAATTTTTGCGCCTTTCAATAAGCCGCTTTCCTGCAACTGATCAGTTATAAACTCTGCTCTTTTTAAAGCTAAGCCTTTGATATTATCCTGGGCGGATGGAGAATTTAGTCCTGTTATGGTTACCCTGCTGATTTTTTTGCCTTTTTCTCCCAAAATAAAAAAATCCTTAACGGCGGTGGGCAACACCGGAGCTGACCGGACTGAACTTCCCGGTGAAAAAGGTATTGTAAATTCCCGACTGTCTAAGGATTTTTGATCTGAAAATTCTTTTTCCATATAAACCCCGATTTCTGGAATTGGCTGATCAGGAATTACTTGGCCTATTCTGGTAAGCAGCGGTGAAGTTTCCAATCCTGCAGCGAGGGTTTTGGAAGGAGACTGATAGACATTGTTTTTCTTTTCGACCAAACCTTTAATCACTAAATCCCCTCTTTCCATTCCAGGCAAATAGGGGAAAACAAAACTGTTATCTATTCTCGCAGAAATAAGATTCTGGGTATAAACTCCATCAAAAGGCACTATTTCTCCAAATCTAAGGGAACCCTCGCCATATAAATATTCAGGATACAATACAATCCGGACGTCTTTTTTCAAAAATTCCAATGGTATAGCCCCTTCAATCCTAAATCTTACCGAATCTCTGTGCAACTCTAAAATCTCAGGCTTGGCATAAACCCCTTCAAGCAAACTATCATAAATATTGATTTTGGGGCTACAAGAGCCGAAGACAAAAATCAGAATCAATAGAAGAAAATATTTTTCAGTAATTTTAAACATTTGGCATTCAATTAGATTATTGAAAATAAATTATTACTTTTAATTGTAAATTACAAACCAGCTATTATGAATGAGATTAAATTGTTTTTCGAGGAACGAGCTTTTGGGGTTTGTTCCAAATTGGGTGAGAAACTGCATTTTCCTATAGACAGTATCCGACTGTTTTTTATTTATAGTTCTTTTATTACACTTGGATCACCGATCATTGTTTATGTCAGCATGGCTATGTTGATGAAAGTTAGGAAATACTTGAGGAAAATGAACAATCCAATATTATTTGATTAAATTTTGCCGAAGGTTTTCTGTCCTCTGATAAAATAATCCCACAAAATGGATCTCTTCCTACGAATAGATATTTGTTCAGGCAATTTTGAAGCCAATACATGTTTATTCCCTGAATTTTTCATTTTGTGAAAAGCCAAATGAGCCTTGAGGACTTCTTTTGAATCTTGAATATTCCCATTTAGAAGAAAAGAAAGTGCAGCAATGGCATCCAATATCACACGGAAAAGATAGATTTTTATAAATCTCTTTTTCGAGGTATTTTTATGCAGCATCAAAAGATTATTCCTAAAGTTAAGATGTGTTTTGAAAGGATTGCTTCTTGATAAAGTTGCTCCTCCAACATGCCATACCTTTACACCTCCTAAATAGCCTATTTTATATCCCTTTGATCTGATGCGCCAGCAAATGTCGATTTCTTCCATATGGGCAAAAAATCTTGAATCAAAGCCTCCCACCTCATGAAAAACAGAGGCCCTGATGGCCATACAGGCACCTGATGCCCAATCCACCTGAATTTCGTTATTATATTGGCCTTCGTCTTTTTCTATAGTACTGAAAATTCTTCCCCTACAATACGGATATCCTAAACTATCTATAAAACCACCTCCTGCCCCTGCATAATCAAAAAAATCAGGGTTTTGAAAAGAAAGTATTTTAGGCTGTAACGCAGCATATTCACTCTTTCTATCCAGCCAATCAATCAGATCTTTATCCCAGCCAGGACTTACATCTACGTCGGAGTTTAGCAAAATGTAATATTCAAAACCTCCTTCAAGTTGGGACAAGGCCTTGTTGTACCCTCCGGTAAAACCGGAATTTTCAGAAAAACTCAACAACGTCAATCCGGGAAACTCCGATTTCACAAACTCCACAGAGCCATCATTACTGGCATTATCTGCGATAATGATTTCGAACTGAGAATGGCTTATAACAGAAGGGAGAAATTTGCGGAGCATTTCTTTTCCGTTGTAATTTAATATGACAACAGCTGCCTTCTGCATCAAAACATATTTCCGAAGTCCATTCCCGGAATATTTGGCATCATACCATCAGTGGCAGACTTCAGTTCCTCTTTGATCTTTACCTCAATTTGCTCCAGTGCTTTATTGGTGGCAGCCACAATAAGATCACTCAACATTTCTTTATCCGACAGATTGACAATAGAATCATCCATTTCAATGGAAATCACATTTCTGTTTCCATTCACGGTTACCTTCACCATACCTGCACCGGATTCACCCTCAGCTTTGAGATAAACGAGTTTTGACTGGGCATCCTTGATTTTGGCCTGTGCCTCTTTTACTTTATTCATGATACTCATTATATCAAACATATCATCATCTTTAGTTTGGTGCAAATATAAAGGATTTCATTTCAGTATATAGTTTTGATTATACTTGGGTTTTGATCTGTCGATTGATTTATATCAAAACTATATTTTATTTATAGAAATTATTAACAAATTTTATATATATTATGAAACATTTTTCAGTCAATTCCGATTCTTTGACTAATCCTGTAAACTTCTAACTAAGATATTTATGAAACTCGTCGAAAAAATAACCAAAGAACAAATCCTTGATTTAAAATTTTGTAAAAAAGAAGTTTTGGAAGATGACATGGCCAGGAGAAAAAGAAATTTTGATTTGATGCGGGCACAGGCTTTGGGTAATCTTCTTAGGAGTAAAGTAAATATCACTTTCGAAACTGCCGATGAAAAAGTCTATCAGGTCAATACCACCGTTTGGGCAGTAGGCAATCAGTTTGTTTCTTTAAAATGCAATACCTATATCCCCATCAATGCTATCCTTGAGGTCGATTGACACTATTAATACGGGACAAGATCCAATTTATACAAACCTTTTTATCAACTCATCAAGCAACATGGATTCCTGAACTCCTGTTTTTAGGTTTTTTAGGCTAATTGATCCTTCGTTGATTTCATTATCCCCCAAAATGATTACAAAAGGAATTTCCTTTTTATCGGCATAGGTGAACTGCTTTTTGATTTTTGCCATTTCCGGATAAAGTTCCGAAGAAACACCATTGTTTCTCAAGGCATTCAAAACTTTAAGTCCGTATTCAAATCCATTCTTGTCGAAATGGGTAATCAGAACCTTGGTTTGATCCAGGCTTTCTACAGGAAAGATTCCCAATTCTTCCATCACATCATATAACCTGTCCACTCCAAATGAAAATCCTACTCCGGAAACACCCTCAAGTCCAAATACCCCTGTAAGATTATCATATCTTCCTCCACCACTTACTGAACCAATAGAAACATTATTGACTTTAACCTCGAAAATAGCCCCTGTATAATAGGATAGCCCTCTTGCCAAAACCACATCAAAATCAATGTTGCTTTCGTTTTCCCCATAAGCCTGCAAGAGATTAAATACTTCTCCTAACTCCTCCAAACCTTTAATTCCGATTTCTGATGCCGCTAGAAATGTTTTCAAAAACTCAAGTTTCTCTCCGTTTGATTTCTTAAGGTCAATGACAGGTTCCAATTGTTTTATGGCATTTTGCCCAAAATTCCTTTGTACCAATTCTTCCTGTACCTTTTCCCAACCTATTTTATCCAATTTATCTATTGCTACACACAAATCCCCTTCCCTTCCTTTTTCCCCAATGACTTCAGATATTCCTGTGAGAATTTTTCTGTTGTTTATTTTGATGCTGTAATCCGTAATACCCAAATTCACAAAAACTCTTTTGATCATGAGAAGAATTTCAAGTTCACAGACAAGGCTGTCAGTCCCGACTACATCTGCATCACATTGATAAAATTCCCTGTACCTTCCTCTCTGAGGTCTGTCCGCTCTCCATACCGGCTGGATCTGAAACCTTTTGAAAGGAAAAGTGATGTCATTGCGGTTCATCACCACATACCTTGCAAAAGGAACGGTAAGGTCATAACGTAGACCTTTTTCTGATACCTTTGGCAATACTGTCCCTGTACCTAGCTGCAGATCTTCTGCATTGACATTTTTAAGAAAATCCCCACTGTTTAATATTTTAAAAAGCAATTGATCTCCCTCATCCCCATACTTGCCCGTCAAGGTGCTGAGATTCTCCATAGCCGGAGTTTCTAATTGCTGAAACCCAAAAATTTTAAAGGTATCCTTGATGGTATCCAAAATAAAATTTCTTCTGGCCATTTGAATGGGGCCAAAATCCCGAGTTCCTTTTGGTAAGCTTGGTTTCTGAACAGACATGTTTTATTTTTAATTTTGGCCAAAGTTAAGTAAAATCAAAATTTTATTTTAATTTTGCACCTCATTTGAGACAACATAAACAGATAAGACGATGGCTGTTACTACTTTAAAAAGAAAATTAAGAAGAAAGAGACAAGGTCAAACTACCAGAGTTATTAAAATCAAACAGTTGAGTGCCAAGCCGGTAATCAAAAATGTGGATATTGAAGAATTGAAAAAAAGCTTCGATAAATAATTCAGACCGCTCTTTAACAAGCAATAAAGAGGGCAATGTTTTACACATTGCCTTTTTTATTTGTTCTATCTCCAGATAATCTCCTGAGACTGAAATATTTTTTCTAAAATAGAGAAAGGGCTTAAAAAAACTGCCCTGAATAAAAAACCTGTTCATTTCCCTCTTTTTCCCAATTCCACAACCCTGAGGTTTTGAATTTTACCTTTTTCCAAATCAAATAACAACATTGTCCTGACAACATGAAAACCCTGTTGTCCAATGGCACCTGGATTCATATACAGACAGTTGATGCTTCTATCAAACTCCACTTTACAAATATGAGAGTGGCCGCATACAAACAACCCGGCTTGATTTAGCTTGATTTTCTCTTTTATTCCCTTGGCATATCGGGGAGGTTTACCGGCAATGTGTATCATCCCTACACGGACTCCTTCCAACTCAAACCAAATTTCCTCAGGAAACAATTGCCTCGCAGATTGACCATCAATATTCCCTGTTATGATTCTTCTGGTTTTATCCTGAGGAAGATATTCCAAAATATTTAAATCCCCGATATCCCCTGCATGCCATATTTCATCTACTTCGATCAAATGATCAAGGACTTTTTGGTCAATATATCCATGAGAATCCGAAATAAGGGCGATTTTTTTCATTTTGAAACTTAGTAGTAGAATATTGAGTAAATTTGAAGTGGAAATAAATAATTTCGAAGAATTTTAAAACTACAAAAAAATGAACAGTTTGAAGAAAAGGATTTTGATGATCGCATTGATAGTTTTCAGTGGATCTTTTCAGGTAATTCAAGCCCAAGAAGGAGCTCCTAAACTAAGTCCAAAAGAATTTCAGGATCAGGCCAATAAAAAGAAGAAAAACGTAATCCTCGATATCAGAACTCCTGAAGAAACTGCGGAAGGTTATATTGAAGGTGCAGTTTTCGTTGATTTTTTGGCTGGGGATTTTGAAGAGAAAATCAGCAAGCTAAATAAAAAGAAAACCTATTTTGTGTATTGCCGGTCCGCAAAAAGAACTATACCCGCCACTGAAAAGATGATGGCGATGGGATTTAAAAAGGTCTACATGCTCGAAGGCGGACTCAACAACTGGATGGAAAATGATATGCCTATCACCAAACCCAAGAATTAATCTTTAATCTCATCCTGTTTTTACCAAAAAAACAAAAACAAAATATCTGGTCTGCAATCAAAACTAGTTTTGGATTTGAGGGATTACTTCCTATTTTTACGAACGAAAATATTGTTTATAATGAGAATAATTCAATTTAGAGAAGCATTGAGAGAGGCCATGTCCGAAGAAATGAGACGCGATAAAAATGTGTTTCTCATGGGCGAGGAAGTGGCCGAATATAATGGAGCTTATAAGGTTTCACAGGGTATGCTGGATGAATTCGGTCCGGATAGGGTTATTGATACGCCAATTGCCGAACTTGGATTTTCCGGTTTGGGAGTAGGTGCTGCAATGAATGGTTTAAGGCCCATAATTGAATTTATGACCTTCAATTTTTCTTTGGTGGCCATTGATCAGATCGTCAATTCTGCTGCTAAAATGCTGGCCATGTCTGGTGGGGCATATAATGTACCTATTGTATTCCGAGGAGCTACAGGAAATGCCGGACAATTGGGAGCTACCCACTCTTCCAATTTTGAGAATTGGTTTGCCAATACACCTGGCTTAAAAGTAGTGGTACCCTCCACCCCCTATGATGCCAAAGGTTTGCTAAAAGCGTCTATTAGAGACAACGACCCTGTGATCTTCATGGAATCCGAACTCATGTACAGTGATAAAGGCGAAGTTCCTGAAGGCGAATACCTGCTTCCAATTGGAGTAGCAGACATTAAAAGAAAAGGGAAGGATGTCACCATTGTCTCTTTTGGGAAAATCATGAAAGTGGCTTTGGAAGCAGCTGAAGAACTTGCCAAAGACGGCATTGAAGCCGAAGTCATTGATTTGAGGTCTGTAAGGCCTATAGACTATGCAACAGTTGTGGAATCTGTTAAAAAAACAAACAGATGTGTGGTGGTAGAAGAAGCAAATCCATTGGCAGCAATTTCTTCTGAAATCGCTTATCATCTTCAGAGAAATGCCTTCGATTACTTAGATGCTCCTGTTATCAGGGTAAACTCCATGGACATACCATTGAGTTATGCACCTACTTATATTGAGGCCACTTTACCTAATGTAAAAAGAACCCTTGAAGCAGTAAGACAGGTAATGTATAAGTAATATCCTTTTTTGAGTTGATGGCTTTTCCTTATAAAAAAGTAGGATGTAAGGAAGTTATCAAAAAAATAAGAAAAAACCGCACGGTAGGCCGTGCGGTTTTTTTAATAACTATTACCCAATCAACTAATCTGTTTTAGTTGTTATTTATTATAGCTCCGGAATTCCCATCGCCACCTTCTTTTAAGTCATCATTACTGACTCCTCTTTTCTTTCTCCTTGGGCCGTCAACACTCAACTTTCCAATTCTGTAATTGAAATTGATTTTGAAGTTCATGTTTTTCAAACCAACTGTACTTTTTTGCATAATAGTCGGCGTGTACAATTCATTCTCGATAATGAATACTTTGGTGAAAAAGTTTTCAGCTCCGAAACCGATTGATCCTCGCTTTTCATTGAACTGCTTGTTGAAATTCAATCCATAAACCCCAA
The DNA here is from genome assembly GCF_900176595.1 of Aquiflexum balticum DSM 16537. Lineage (GTDB taxonomy): Bacteria > Bacteroidota > Bacteroidia > Cytophagales > Cyclobacteriaceae > Aquiflexum > Aquiflexum balticum. Next base: position 5,734,874 of record NZ_LT838813.1, read on the forward strand.
ATCCTCCTGAAGTCCCCTGAAGCTCTACCCTTCTGCCTCTTGCAAAAGTAAAGCCTTGAATTTGCCAATCTTTTGGAAGTGTATAATTCGCAAATAACCTTCCACTTAATACAAAGCCATCATTGGAAGCTGCATATAAGGGATCTTCAATTCCATTGTCCAACCTGGCATAATATCCATCAACACTTCCGTTCAATGAGAATTTTCCTGAAAGATTGATGTTGGAAAATATCGATAAACCATAAGCTTTTTCCTGACCAATATTTTCGAAGGTAGTGAAGATGATATCATCCTCAAGAACTGACCTGATAGGTTGTATAGACCCACTAGTATTTCTGAAAAAACTGGTAAAGTTGATCATCGAACCCTTCACAAAAGTGCTATAGGAAACTTCATAATTGTCTGTCATTTCAGGTTCCAACAAAGGATTACCTTGTGTAATTTGTCTTGGATTGGCTGCGTTGATGTTTGGGTTCAAGAAGTTCAATGACGGTCTTTGCACCCTCCTGTTGTAGGCAGCTTTGATCATGTTGCCTTTTTCCAGTTTCCTGCTCAAATTCACACTTGGCACCCATACGCCAAAGGATGGAATGTCAGCAGGTAAATCCGAGTTTTTGAAATCAGCACTGATACTGGTGTACTCATATCTCATACCACCTTTGAAGGTGTAATTCTTTAAGAAATTGGTCATATATGAGACATAACCTGCAGTTACATTCTGATCGTAGGTGAATTCATTGGAGAAAATAACATCGTCCACTTCGACGAATTCACCATCAGGACCTTCGGCAGTAAAGTAAGCAAAGTCACTCTCTGCTTTTCTTAGGATATTTTTAGCGCCGTATTCCAAAATCTGCCCATTGGCCAAAGGTGTAACATAATCCAATTGAACTGTAAATTCACGGTTGATCCCTTGGTTCAAATTTTTAACCCTGCTTGCAATGGTCTCAAATGAATTGTCATAAAGGCTGTTGATAAAGTCATTGGTGAGATTTCCCTGACTGTAAAGACCTGAGACACTGAATTCCTTGCCTTTTTTCTCATAAGTCTTGGTGTAGTTGTAGTTGACATCAATGTTGTTTGAAAGATTTGCAACATTTACATCCATAAGGGTAGAATTGATTAACAACTCTTCAGCAAATGTTTCTGTAGACAAACCGTCCTGTAGGTTTTTCATATTCCTCAAGCCAAAACTTACTGAAGCTGTCATGAAATTGTATTTGTTGATTTCATAATCCCAACCAAAATTATACCTACCAAACATCATTTGATTCCTGGTATCAGCATTCTGATTTACCCTTACCTGAGATCCATTTGAGTTGGTTATATACTGTTCGTTTTCAAAAAACCCAAGAATATTATATCCCGCTCTTCCAAAACCTCCCAAAGTCCAGGACATTTTGTTTTGTTTGAGACTTGCGTTGATGCCAAGATTTGATCCTCTGTATCCTACGCTGCTATTGATGTTCAATGAAGCACCTACAAGGTTGTTTTTCTTGGTGATGATATTGATCACACCACCTGTTCCTTCTGCGTCATACTTTGCTGACGGGGAAGTAATCACTTCTATGGATTTGATCTCTTCTGCAGGTATTTGTTTCAATGCTTCTGCCACATTAGTCGCGACTATAGCTGACTGCTTACCATTCAACAAAACCAGAATACTGCTACTTCCTCTCATGGAAACATTTCCATCCAAATCAACCGATAGCATAGGAACCCTTCTCAAAACATCGGTTGCATCACCTCCCACCAAGGTCTTATCATTTTCGGCATTGTAAATAGTCCTATCCACTTTCTCCTCAATCAAATCACGCTGCCCCATTACGGTGACTTCCTGAAGGGCCACAGCGTCCTGCACCAAAGCCAAAGTTCCCAAGTTGATCGTTGAATTGGTTTCAGTTACTGTCAAAATCTCTGATTTTAGATTTTCAAAACCCAGAAAACTTATCACCACCTGATATTTCCCATTTCCAAAATTGGAAATAACAAATTCTCCATCAAATCCAGCTACTGCACCTGCCAGATTGGTGCCACTCTCTATCTCAACTAGGGAAACGGCTGCATAAGGGACAGGATCCCCGGTACCTTTTTCTGTGATTTTGCCTGAAATTTTATAAATGGGTTTTTCAGGCTCACTATTTTGGGCAGAAACTCTTTGAGTTGTAACACTCAGGGCAAGAGTCACTAGAAATAATAGTTGGAATAAATTTTTCATTATGATAAGTTTTTATAATTCTGTGGATAGTTTACAGCAACAAAGGAATACTAATGTGAAATCAAAAAAAAACTAACTAGACCGTGGCAGGGATTGTCTCGACCAATTGCCGACTTTGAAGGATGAAAAGATCCTATCACCACCCCTCCCGAATTTAATCTTTCCAAACCCTAGTTTGGTCGAGTGAATCCCTTATTTGGTAGATCATTTTATGTAAACCGCAAAATTTTATTTTAGTTTACAAAAAAATCACTTATATTATAATAATGCAGGATTCAGCTATTAAGAAAAATATTCCAATCCTAATTCACATCCTTGGATGGTCTTTGGTGGGTACAGTGGTCTTTGTACTTTCCCCGCTATCAATAGGTGTGGAAAGACCGATGGAGTTTTGGATCAAACAGGGATTCATGTTTTCGATGCTTATAGGAATATTCTACTTTAATTATTTTTACCTCATCCCAAAATTTCTTTTTGCCAATAAAATCTCCATGTTCCTTATCATCAACCTTGTAGGAGCCTTTACTTACGTGGGAATTCTGATTGTCTTTGATGATTATACCAATATGCAGGAATTGATGCATAAAGCTTTCAGACCGGATGCAACCTATGTCCCAAAACCAAGAAACCTTTATTGGGACGTATCAAACATGCTGATTTTTTTTATGTCAGTTGGGTTCAGTACAAGTATTGTTACAGTCCAAAAATGGCAGGCTGATGAAAAAGTCCGGTTTCAACTGGAACAGGAAAGAACCAATTCAGAACTTTCTTATCTTAAAGCACAGATAAATCCCCATTTCTTTTTCAACACGCTGAACAATATCTATGCATTAACCAATATAGATGTTGAAAAAGCCAAAACCGCCCTGCTTAAATTAAGTAGGATGATGCGGTATGTGTTGTACGAAACTGAAAAAAACCATACACTACTGACCAAAGAACTGGATTTTATCAAAGATTATATTGAATTGATGAGAATGAGGCTTTCCTCAAAAGTGAAATTAGATATCAATATTCCCGAAAAGATTGAAGAAGCCGAAATTGCCCCTATGCTTCTTTTGCCATTTATCGAAAACTGTTTCAAACACGGTATCAGTTCTCAGCATGAAAGTAAAATCAGTATATCCCTGGAAAAAATAGGAAACGAGTTGATTCTGGGCACACAAAACAGTATCTTCAGATCAACTGAAAATACACCGGAAGGAGAAGCCAGTGGAATAGGATTAGTAAACACTACCCGAAGGTTGGACCTGCTTTATCCCGGAAATCATGAACTTAAAATTGAGGGAACTGATGATAATCATTACACGGTTCTTCTCAAGATAAATTTAAAATGAAAATCAAGTGCATTGCAGTAGATGATGAACCTTTGGCATTGGAACTTGTTGCCAAATTTATTGAACAGACTTCTTTTCTTGTTTTAGAAGCGAAATTTGACAATGCTATTCAGGCATTGGGTTATCTGAACCAAAATGACATTGATCTGGTGTTTTTGGACATTCAAATGCCGGACCTTTCAGGAATGGAACTGGCCAGAATTCTGGATGGTAAAAATTCTGAAAAAAAACCCAGAATTATATTCACTACTGCCTATAATCAGTTTGCCATTGAAGGATATAAGGTAGATGCCTTGGACTATTTGTTGAAACCGTTCAGTTATGAGGAATTTTTGAAAGCTGCTACTAAGGCTTACCAATATTATGACAATTCATCAAACCTATCCAAGGATAAAAAAGAGAATCAGAAGGCTCAAGACTATATTTTTTTAAAAGTAGAATACCAATTGGTCAAAGTATTGCTCAAGGAAATTACCCATATTGAAGCCTACAAAGATTATGTGAAAGTTCATTTAGAAGGAAAGCCAAACCCGCTTTTATCTTTAACGAGTATGAAAAACATGGAAGAAATTCTTCCTTCAGAGAATTTCATGAGAATTCACCGTTCTTTCATTATCAACTTGGACCATATAGATTCTGTGTCCCGAAATATTGTTCACATCGGAAATCATCAGATATCGGTAAGCGACAATTATAAAGATGCATTTTTGGAGTTTATCAATAAATGGCTCAATTGACAAATTAAACTAAAAAAGTATAATGTGAATTTTCATGAATTAAATAAGAATTAATTTAAAATTTAATTCTTAAAAATATACTTTTTCTATTAATTTCAGATTAAAATTCTGAACAAATTCATCTCTAAGCCGTAAATCCAGTAGTTGCAAAAGCGGCAATTCTTTACTTTGTAAAGCAAATCATATGACAGAAGAGCAAAAATTCCTGATGAAGAAGGCTATAGATTTATCACGATCAGGGATGGAAGCAGGGAAAGGAGGTCCTTTTGGTTGTGTAATTGCCAAAAATGGCAAAATTATAGGTCAGGGATCAAATTCCGTATTGGAAACCAATGATCCAACAGCCCATGCAGAAATTGTAGCCATAAGAGATGCCTGCCGTAACCTCAATAGTTTTCAGTTGGAAGGATGCGAAATATTTGCCTCCTGTGAACCTTGTCCAATGTGTCTCGGAGCAATCTATTGGGCCAGACCTTCCAGAGTTTTTTTCGCCAATACCAAAAAGGATGCAGCCATTGCCGGTTTTGACGATGATTTTATCTATGGAGAACTGGAATTGGAAAATGAAAAAAGAAAAATCCCTTTTTCGCAAATTATGCAGGAAGAAGCGTTTAAAGTATTTCAGGATTGGATCGCAAAAGGAAATAAAATTTTATATTAAATAACAAAATACAAGAATTATGAAAAAGTTAATCGTATTCACTATGGGTATTGCACTACTTAGCGCTTGCGGAAGTGAAAAATCTGTAGAGGAAAGGTATGTTTATGAAGAAGGCAAGGTCGTAGATGTAGAATCCGGAGACCAATACATGATGGAGGAGGAAGGTGCAATCACAGTAATCCATACAGATGGCACGAAAGAAAAACTCGCCATAGATGAGACCCCATTTTATGAAACAGCGCTTTCCGAAGAATATATCAAATCCCTTGAATCCAACTATGCAGAAAGAAAACAAAAGCTTCTGGAAAAAAAGAAAGAAGAGTTGAAAGCAAACAGGAGATCCAGATATGCGGAAATTTCCGACGAGGAATTGCTTGAACAATTTCAGCAAGCTCATAAGGATGGTTTGGACATAGGTAGACAGATTGATATGGTAGCCGAATTAATTGACCGAGGTACCATCTCAGAAGAAGAGGCTCCTGAATATTTGGAAATGGATCCGGAGTTGATTGATTTTGATATAGATATAGAAAAACCCGGTGAAAATTAATCTCCAACCTACTCAAAATTAAAATCCTCCAAGTTTGGGGGATTTTTTTTATTGTGATTTTAATCACTAAAAATTCATTTTAACCGGAGTAAATTTATACAATTGATTTAACCTAAAAACTCAAACCCATGAGCCACTCCCAAATATTGATCATTGGCGGGGGCACTGCAGGAATTACCGTAGCAGCCCAACTTATCAGAAAAGATAAAAGCCTGAACATCTCAATCCTGGAACCTTCCGAAAAACACTATTACCAGCCCGCTTGGACATTGGTAGGTGCAGGAACCTATAAATTTGAAGATACTGAAAGGTCAGAAGCTAGGTATATCCCAAAAGGAGTTACTTGGGTCAAGGACAAAGCCACAGAATTGAATCCTGAAAAAAACATGGTGAAGACAGCCAAATCAGGGGATATTACCTATGATTTTTTGGTCTTGGCACCAGGGCTGATCATGGCACCTGAATTACTCCCCGGACTTTCCGAAGCAATGGACAAAGGGGTCGTTTGCAGCAATTACACCAACCCAAACCATACCTGGGAGGTATTGCAGAATTTTAAAGGTGGAAATGCAGTTTTTACGCAGCCCACTACCCCGATCAAATGCGGTGGTGCTCCCCAAAAAATCATGTACCTCGCAGAGGAATATTTCAGAAAATCTGGTGTGAGAGACAAAACCAAGGTGATTTTTGCTACTCCCGGCACAGTGATTTTTGGTGTAGAGGTCTTTGCCAAAACCTTGAACAAAATCATTGCCGACAGAGATATCATCCTTAAGACCTTCTATGCCCCTGTCAAAATAGACAGCGCCAAACAAGAGATTACTTTCAAGTATATCAAGGGTGATTTTGATGAATATTCCAAAAAACTAGATGCCCGAATCATGGAAAAAATGAGTGGTGAAACTGAGATCACCATCCACTATGACATGCTTCATATTGCTCCACCACAGCAGGCACCGGATTTTGTCAGGAATTCAACCGTATCGATGAAAGAGGGGCCTGGAAAAGGATGGGTGGATGTAGATATCAATACCTTACAGCACCTTAGATTCCCAAATGTATTTTCCCTTGGTGATGTGGCTGCCTTACCGACTGCCAAAACAGGGGCTGCCGTGAGAAAACAAGCTCCCGTAGTCGTGGGTAATTTACTTCACTTGATGAAAACCAAGAAGGTTGGTGATATGAAATACGAAGGTTATTCCTCCTGCCCTTTAGTGACTGGATACAGCAAAATGGTGTTGGCAGAATTTAAGTATGATAATGTCAGAGACAGTGACCCACTCATCTCCACTTTTGTAGATACCAGCAAAGAGCAGTATAGCATGTGGCTGCTCAAGAAATACGTCCTCCCAAGAATGTATTGGGATATGATGCTGAGAGGTAGAGCCTAAGATTAAAAAAACCCGGTAATCCCCGGGTTTTTTATTTTTCAAATAATCAAAGAAGCAGGGGCATTAATCTTTGCCCATGTTCCATATCCATAAACTCCAATTATATTTGCCTCGTCTTTGGAACATGGTCAGTAAGATGAGAATTTTGATTTTAGTAGTTATTGTATGTTTATATGCTCAGGTTGGTTTTGGTCAGGTTTTGACAGTTCTGGATTTTGAATCCAAAAAACCCTTGGAGATGGTTGCTGTTATCAATCAAAAATACAAACTGGCTGTTTATACTGACGGCCAAGGAAATGCCGAAATCTCTGCCTTTAAGGATTTTGAAAAAATTGAACTCAGGCTTTTTGGTTATACACCTTTGATACAAAGTTTTTCCGAGCTATCAGACCTGAATTTCATAGTTTACCTCAATCCAAGTCTTATCAACCTACAGCAGGCGGTTGTCTCAGCCACAAGATGGTCACAAAATCGCCAGGAAATCCCCGCCCGTATCACCACCATCACTAAAGAGGAAAGAGATTTGCTCAACCCACAAACCGCAGCTGATCTATTGGGGATTTCCGGTGAAGTGTTTATCCAAAAAAGTCAGCAAGGAGGCGGAAGCCCAATGATTAGGGGATTTTCCACCAATAGATTGCTCTATTCAGTGGACGGAGTGCGCATGAACAGCGCCATTTACAGAAGTGGGAATCTCCAGAATGTGATTTCTCTTGATCCCTTTGCTATAGAAAGCACTGAAATATTTTTTGGCCCAGGCTCTATTATTTATGGAAGTGATGCTATCGGGGCGGTCATGAGTTTTCAAACTTTACAGCCTGAATTTTCGGAAACAGAGAAAATGAAACTTTCAGGAAATGCCAATCTAAGAACCACTACAGCAAATAATGAAAAAACAGGTCATTTCCATTTGAAATATGGCAATAAAAAGTGGGCAGGAGTAAGCAGCATTACCCATTATGATTTTGATGACCTCCGAATGGGCAGTAATGGTCCCAAGGAATTTTTGAGACCAACCTTTGTGGAAAGAATTGACAATCAGGATGTATTGGTGGAAAACCCCAATCCGAAAATTCAGGTCCCGTCAGGCTACAGTCAACTGAACCTGATGCAAAAAATCAGATTTTCACCCAATGAAAAATGGGATTTCACTTATGCTTTTCATTATTCGGAGACATCTGATTACCCTAGATTTGACCGTTTGATCAGATTCAGACCCAACGGTCAACCAAGAAGTGCAGAATGGTTTTATGGGCCACAAAAGTGGATGATGAACCATTTGAAAATTTCAAACAGTTCCCCTACAAAATATTTTGATAGTTTTCATATCAACCTTGCCTATCAGATTTTTGAGGAAAGCAGAATTGACCGAAATTTCAATAACCCCATTAGAAGAAACAGAGCAGAAAAAGTGGGGGCTTTTTCAGCGAATATGGATTTTCTGAAAAATTTAAGTTCTTCAGCTAAAATTTTTTATGGAGCGGAATGGGTCAATAATGATGTCGCCTCGATAGGATTGGATGAAGATATTGATACCGGAGAAATCAAACAGGGGCCTGCCAGATATCCTAATGCCATTTGGAATTCTTATGCCGTTTATACTACCTATCAAAAAACAATAACTCCCCAATCCCTTATCCAAACAGGCTTAAGATACAATATTTTTTCTCTTCAATCTGATTTTGAAAATAATTCGGCGTTCTATCCCCTGCCTTTCTCAACCGCCAACAATGAAAACAGTGCATTGATAGCAAATGCTGGTTGGGTTTTTACGCCAACAGGTTCCTGGATGATGCATCTGAATGCCTCCACAGGATTCAGAGCACCCAATGTGGATGATATCGGAAAGTTTTTTGATTCTGAACCTGGTACGGTTACGGTACCTAATCCTGACCTCAAGCCTGAATATGCCTATAATGTGGAATTAAATGTCAGTAAGGTTTTTGGGGATAGGGCAATGATCGATATCACGGGATATTATACCTATTTGGACAATGCCATAGTCCGAAGAAGTTTTACTTTGAGTGGTCTGGACAGTATCCTATATGATGGAGAATTGAGCAAAGTATTGGCACTCCAAAATGCATCATTTGTTCAAATCATAGGTTTACAGGCAGCACTTGAAATCAAATTTTCCAGGCTTCTCACCTTCAATTCCAAATTGAATTTGCAAAAAGGGACAGAGGAAATGGATGACGGAAATCAAAGCCCATCCCGACATGCGCCCCCGACTTTTGGGGTGACAAGATTGGAGTATAGTAAAAACAAATGGCAAATACAGCTATTTTCTGAATATTCAGGAGGATTTACTTTTGATCAGTTACCTTTGGAAGAAAGGGGCAAACCTGAACTTTATGCCCGAGATGACAATGGAAATCCCTATAGTCCTTCTTGGGCGACCATTAACCTGAAAGGATTATACCATCTTAATAAATTTGTTTCATTGAGTTTGGGATTTGAAAACCTTACTGATGTCAGGTTCAGAACATACAGTTCGGGCATAGCTGCCCCGGGAAGAAATTTCATCATTTCTTTAATGGGAAATTTTTGATTAGTTTACATGTTGGGGAAGACATCTTCCAATTCTACATATCAAAATCCAAAGTATAAAAAAATGCGCTCACTGATTTCTACTTTCTTCCTATTGGTCATTGGTTTACCGGTTCATGCACAGGTGGTTTCTGAAGCTGAACATAGGATCGTATTTCAGCTAGTATCAGGCAATTCAGAAACCCATACGAAATTTCTCAGGCAGATCGACAATATTTTGACAGCAGCTCCTAACTCCAAAATTGAAGTGGTCACACATGGCATGGGAGTCGATTTGCTCAAGGCCAAGGACAATGGTTTTGAACTGGATTTGAAATCCCTGACCGGTAAAGGAGTTAACTTTGTGATTTGCGAAAACACATTGAAACAGAGGAAATTGGAAAAGAATCAATTCCTTTCATTGGCCAATTTTGTTCCTTCTGCAATTTTAGAGTTGGTAATCAAGCAGGAGCAGGGTTGGATTTACATCAAAGCAGGTGATTAAATTTACTTTATAACCCTGACTTGGTTTGAGTTTTATAGTTTATCCGAAAACTTGGATAATTTTGTAGAAAGCATTTTATATGATTGAGCAAATAGAAACTTTGGCCACAGAACTCGGGCCTGTCAAAGCAGCACTTTTTGCGACCATATTTACCTGGCTGATGACAGCTTTGGGGGCATCCTTGGTTTTTTTCTTCAAAACCATCAATAGGGCTGTTTTTGATACCATGCTTGGATTTACGGGTGGAGTCATGATTGCGGCGAGCTTTTGGTCATTATTAGCTCCTAGCATCGCCCATTCTGAAAAAATGTTCCCTACCATGCCTTGGTTACCTGCTGCCATAGGATTTCTTTTGGGCGGATTTTTCATCTTTGGATTGGACAAACTCATGCCCCATCTCCATATCAATTTCAAAAAAGAAGAAACTGAGGGAGTTGCCACCAAATGGCACAGATCTACTTTGTTGCTTTTGGCAATCACGCTACACAATATTCCCGAAGGTCTCGCAGTAGGCATTCTTTTTGGTGCTGCTGCCAATGGCATGGAAGGAGCGAGTATTTCCGCTGCAGTAGCTTTGGCCATTGGTATCGGGATCCAGAATTTCCCTGAAGGATTGGCTGTCGCAGTTCCATTGAGAAGGCAAGGGGTAAGCCGTAGAAAAAGCTTTTGGTATGGTCAACTTTCCGCTGTAGTGGAACCTATTGCCGGAGTTATAGGTGCTGTTGCCGTCATTCATATGCAAAATGTTTTGCCTTATGCGCTTTCATTTGCAGCAGGAGCTATGATTTATGTGGTAGTAGAAGAAGTTATTCCCGAAACGCAGCGGGATAAGTATACTGATTTGGCTACCTTGGGATTTATGTTGGGTTTTGTAGTGATGATGATCTTAGATGTAGGACTTGGATAGAGATTTGTTTCAAGGAATAATAATAATCCTCTGTTTTTCCAACATAGCCAGATTAATTGGTTAAAAGTGGGTGATTTTAAAAAAACTCTGGATGGATTTATATATAGTATTTGGAACTCTTTTATTTGCTTTGATTCTTTTTGCATGGGGAAAATTCAGGCATGACCTTGTAGCTATTACATGTCTTCTGATCCTTACTTTGACCAATATTGTCCCCTATGAAGAGGCATTTATGGGATTTGCCCATCCGGCGGTCATCACAGTAGCTGTTATTTTAATCATCAGCAGGGCACTTCAGGAATCAGGGCTGATTGCTATAATTGGACAGAAAGTCCTGAAAACAGGAGACAACTTTACACTTCAGATTACCCTGCTTTGTATTATTGTCTGTATAGCCTCTGCTTTTATGAACAATGTCGGCGCTTTGGCCATCATTATGCCCGTTGCCATTCATATTGCCAATAAAAGCGGGCACTCTCCTTCCTCCTTCCTGATGCCAATTGCCTTTTCATCTCTCTTAGGAGGTATGATTACCCTCATTGGTACGCCCCCGAATATCATAATTGCCAATTTCAGAAAAAATGAAGTTGGCTATACCTTTTCAATGTTTGATTTTGCCCCTGTGGGCATAGGATTAAGTATATCCGGATTGATTTTTATAATTTTTATAGGCTGGAAATTGCTGCCCAAAAGAATCAAATCCAACAAAGACCCTGATATTTTCAATATCAATGATTACATCACTGAAATAATCATTGATGAGGAGTCCAAATTAAATGGGAAACCTTTGCAGGACCTGATTGAAATTTCTGGAGGGGATCTGCAGGTTTTGAATATCGTCAGAAACAAATACCTGATGCATACCCCTGATATGGGTATGATTTTGAAAAAAGGGGATATAATTTCCATTGAAGCGGATTCTGAAGATTTACAGGAATTCCTCCAAAAGAGTAACACCAATCTGATAGCAGGTAAAGAAGACCTTAAAAACCTGATCGGCGGAGAAGACATCTCCAATGTGGAGGCAGTTGTCATGGCAGATTCTAGTATTATCCAACAAACGGCGGTAAGTCTGAGTATGAGAAACCGCTACGGAATCAATCTGCTTGCCATATCAAGACAGGATAAAAAAATCAAAAAGAGATTGGACCATGTTCCATTCAAAACGGGAGATGTACTTCTTTTGCAGGGAAATACCAAAAAAATAGCTGAAACTTTGAAGGATATCGGCTGTCTTCCTCTGGCCGATAGGGGGTTTGACATTGGCAAACCAAGAAAAATCATTATTCCGATTTTGATATTTTTGGTATCCATAGGGATGATCATTCTGGATTGGATGCCGGTTCACATAGGCTTTACCCTGGCAGCTGTAGCTTTGGTTTTAAGTAAAACCCTCAAATTGAAAGACGTTTACAGCAGGATAGATTGGCCGGTAATTATTCTTCTTGGTGCACTGATGCCTATTGGGGATGCCATGGAAAGTAGTGGGGGGGCAGACTTAATTGCAAAGAAAATTTTGCAACTGAGCAATTTATTTCCCCCTGAAGCAGCAGTAGCATTACTGTTTATAGTCACCATGCTGCTTTCGAATGTTATCAATAATGCGGCGACGGTAGTTTTGATGGCCCCCATTGGACTTAGTATGTCCCATGTAATGGAATTATCTCCTGACCCATTTCTGATGGCAATTGCAGTTTCGGCCTCTGCAGCCTTTATGACTCCCATCGGACACCAATCCAATACTTTGGTGATGGGGCCAGGGGGCTATACTTTCAGGGATTATTTCAAAATGGGACTCCCTATGTCTATTCTAATTATCCTTATCGGAATACCGCTTATTTTATATTTCTGGCCTTTGTCGAAATGAAAATATCAACAAAAAGAGCATGATGATTTTAAAACGCATACTGATTATTTTGATCACATTCTTAGCAATCATTTTTCTTGCTTTCAAACTATCTCCTTACCCCTCTATTTGGATAATTAGATATGCTTTTAACAAAGAGGCTGTCAGAATCAATAAAGAACTGGAAAAGTTTGTTCCTGCCAATATTGAATCGATAAGCAATCTCCATTATGATGAAAATGACAATGATGCTTTTTTGGATGTCTATTTCCATCAGGATTCTGTCAAAAAGGGCAGGAAATTACCAATTATTGTTTGGACCCACGGCGGAGGGTTGATTTCAGGAGACAGAAGTCAAGTTGGTAATTATTGTAAAATTCTGGCCTCAAAGGGCTATGTAGTGGTGGCCATCGATTATACCATAGCCCCCGAAGCAAAATATCCTACTCCTATCCAACAACTCAATAAGGCATTGGAATTTATTACTTTAAATGCAGCGCAATTCCATGCTGACAGCTCATTTTTTATTTTGGCAGGAGACTCGGCCGGTTCTATGATTTCGGCAGCTACTGCCAATATTATAAGCAGTCCTGAGTATGCACAAATTACCCAAGTTCAACCCTCCATAAGCCCTGATCAATTGAAGGGTTTACTCCTGTATTGTGGGATTTATGAAATAGACAACCTAAAAACCGAAGGAGTATTTGGTTCATTTCTACAATCAGCCACTTGGGCTTACTTTGGAAAAAAAGACATTTCAAATGACCCGTACGCTAAGAGCGCTTCAGTTACAAATTTTCTGACAGATTCTTTTCCTCCTACCTTTATTTCAGCTGGCAATAATGATCCTTTATTACCCCAATCAAGACTGTTAGCTGAAAAACTTTCGGTTTTAAATGTAGCTATAGATACTTTGTTTTTTCCTGAAAATCATGAACCTCCATTGGGACATGAATATCAGTTTACGCTTAATGAGGAAGGTAAACTCGGTTTAGAGAGATCTACAAGGTTCTTGGAGTCCATAGCCAAATAAAACCCCCTCCCTGTTTAAATTCATTAAATGGGTTTGTAAGAAGACTTGACCTAATTAAACCCGTTGATTTAATGGGTGAGTTTCAGTTTTTTATTTTTCTCCCAATACAGCGGAAGGTTCGACAAGCGGTTTCCTTTTAAGTCCATAACCCTCAATGGCATATTTTATGAGATGTGCTTCCATTTCCTCCAAGGAGTCTGTCAATAAAAAAAGCTCTAAATCCTCTTTGTTGATTGTGCCATACTCAGCAAGGTGCTTTACGTATTCATAAAGGTGTTCATGAAAATCACTGCACATCAATACTACCGGAAAGCGTCTCATCACTTTGGTTTGTATCAAAGTCAAGGCTTCAAAAAACTCATCCAAAGTACCGAACCCCCCGGGCATCACCACAAATGCAAAGCTATATTTGGAAAGCAGCACCTTGCGGACAAAAAAGTATTTAAAGTCCATCCATTTATCCAAATAGGGATTCGGATGTTGTTCAAAAGGAAGTATAATATTACATCCAACGGATTTCCCACCAACGTTTTTGGCACCTCTATTGGCAGCCTCCATGATACCCGGTCCCCCACCGGTCATCACTGTAAAACCCATTGAGCTAACCTTCTCCCCTACTTTGACAGCCAATTGGTAAAATTTATCCTTTTCTTCAAACCTTGCAGAACCGAAGACAGTGACGCAAGGCCCAACAAAATGCAGCATCCTGAATCCTTTGATAAACTCCAACAAAACTTTGATGATGAACTTGAATTCCTTCCATCTTGTCTGTGGTCCTGCATAGAATGCTTCTTCTTCAGGATTGACCAAGGGCGAGAAATCTTTTATTTGCTCTTTAATCATATCGATCGATTTTTAATTAATTATTTACACGGGCAAGTGAATTGATAGTCTTATAAAAAGATCACATTTCACCAAATCATTTGAACTTGTATCCAATATTTAACACAATACCATAGTCAAAGTTCGTTGTACTTCCTTCCAAAGCCTGACTATCATAATTGGAATAAAACTGAAGGCCGAGATTCAGATTGTTTATCACCTCCCAATTGATATTTGCATCGCCATCAAATCTTTTTCTGCCATTTTGATTCAAACCCAAAAATGCTTTTGGAAAAAAAGTAAAGGAAAGATTCGGAGCGGCATAATGAAAATAAGACAACTTATACTGGAGCGGGATTTCGAATAGATTGCCGGTGCTGTTTCCCTCAAGGCTTCTCTCCTGGTTCATTACTAGTCCTGAACTCAATATGCCCTGAAGATTGCTTTTGTATAAAAACCTTCGCCCGAAGCCTAGAACTTGCTGAAGACGGCTGGCCAAACCTAATTCTATATTTCTTTGGTAATTAATCCCCAATCCTACGACCAAGACTGAATTTAAATTATAGAAGGTACCCAAACCTACAGATTCCCTATCGCGAGTTTTTTCTCCCTGATTATTCGTGAAAATAAATGAACCTGTAAAATTTACCTGGTATTTATCTTCAGTAAATCTCAAATTCCAATCAAAATTCGTCCTGCCAATATCACTGGATTTGGTATAAGAATAACCGGCCGAAACAGTCCCTTTTATCTTTTTCACAAATCTTTTTTCAAGTGACACCAGGTTATAAATGTCCACAATGGGATAGGGTTTTTCTACAAAACCATCATCCACAATAACCTCTCCATAGGTGGTTGATGGTTTCAATATTCCAAAATAAACCTTCTGATCTATGGTCTCAATGCGATAGGTACTCTTTGCTGCTTTGATGGTTTTGATCTTGTGATATCTTACGTTTTGTACAGAAAGATCAAGGTCATCAAATTCAATAACCCCCAAGGCTATGCTGTTCAACTTACCCACCATAATCTGTCCGTTTCTGAGATAGAGCGTATCCTGTTCCTGAGCAATCGTTTGGAAGCCTGAAAAACAAAAAATAACAAAAATAGACAAGTAGAAAATCTTCCAATTCATGTGGCTATAAAATGATTTGTATAGGTATTCAAAGGCAATGATGATATATTTATTTTGGTAAATTTACTAATTTCAGGCCGGAATTAAGAATCACGAATCTAACAAAAATCAAATATGAAAAAGCATAATTTAATTTTAAGTCTATTGACGATTATCATGGTGTCTACCATGATTGCCTGTTCACCATCCACTAAAATAGTAGGATCATGGAAAAGTCCTGAAATAGGAGATAAAAAATACAATGACTTGTTTATTTTAGCTTTGACGGACAATTTTATCAACCGCAAAACTTTTGAGGAAGATTTTTCTGAAATTCTCGCAGGAAAAGGAATCAAAAGTCTCAGCAGCGTAAATGTGCTTGATCCGGGTACCAAAATGCAAAACATCAATGAAGATCAGATTGCCGCAATCATTCAAAAAGAAGGTGCAGACGGTGTCATCACCATGGGAGTGATAGATCAGACCTCTGAGACAAGATATGTCCAAGGCTCTGCCTATCCTACAGGAGGATATCGCTTTAGGGGATACTATGGATATTATGGGGGAATGGCTTACAGTCCGGGCTATTACACTACTGACAAATCTTATTTTATTGAAATCAAACTTTTTGATGTGAAATCAGGTGATATGATTTGGTCTGCCCAATCGGAAATCACCAATCCCGGCAACCTGGAATCCACCGCCATGACATTTTCGAGAGTAGTTGTGGAAAGAATGATGGAAGACGGTGTTTTGCCAACTAATTGACATCCCATTTATCCTTAGAAACCAATTTCTTTAGAGCCACTGATCAGCAGTGGCTTTTCTTTTTTCTAGGGAGAAAAGGATTTTCAGATTAGGATATTTAATTTTAAGAAAAATCCAAAAGCTAATGGACAGAAGAAGATTTTCAAAAATAGCAGCTATTTCCATCCTGGGAACCAGTGCGTCTCCCCAAATTCCCGTTTGGTCAAAGTCCCCTAGTTTCGAAAGTTTCCGGCTTGGCGGACCTGTTTTTGAAAAATATGATTCTCCCGAAGCTTGGGTTTTGGCTCTCAAAAAACTTGGATACCGGGCGGCTTATTGTCCTGTAGGCCTGAATGCCAAATCCGATGACATCAAAGCTTATGAAAAAGCTGCCAAGGATGCCGATATCCTTATCGCAGAAGTCGGTGCCTGGTCCAATCCTATCAGCCCCGATCCCAAAATGGCGAAAGAAGCCTTTGAAAAATGTACTGCTTCTTTGGAACTTGCAGATAAGATCGGTGCAAAATGCTGTGTCAATATTGCAGGATCCCGGCATAGGGAAAACTGGTCAGGACCCCATCCGGATAACTTTTCAGATGAAACCTTTGAAATGATTGTGGAAACCACAAGAAAGATCATTGATGAAGTAAATCCAACCAGGACATTTTTTACCTTGGAGGCCATGCCATGGATTTTTCCCGAATCCCCTGATGCCTATCTACGTCTGATCAAAGCCATAAACAGAAAATCCTTTGCCGTACATCTTGATCCAGTGAATATGATGGTCAGTCCGGAGGTATTTTTCCGCAATGGAGAATTGATTAAGGAAAGTTTCAAAAAGTTGGGTCCTTATATCAAAAGCTGCCATGCCAAAGACCTGATCCTCAAGCAGGGAACTTATATGCCCCAATTCGACGAAGTCAGACCGGGTATGGGGGCTATGGATTATCGTGTTTTTCTGACCGAACTGAGAAATTTCCCTGAAATCCCTTTAATGATGGAGCATTTGCAGACCGCGGAGGAATATGAGGCAGGGGCGGATTATATTAGGAAAGTGGCGGGGGAGATGTGAATTTTAATTTTATATCCCCCTTTTTCTAAAAAATGAAATTAATTCCAAGTTGGAAATCGGAACCAAACTTAAAACTAAAAGTTTGTGTCGATGAAATTTGTTGCCACTCATTGAGGCTATTTTGCCTACTTTTGGTTTCACTTGCGCTGAATCCCATCAGTGGCATGTTCATTTCAATGGAGAGATTTTTAAGAATGCGATAGTGAATTCCAATTGCCAGATCTGCTTCATATTCCCGATAGTTTTCATCCTCTTTTTGGATATCATTATTATTTACCCGGTTCCTTTCGGAAGTATATCCACCCATTCCGATTCCAGTCTCTACAAAAATTTGAAAATTCTTCTCCAAATTAAAAAACCGCCTTCCAAAAACTCCAAATCCTGTTGAGGTCAGATATTGACCATCCAATCTCTCATTGAATTCATCTGGAATATATTCACTGTCAAAACGGTGTCTTTTGAATATCCCTTCCACACCTACCATCCAATGATCCCTGAGCATATAACCTAAGCCAGGAGAGAGGGTATAGGTTTTAAAACTCCTATTTGATATAGGATAGGAAGTAAGTGAATTATCATCCATAGCATAATGGTTGGAACTATAATTTATTCCCGCATTTCCCCGAAGAAACCATGACCCCTTTTCCATTTGTGCCCAACTAGCCTGTGCTGTTGTTGCCAGCAATACCAATATCAGTAACTTTATTTTCATCGTTTGTTAATAAAAAAGTTGATCCCTAAAAAAATTGATGTGGTGTTGATCCCGAATTGAAAATTATGCCTGCTGTCACTTGATTCAACGTTGGGTTGATCTTCCCTGCTGACTTCGTAAGAATACGAAATGGGGCTTATCAAGGCTTCTATCGCAAACCATTTTTTTGGAAAATAAGAGATACCACCATAGCCTCTGATTCCTAAGCCATTTGTGTTATATTTTCGTTCTCCGATAATCTGATTTGAGATTTCATAAAAATTTCTATGAAAATAGTTGATATTCCCCTGGGCAAAAAAGTAAACCTTATCTGTAATTGAAAAGTATTTCCTGGTAATCGCGCCGATACCTATTATTTGTGACTTTTGCCTGAAAATGAGTTCGTTGGTATTTTGCAAATGATTGGTCCAATTATATCCCTGATACGAAACGTTCATTCCAACCAACAAATCCTTTTTCACAAATTTCCCAACTTGGGGAGAAATGCTATAGCTTAGGTATTTATACAAGTTTTTATTTGTGGTAGTGGGCTCTGATTGACTATCATGATTGATACTAAAGTTCAGTGTTCCTCCCAGCATCCAATCCCCTTCATCAGTTTGGGCTGCCAAAGATTGAATTAATCCTGAAGTTAGGAGAATAAATAGTAGTTTTAGTTTCATGGCACAATAAAACATTGCTTTTGCCTTAAAACAAAACAATAGTTACAATTTATTTTGAGGCAGGCTGAAGCCAATATTCAAAAAAAATGAGTCTTAGCCACTGATGAACATTCTCTCAAATGGAATTGGGCGGCAGCGGTCCCTTATCTTAGCCAAAGAAGTGAAAGAGACGAGGTATTTTTTAAAAACTGAACTTTGGAAAAGAGCCAAAAGGTACAAAGTAAAAAAACTAATCAAACTAAATGACTTTTGAATATAAGGAGGGAAAGTGAATTTCGGGACAAAGGAGTTTGAATTCCTTAACTTACTTTTCAAAAATCAATGATTGTGGAAGCATAAGAAGAAAGGATTTTTTTGACTTGAAACGCATTGTCCTAAAATCCTTAAATCAGCCTAATATTTTATTTAAAATAAGCAAAAACCTTTCACCCCTCCCATTTCCTCAACCTTCTTTTTAGGGTCAGATTATCCTCTTGCAGTTTTTCAATCTTATTCAAAAGATCGATCACTATCTCCACTCCATTTGGGCTGAGTTCCAAATCCTTGTACAGCCGGACCATCCGTTCCAATTGGCCAAGTTTCTCTTCTTCCAGATACAATTCTGATTCCTCTTCTACGACTTCGACCAATCCCAATTCCTGAAAAGAAAATATCAGCTTTGACTCAATATGGTGATATTGACAAAAAGTGGAGATGGCAATATATTTAGTCTCTTCCATGATTTCTGATGTTTGACAGTTGTGTGAACAATTCCTTTTCTTTTTCTGAGAGCGATTTGGGAATCTCCACCTGATAGGTGATATACAGATCTCCAAATTTACCTTCCTGCCTATACACAGGAAAACCTTTCCCCTTTAGCCTGACCTTGGTATCGTTTTGAGTACCGGGACTGACTTTGAGTTTTACCTTGCCATCCATGGTAGGAACTGTGATTTCTCCTCCCAAAACAGCCTTATAAAGATCCACTTCGACCTTTTTGTACAAATCATTTCCTTCCCTGACAAACTCGGTATCATTTTGGACGACAAAGGAAATATACAGGTCACCTTTCGGCCCCCCATTTATACCCTCACCGCCGTAGCCACGGATTTTAATGGTTTGCCCATCTTCCACTCCGGCTTGAATCGTCAGCCTTATATTTTTGCCATTCACCGTCAGCGTCTGCTTATGTGTCCTATACACATCCGAAAGCTTCAAGTGCAGTTCTGCTTTGTAATCGGAGCCTTTATACCTCACCCCTTCCCTACCTGAACTTTGAAAACCACCGGAAGCACCTCCACCAAACATGGAACTGAAAAAATCAGAAAAATCCTCTTCTGTAAAATGGCCTGAATATGCCCTGCTACTGCCCTGCCCACTTGGGCGGGATTGCCTGCGCCCACTTTTTTCAAACTCCTCGGCATGCTTCCAATCCTTTCCATATTGATCGTACTTTTTCCTTTTTTCCGGATCACTCAGCACCTCATTGGCTTCATTGATCTGCTTGAATTTGGTCTCTGCTTCCTTGTCATTGGGGTTCAGGTCAGGATGGTACTTTCGGGCCAACTTTCGGTAGGCTTTTTTGATCTCATCGGCTGAAGCTTTTTTATCAATTTCCAGAATCTTGTAATAATCAATGAATTCCATATTTTCCCACAATAAAAGTTTGTTTTCACTCTTTCTTTCCGATTTCAATTTAATTCAGATTGGCGGAAAAATCCAGTAAAAAGAGGTTATTAAAAATGGCAGAATCTTGTAGTGGAGATTTTTTGTATGCCTAGCGGTTTAGCGGAAAGTGCAGTTAAAGAATTAGGCTAATTCCTTTTGATCAACCAATACATGAAAGGTCCAAAAGATAATCAGCGAGACCATTTTTCCATACCCAGATTTAACTCTTGCTGAGTGTATATGGAAAAATTTAATGCTATTACTAAAAGATTAAAAAAACACCATTCATATTTCTAATAGTAAAATCTGAAAATAGTCTTGAATAAAATGTTATGGAAGTATCAAGAAAAAGTGCTGGCCAAGGGTTCAAACCTTTTTGATTTGAACTCTTGGCCAGCACTTTTTCTATTGTGACTAACATTAGTTAAATTAAAGAAACTTATTCTTAAGGACTATTCTTCCTGATTTAACTTTTTGAAGCAACTTTTTAAAGTTGAGGAATGATCAATACCGATAAATCGCAGCCAATCCGGTTTCAGTAGGAATTTTCTCCGCAGGCATCATGATGACTTTACCTCCCATTTTAAGAACCAGTTCACCCATATCGTCCAAAAGATCATCCACTCTTGGATTATCAATATCTTTTTTCTGGGTATTCCCTGTCTCCAAGTTGGTTATCCTTGCCGCAATCACTTTATCAGATTCCAACAACAAGGTATCAATTCTGCCTTCTACTGCCGCAATGGCCAATTCTTTATAATCATCACTGCCCTTTCCGTCAGCTCTAGCCTGTTCAAATTTCTCCACCCATAAATCCAATGTCTTTTGGTATTCAGGTTCCATGACCTCCCAGGCCAATTCTATCAATTTCTCTTCTGAAACTGATTTTGGATTAACTTTAATGCCATGGGACAGAAGCAAGGGATTTTCATTTAACTTCTGAAAAAGATTATGGTGTTCTGGAAGGGCCGCCAAAATGAGGGGCAATCCCGAAGGTTTTGAGTAGTTCTCATGTATGGCCTTTCCGATTTCTCTGAAAAAGCGTTCGGCATCAATGTCTGTTTCTTCTTTTTTTCCCCCATGACCATGGCGCATCACAGAACTTTCCCCACTTGTGCCTCCATAGGAAGCAACTGTAGTATGTTTGTCAGTCAGTTCATATCCAAGCGCCTCTTCTATGGTTTTTGGAACAGCCGCCATCAGATCAACTTCAGTAAGATAATGTCGGTTACCTTCATATAAGGATATATCATGCAGGCTTAAGCCCAAAACGTGAAAACGATCTACGGATTGCAGGTACTTCCGAAGTGGTTTGGTGTGAAAACTATCTGCTACAATGGCGAGTGGTTCTACCGGGATCTGCAATTTCACAATTTCCATGACGCTGGCTGAACTGAATATTGCCAAACCCTCAAGTGTCATGTTCCAAATTTTGGGATCATCGATCAGTTCCTCCAATGGCGCTATAAATTCATTGGTTTCATCATTCGAATATCTTTGAAGTAAGGAAGTCTGTATTTCTTTCAGGAGATTTTTATATCTGATCGGATCCTGTTGGTTTTCGGGATGGCTTCTGTGCGTTGGCATGTAAATGGAAATACAGGGTTCTTCATTTTTTGACAAAAGCTGCTGAACCAATTTTTCAGTAAGTAATTTCATGGGATTTGGCATTTATTTCAATAAATGGTGATAAACAAAAAATAAAGTTGAATTCCACAAACCTAATCAGACCGCTAACAGTAACTGTTACATTAATTTTCATAATTATTACATAATTCCTAAGCGGCTCTCTAATGAACATTACTCAAGAAATACCGGAATTATTTTTGAATGTTATCAATACAAAAAAATAAAAAACCCGCCTTCTTTTCGAATGCGGGTTTTTATTTCAATTTCTAAACTCTAATAAAGATGACTGTAATCTATTCAAACCTTGATCAAAATATCAGGGCCAACTTCAGACTTCCTAATTCAAGCAAAAAGTAAATCAAATTAAGTTTTTGGTAAAATCGATATCTTAATATTTACTTTTTAAATGTAAATGACACCAATACCTTATCAGTCAGCTTCTGTTCCTCAGGACTGAAGGTGGGTTCCTGACGGGATTCTGCCATATCCATTGCCATCATGGTTTTTGCCTGTCGCATTACAGGATAAAGGTTGTTACCTCCAGAAGTATAGTTCACTCTATAAACCTGAATATTCTGTATTCCCAATGATTTGGCTATAATATCGGCTTTTGATCTTGCATCTGCTATAGCCAACTCAAGTAATTTCTGCTCCGAAGATTTGCGTACATTATCAGAGATATTGAATTGGATATTAAAACCCATGTCCGCTGTTTGGTGCAGGCTTTCGGTGATTTTGACCAGGTCTTTGTCAATGTTTCTTACCCTAACTTTAATATTTTGGGAAGCCACGTAGCCACTGTCTTTGGAAGTTCCTTTAGCATATACCCTATTCACACTGACATAGTAATTGTCGACTGTAAAGTCGTAATCCTTTACCTTGGTTTTTTTCAGGGCATCTTCGATGGATTTTGTTTTCTTGTTCAAAGCATTGGTTACATCTGCGACCTTCATGGCCTTTTCCATCAAATTAAGATGAATAATGGCTTCATCGGGCATAATGCTGATTTCACTGGTACCTTCCACATCAATCAATGGAATATTTTCCTGGGCGAAGACTGAAACAGCAGATAGTAAAAACAGGGCTGTGATTAGTAGCTTTTTCATAATATTGGTTTTTTATTATTTAACGGTAGATTCAAAATTTGGGCCAGTTTTTTATGAAAATGGATTACCCTCAGGGTCTTGTCTCATATCCCAAAAATTCAATATGACTAATTGACCTTTATAAATTCCGTAAATTATTTTAAAGTATTTCAAAAAATTCAAGCTTCTCACCCCAGGGATTTCAGACTCCTTTCCAATCAAAGGATTCTCTAGGATAAATAGAATCCTTTGATCTAATTCTTCCTTGATTTTGATAGGGTACGAGTAACTTTGGGTCCTATTTTTCCAATAATCCAGAACATTAAAAAATTGGTCTTCAGCCTCATCTGTCCAGATTACTCTTTCATCCATTTTTCAAACCTGTTATCAATTTCTTTCTGTGTCTTTACTTTGCCTGTTACAAACTGGTCTTTAGCCTTCAATATAGATGACATTTGCTTGTCTGAAAAAACAGCATTGTCTTCTTGAATTTCTTTTTCAAGGAATTCAAAAATTCTACCTAATAGACTATCATCATCAGTCTGCTCGATCAGTGTAATTATTTTTTCTTTTAAAGTTTCCACTATTAATTCTTAAGCCAATTTGTTGTTTGAATATACGGAATTCTGGCACTAGACAAAATTATAACAATCGTTTATTTTCAATCATATAACTAGGTTGTCTAATATAAATGGCTAACCCATTTAAATAGGATTGATGTTCTATAGATTTTGGTCAAAACTTAAACCAGTTTTTTCAGGATTCAGTTTTCAGAAGGAATTAAAGGGAGTTAGGATACCCTGCTAACTGAGAACTACTGCAAACTGAGACTGCCCACTGCAACTGAAAACTACCTACTGCCCACTGAGACCGCCTACTGCCCCAAATCCAAAATATCCCTGATCTTATTCACTTTTCCCATTTCATTGGCCAACCCTTCATAGTCATCGGCAATGATTTTATCTCTGAACTTGGAAAGACTTGCAATGTAAAGACTCATGGCATCCAAGATGTTCTTCTTATTTTCCTCCATTATCGGTGCCCACATCGCAGGTGAGCTTTTGGCCAAACGTACTGTGGACGCAAAGCCTGAACCTGCCATATCGAAGATATTTTTTTCATCTTCCATTTTATCCAACACCGTTTTCCCCAACATAAATGAAGAAATATGGGACAAATGGGATACGAAAGCCAAGTGCCTGTCATGTTCCTCAGGATCCATAAAACGTAACTTCATATTGAGTGCCTCCAAAATCTCGTAGGCCATTCCTTTGAGATGAATATTGGTTTTTTCCATCTCACAGATGATAAATACTTTTTTGTCCAACAGATTTTCCTGAGCCGCTTTTGGCCCTGAATACTCCGTACCTGCAATGGGGTGACCTGCCAAATACTGCTCTCTTTTGGGATGATCCGCTACAGATTTACAAAGGGCCTCTTTGGTTGATCCAAAATCCATTACCAAGGTATTTGGACCTATTTCATCCAAAGTTTTGACTAAAAGTTCAGATAAGGTATTTGCCGGTGTAGCCAAAACAATCACATCTGTATCCATATCGGGTTTTTCTTTGGCTTCCTCAATGATTCCCAAGGCTATGGCGTCTTCCTGGTTTTGTGAATTTGAATCGTATCCAGTGAATTTGATTTCAGGTTTTGCTTTTTTAAGAGCCAAAGCAAATGAACCTCCCAAAAGACCAAGCCCGATGATGTGTATTTTTTTCATGTTTACAAAAGTAATAGTATGGTTAGATGATTAAATTCTATTGATAGCTTCTTGGATAGCTTTTTCATGTACACAGAGAGAAAACCTTACATACCCTTCTCCTGCCTTACCAAACACATGGCCGGGAGTGACGAAAATATGATAAGTATAAAGTAGGCTGTCCACAAATTGATCTGAACTTTGTCCTTCGGGCAGTTTGGCCCAGACAAACATCCCTGCTGTGTCTTTCTCACAACTCATGCCCAACTTTTCGACCAAATCCCAAACGAGTTTTCTCCGCTCTGAATAAGTTTTGTTTAATTGCTGATACCAATCTCCACCCAATGCCAAAGCTGCAATCGCTCCTTCCTGTATCCCCAAAAACATGCCGGAATCCATATTGCTTTTCACTTTGGTGATAGCTTGAATCCATTCAGCTTTTCCTGCAAGCATCCCTATCCGCCAACCTGCCATATTGGAAGTTTTACTCAGGGAGTTGAGCTCCAAGGCAATCTCTTTGGAACCTTCAATCTGAAAGATGCTTTTTGGATTGTCTTCCAAAATGAAACTGTAAGGATTATCATGGGCAATGATGATATTGTATTTTTTGCCAAAGGCTATCAGTTTTTGAAACAAATGAAGATCAGCCTTGGCTCCGGTAGGCATGTGGGGATAGTTTACCCACATGATTTTGACCTTGCTTAGATCCTGTTTTTCCAATTCTTTAAAATCAGGATACCATTTATTTTCAGCCTTCAATGAATAATAAATCGGAGAGGCACCCAATAATTTTGCTACAGAAGTATAGGTGGGGTATCCAGGATCAGGGATCAATACTTCATCCCCTTCATTCAGAAAAGTCATGGAAACATGCATGATGCCTTCTTTGGATCCTATGAGTGGAAGAATCTCCGTTTGAGGCAATAATGATGCCTGATAAAATTTGAAATAAAATTCCGCAAATGCCTTTCTCAAGGCAGGAATCCCTTGATAATTTTGATAACCGTGGGATTTGGGAAGAGAAGCTGTTTTGTATAAAGCCTCCACTACTGTCAGATGTGGTGGTAAGTCAGGACTGCCAATTCCCATGTTGATAATGGGCTTCCCTTCAGCTATCAGTTGATTGACTTCTTTGAGTTTTTTGGAAAAATAATATTCCTCAACTTGAGCAACTCTTTTTGAAAAAGACACCATTATTTCCTGTTTAGGTATTCCCCAAAGATTTTGACCTCCCCAAAATTATTGTTTATTTCTTGAATTGCATTTTGAAAAGCAGCATAATCATCAAATTGTGTATCTATAAAAAATGCATATTCCCAAGGTTTTTCAATAACCGGTATGGACTGGATTTTGCTGAGGTCCAAACCATAGTCGCTCATCATGGTAAGCAATTTGGCCAAAATTCCTTTGGAGTTTTTTACTGTAACTTTGATAGATGCTTTATTGGGCACAAAATCCAAATTCACATTATCTTTTTGGAGGATGATAAACCTAGTGAAATTATTTTTGACTGTCTGTATGTCTTCGGCCAATATTTCCAAGTCATAGATTTTTGCAGCTGTTTTACTGGCAATAGCCCCGATTCCGGAAAGCTTTTCTTCTGAAATTCTTTTGGCTACCGAAGCCGTGTCCACATCATCAATCAATTGGATGGCAGGATGGTTTTCAAAAAACTTTTTGCATTGCAGCAGGGCCATAGGATGGGACCTGACTTCCAAAAGGTTATTAATCTCTCGGCCGGGCAATGCCATCAGATTGTGTGAAATGGGCAGGTAATATTCATCTTTAATCCGGAGATTGTACCGGTCTATCAATTCGTAATTTGGAAGGATAGCTCCTGCAATTGAATTTTCTATGGCCAAAACCCCAAATTCCGCTTCCCCTTTACTGACACTTTTGGCAACTTCCTCAAATATCCGAAATCCCAAAATCCCTGCATCCGCCCCAAAAACATTGAGTGCCACCTGATGGTGAAATGAACCGGGAATTCCTTGTATTGCGATTTGCATTTAGGCTAATTATTTTATGGTAGAATTAGATTAACATCCTGAATTCTCTCAAAATGCTTTCTTCTGAAATAATCAAAAAGTACAGAAGTATCCAAGCAAATTATTCTGCTCTCCATTTGTTGATTAAATCTCTTGCTTCCGATATTTTCTCCAACTCTTCTTTAGAAAGCGTCGGGCCCTGTAAAAGCAGTTCCCTTAAAATTTCACTTTTCCTTTTTCTCTGATCCATTTCCAAAGTTTTTTGATCGAGAAGGACTTTGACCTCTACCAATTCATCAGGTTGAAGACTATTGATGATCTCCTTTAATTGATCTATATTTTTTTCTAATGACACACCCATATCTAAATATACGGAAATTTACATTTTTGATTCTAATTTTGTGTTTAACAACCTTCTAGTATTTCTTGACTATTGGTTCTAAAATCTCGCATCCCCATTACTCGGGGCAATCCTTTACCTTCATCCCTCATCCTTTATCCTTCATCCTTTCCCCACTTATTTCTTGGCTCTCATCTTTCCCTCTTCATACATCCCCCTCGTCCTTCACGAGATTGCCACGTCGCATGGAGGACTATTAAAATATCCAAGTTCTCTAATGCTCCTCGCAGTGACAGTGTCTCAACCTTCATCCCTCATCCTTTCTCCTTCATCCTTTACCCCCTTCATCCTTTCTCCTCTTGGTTCTTGATTCTTGATTCTAATCTCTCGCTTCTCGCTTCTCAACCCTTCCCTTCAGGAAAAACCTTCGAGGTCAAAAAAAGACCTCAAAGGTTTCAAAGTCTTGTATCTTGTGTCTTGCGTCTTGCATCTATCAAAGCAACATGCTTCCAAAAACTCGGATAAGATTTATTGACTACTTCCGGGTCTTCAATAAAGACGTTGGTCTTGGTCATCAACGGCATAAAGGCCATGGCCATTCTATGATCATCATAGGTATGGATCCGGACTTCATGGGGCATTTGAACCGATGGAATCAAAGTAAACGCTTCATTTTCACCCTCCACTAATTCAGCATTGAAGCTTGCCAATTCCTGCTGCAAAGCATAAATCCGGTCGGTTTCTTTGATCCTAAGGCTTTCAAGACCCGTTAATGTAGTTTTCTGACCTATAATGGCGCAAGTCACCGCAACGGTCTGGGCCAAGTCCGGGCAATGGGTAAAATCCCAAGAAGCCAAGCCTTTCACTTTTTGTTTGGTCAATTTTACACCACCCGCTTTAAACTCACTTTTAACGCCTAACCTGTCCATAATATCCACAATGGCTGAATCTCCTTGCAGACTGTTTTCTTTCAATCCCTCCAAAAACAACTCGCCTTTATCCGCACAGGCCAAAAGACTGAACCAATAGCTCGCTCCTGACCAATCGCTCTCTACTGAAAAAGCAGTAGGTTGATAGGACTGATTCGGAATTTTAATCTTGTTATCTTCCCAAGTATAGTTGATCCCAAATTGCTTCATCAACTGCAGGGTCATCTCTATATAAGTTCTTGACCCAACTTTTCCTTCCAATGTAATCTCCAAACCTTTTGGAAGCAAAGGTGCTATCATCAGCATGGCTGAAATATACTGGCTGCTGACATCACCTCGGATGGTCACTTGATCATTCACTTGTTCCGGCATACCATGAATTGCCAAAGGCGGAAATCCTTCTTTGTTCATATAATGAATTTCTGCCCCAATATGCCTTAAAGCATCCACCAAAATCCCAATGGGCCTTTCGCACATTCTTGGGGTGCCGGTCATGACTTTATGCTGGTTGGTTACCACTGCATAGGCAGTCAAAAACCGCATGGTGGTACCCGCATCCAAGACATCAAAAATAGCCGGATTCTGTTTGAGCAAACGAATCATGGTCTGTGTGTCTCTGGCTTCCGCCAAGTTGGTGATGGAATTTTCACCAGCTGTCAAGGCATCAATTATCAAAACCCTGTTGCTTTCACTTTTCGAGGAAGGTAAAGGGATTATTGTTGATTGAAATGAGCTGATCTGTTGTAAATATTGGGCAATCATTCGGTTTGATGTTAATTTAAATTGGGTGTGGTATTTTCTTTCTGGAATTCAGGTCGCATCTGATTATAGGTCTCTATAATAATGGAAAGAGTCAAAAATCTCCTCCACAGTCACATTGAAGTTGTATTCACATTTACCAATTTGGGTCAATAAGGAAAAATTGAGGGTTTTTCCTTCATTTTTTTTGTCCTGGCTACAGAGGGCGACTATGGCCGGAATATCTTCGACAGGGAAATCAAATTTCCCGAATACATCCATCAGCATTTTATTTATGATCTCCAATTCAGATTTTGAAAGACCTGATTTTTTGACTGATAGATAGGATTCACAGATCATCCCGATAGCAATGGCTTCCCCATGCAACAAGTGTCTGTCTGAATCCAGATAATAAGATTCAAAAGCATGCCCAATCGTATGGCCAAAATTGAGTATTTTCCTTAATCCGGATTCTTTGGGGTCCTTTTGAACCACCTCCTTTTTGATACTCACTGACTTTTCAATGATTTCTCTCCAGTTCTGCTTTTCCCATCCTTCTGCTTTGAGACATCCAAAATAATTGGCATTTCGAATCAATCCATGTTTGATTACTTCTGCATAACCCGACCTTAATTCCTCCTTAGGCAGGGTCTTTAGAAATACTTCAGAAATCATCACCGCTTCCGGTTCTGCAAAGACACCAATATGATTTTTGAAACCGTTGAAATCCACTCCCAATTTACCACCAACACTGGCATCGACCTGAGAAAGCAAAGTGGTGGGAATATTGACAAATCGTACACCCCTTTTATAAGTCGCTGCGCAAAATCCGCCCATATCCCCTGTGACACCACCACCAAGGTTGATGATCAATGCTTTACGGTCAAAGGCTTCATCTGTCATCCATTGCCAGATAGCAGTACATGTCTCCAGGTTTTTGTGGGTTTCTCCTGCCGGAAAGGAATACTGAGAGAACCCTCCGGGTAAGTTATCCTTTATGAGGGGCAGGCAAAGTTTTTCAGTATTGGTATCTGTGATGACCCCTAACTTGGAAAAGCTATGATTTGCCAGATAGCTCTTGAGATCTTCGGCTATGGTATTGGAAAATATGATTGATTCCAAAATGTTTTTTTTAATGTTTATCTGCTTCTTTGCCAGTAACCCAATATTCTTCAAAATACGTGACGGAAGACCGAAGTCGGAAGACCGATGTACCGGTCATTTCAGTCTCTTGGTGAGAATTATATTGAATTACCATTTTACTGGCATCAATGCGTACATACATATTTTTATTTTTAGCAATTTTACAATTCAAAGTAAAAGTACGGAAATACCCAGCTAGATATTCCTATCCAACCCAGCAATCCGTACTTCATTTATCATTGAAACTTCACGACTCTCAATAAGCTTCATCCCACATTGTCACTGTTCTTGGTCCCAGATACTTTGTACTTGGTACATCGTACTTGGTACATTCCTCACTTCTTCACCGCAGCCGCTTCTCTCAACTGCTTCTCCTGTCTTTTGACAGACTCTTCATGGATACAATAAAGCAATTCCTTCATGAATTTTTCGCTGAGGTTTTTCTCCACACCTTTTTGGGTCCGGGATTCCATCACATATTTCCATCTGTCCGATTGGAATACGGTCAGGTGATGTTCTCTTTTATAAGCACCTACCTGATCGATCAAGGAGAACCTTTCCTGTAGAATATCCAACAATTGATCATCCAAGTGGTCAATGGCATTTCTCAGGTCGTTCAATCTTTCACTCGGGTTTTCTGCGCCTAGCGTATCTTTAAAGTCAATCTGGGATAATATATTTTTCAAAGCGGCGGGAGTTACTTGTTGCTTTGCATCAGACCAAGCGTTATCCGGGTCATGGTGTGTCTCGATCATCAAACCATCCAAGCCAAAATTGATGGCCCGCTGCGCTGTTTCCAAAATACCTTCCCTGTTTCCAACGATATGGCTAGGGTCATTGATCACTTCCATACCTTTCCACTCTCTTTTCAAGTGAATGGGCATTGACCAATTGGGCTTATTACGGAATCTTTTGTCATAAGAATCTGAAAATCCTCTGTGAATAGCGGCCAACTTATTGATGCCCACGGCATGCAATCTTTCCAAGGCGCCTATCCAAAGCTGGAGATCCGGATTCATGGGGTTTTTGACCATTACGGGAATATCAACTCCTCTTAGCGCTTCAGCAATTTCCTGTACGGCAAAAGGATTGACCGTAGTTCTTGCTCCAATCCAAAGCACATCAACTTTATGTTTAAGTGCCATCTCCGCATGGGCGGCATTTCCTACTTCCGTGGTAATGGGGATATTAAGGTGATGTCTGACTATTTCCATCCATTTGAGACCATCTTCTCCAATGCCTTCAAACATCCCGGGTCTTGTACGGGGTTTCCAAATACCTGCACGGAACATGCTGGGAATCATATTTTCCTTTTTCATGTCTATGCAGACTTTTTCGATCTGTTCAGGGCTTTCTGCACTGCAGGGACCGGCTATGATGACATGTCCTTCAAGTCCTAATCCCCAGTCTTTGGTTTGTAAGTGATCTTTCATGATTGTTGAAATTGGTTTAAAATAAAAAACCCGACTCTTTCGAATCGGGCTCTTATATGGTTTGAATTTTTTAATTTTTTACCAGACAATAGGCAGCTCCGATTCGACCTTGAGGACGAAAGTAAAAGTAAAAGAAGGTAAAATATGCGAAGGCTGCGATTAACATGTTCCAAATGTAAAAGCCACTATTTTAAAAACAAATTAATTTTTGAATATTTTTTTGAATTTTCTTCAATAAATTTCAAACTCCTTGTGAATCCGGGAATTGAAGTACAATAATTATCTCAATACCAAATATTATTCTGAAAATTTAATCAGCGTATTTTAGGCTGTTCATTTCTTTCCTGTACTTCAGTTTGCTTTTTAATGGATTCTGTATGGATCAGCTGGAAAAGATCTCTGGCAAAATCAGGATTGAGTCTGAGTGCCTCTGCCCATTCCGGCCTAGTCTCAAAAACTTTCTTCCACCTTTCCATTTGAAAGACCGCAACATTATTTAATTTTTTATATTCTCCAGCTTTCTCGACCAAACTCATTCTTCTGCTCAGTATTTCCAGCAGCTCCCTATCCACATCATCAATCTGTTCCCTGATCAAATCCAACTGCGACTGCAATAGCGGATTGTCAACATCCACCTTTCTGGTTTTCAAGGTCCGTAATAACTGTCCCAAATCAAGCGGGATTAGTTGTTGGGCGGCATCGGACCAAGCATTGTCAGGATCAATATGAGATTCGATCATCAGCCCATCAAAATTCAGATCCAAAGCCGTTTGGGCTATCTGAGGAATTAAATCCCTTCTTCCACAAATATGGGAAGGGTCATTGAGCAAGGGGATTTCAGGGAAATAGGTTTTCAATCCCAGAGGAATTTGCCACATGGGGCTATTTCTGTAAGTTTTGTCGTTGAAATTTGAAAAGCCTCTGTGGATAGCTCCTAACTTTTTTATCCCCGCATGATGAAATCTTTCCAAAGCCCCGATCCATAAAGCAAGATCTGCATTGACCGGGTTTTTGATCAATACGGGTATATCAATCCCTTTGAGACTATTGGCAATTTCTTGTACTGTGAAGGGATTTACAGTCGATCTAGCTCCTATCCAAAAAATATCAATTCCAAATTTAAGCGCCTCCTCCACGTGTATTGGAGACGCAACCTCTATGGCGAATTTGACCTTATATTTATCTTTGACTTCTTTGATCCAGGGTAATGCTTTGCTGCCCACTCCCTCAAAACTATTGGGACGTGTTCTTGGCTTCCATACTCCGCCCCTGATGACTTTAACTCCTTCATTCACCAAGGCCGCAACCGTCTGATCCAATTGCCCCGGAGTTTCCACACTGCAAGGACCAGCAATATAAAGAGGCATCTCCAGACCCAAATCCCAATTTTCTACTGATAAAATATCCAAGTCATTTTAAGTTTTATAACGATTATCCATTAATTTGATTGAAAAGCTGAATAGCTGATTGAAATAGGATAATCATAAAGTTACACCCTTCTAACACAAAAACTGATGCACTTGTTGGACTATTTGAAAATTGAATAGCCCAAAGTCCATTCAAAGAAATCTGCTCTACCTTTATGGGCTTTGATGGTAAGTCCGGTAAAGAGATTGTTATTGAATCTATATCTCAAGCCGATTCTTTGGTAAAACCAATTCCATTCTCCATTAAAATCATTTCTATGCAAATAAACACCCACACCCATGGGTGCGTACAGGTTTTCAGTTAAAAGCCATTCCCATGATCCAAATAAAGCAAATGAATTGGCATCCCAAAAAGCCGATTCTCTAGGCTCTACAACTCTTGATTCCCAATTTCCAGAGTAAAAGTGCTCCAATCCCAAACCAAACCTATACTTGTAGGAAAACTCTCTGAGTACATGTATTCCTGTACCCAGCTTAAAATTGTTATCATCACCCACGAAATATTCCTTCACCCCGGGAGCAACATGAAAATGAATAGCGGTTCTGCCTTGGTGTTCAGGTATTTCGATATCTGAATAGTCTTTGTCATCTTCTCTCGTCAATTTATATTGTAGCCCCAAGGAAAAAGGAAATAAATTTATTCCAGAATTCGGCAAACTGGATGCTCCATTGGAAAAGTGCTTAAAACCAAAAGTCGATGAAATCGCAGTCCTTTCACTGATACTGTAAGCAGCCCTGAAACCGAGATGTGCATAGACATTTCTATATGATCCAATAAAGACATTGATCGGATTTTCCACAGGGTCAAAGGGATTGAAATTATATGACAAGCCATAGGAAGCAAAATAACTGAACTTTATCGCTTTGTTATTGGGATAGCTAAACGGCATATTCAAAAAGAAATAAATTGCATTGGGTTCTCCTACATTGGCATTATGAAATGTTGCGGAATAAAAACCAACACCAAAAGTAGGAAACCTATAAAGCTTTGAATACAGCGTCTCTGATCCCCTTCGAAAACCCAATCTGGCATCTATCCCAAAATAAGTTGAGCTGTTTCTGACTTGTTCACCAAAATCGGTTCCATTTCCCAACATGGGCCCACCTTCTGCACTGATATCCAAGTATTTTATGAATTTAGGAGAATCTTTTTTTACTAAGGTACCGTCTTGTGCTGGTAAAGTGAAAGAAATAAAAACCAATAAGGTCAATAATAAAATGGATTTTTTCATTTCAAAAGTTATTATAAACACTTCAATGAATTCAAATGGAAATTTTTCGTGAGGGTAAAGCATTAATCAGAAAGCAAATATATTGGTGATTTGCAGTGAAACAAAAACTGCCTTTTCTTTTACCAAACAAATACTACCCCCATGGAGTTTTTTTGATATATTTGCGCCACAATTAGAGCTCCTATGCCAGTCAAACCCACTATTTCTTTCGAGAACCTGGAAATTGCCTTTGCTTCCAAATCAAATAAAGATTTAAAGAAAATGTACTTCATATTTGCAACCATCAACAACAATTTGGCGGTAAGTGTGGGCACCAAAATGGCCAATTGGGCTTTTGCTTTAAAATTGCCCATCAAGGGCATTATGAAGAAAACTATGTTCGGTCATTTTTGTGGTGGAGAAGATATAGAAGATTGTCAAAAAGCAGTGGATGACCTTGCTAAATTTAAAATTCATGCCATACTCGACTATTCAGTTGAAGGCAAGGGAGATGAGGCAAGTTATGACGCTACCAAAAATGAAATCCTAAGGACTATAGCAAGATCTGCAGGAGATGATAATATTCCTTTTGCAGTTTTCAAGGTAACCGGTTTAGGAGATTTCCGCCTCATGACCAAAATCCAAGGGGGAAAAAAACTGAATGAAAAAGAATCAGCTTCCTTTGAAAAATTAAAAAACAGGGTGGATACCTTATGCCATGCTGCTTTCCAAGCCAATACAAAAATTCTGGTCGACGCAGAAGAATCTTGGTTCCAGGATGTCATTGACCAAATGACCTATGAAGCCATGGAAAAATACAACCAAAACTCATGCATTGTATACAATACCTATCAGATGTATAGGCATGACAGTTTGGAAAGATTGAAGAAAGCCCATCAGGTGGCCACCGAAAAAGGATATATCCTTGGTGCAAAATTGGTCAGAGGGGCTTATATGGAAAAGGAAAGAGAAAGAGCAGAAGAAAAAAAGTATAATAGCCCTATCCAACCTACCAAAGAAGCTTCCGACAGGGATTATAATGATGCCTTGAGATTTTGTGTGGAAAGGATTGAAAGTATAGGCCTGGTATCCGGTTCACACAATGAACTAAGTAATATCCTGCTGACCGAATTGATATCAAAATTTGGTATCAAGCCCAACGATGATAGGGTTTACTTTGCCCAATTATATGGGATGAGCGATAATATTTCCTATAATTTGGCCAATGCTGGATATAATGTGGTTAAATACGTTCCTTATGGTCCTGTGGAAAAGGTCATGCCTTACCTTTCAAGAAGGGCTGAAGAAAATACATCTGTTGCAGGTCAAAGCAGCCGGGAATTTGATTTGGTGAAGCGGGAGATTGCAAGGAGGAAGAAAAAGTAATTTTGACAAATACCTGGTTATCAATGCTCTCTGGAACTAATGTCCGATGACCGATGTGAAATCCCAGTTAAAAAACATTTACTCTGGTGTCATTTGGTCAAAACAGTTTTCATTTAGAAAATTGTTGCTTGCCTGGCGGCAAACAGGGAAGTCGGGTTACTGTTGTGAAATCCTTTATTTGAAACATTCTTTTCAGTATTGAGGTGGTCAAACTTAATACCGGAACTATTGAAAAAATAAATTTTGACTTATCATTAAATAATCAATTGATAAAGAATTCGAGGCAATAGAAAAGATTTTGAAAAATTTGTGTTTTTTAATCTTGTGTCTTGTGTCTTATGTCTAAAATCTTAACACGAAATGCAATTACTAAGCGAACAGGAAATAGAAAGAAGAAAAGATAGGGAAGAGTTGATAAAAATGGGCATTGACCCCTACCCTGCCCATTCATTTCCGATCAATGTTACAGCCGCGGACATTCATACAAATTATGAAAACCGTAAGTTAGATTATAAAGATATCTCTATTGCAGGCAGGTTGATGACCAAAAGAATCATGGGTTCAGCTTCATTTGCTGAAATCCAGGATTCGACGGGAAGACTTCAGATTTACCTGAGAAGAGATGACCTTTGTCCAGGAGAAGACAAGACTTTTTACAATACTGTATTTAAAAAGCTTTTGGGAATCGGGGATTTTGTAGGCTTGAAAGGATATATTTTCACCACCCAAACCGGAGAGATTTCACTTCATGTCACAGACTTGAAAATCCTCTCCAAATCCATTAAACCACTTCCAGTGGTCAAACGGGATGAAGAGGGCAATGTCTATGACGGCTTTACCGACCCTGAATTAAGATACAGACAACGCTATGTTGATTTGACGGTAAATCCTGAGGTTAAGAAAGTATTCGTCACCCGTTCCAAAATCATCAGCAATATGCGCCGCTATTTTGATGACCATGGCTGGTTGGAAGTGGAGACCCCTATTCTCCAGCAAGTACATGGAGGTGCTGCGGCAAGGCCTTTCACTACGCATCATAATACCCTTGACATGGAGCTTTTCTTAAGGATAGCAAATGAGCTCTATCTAAAAAGACTGATTGTTGGTGGTTTTGAAGGAGTTTATGAGTTTGGGAAAATGTTCAGAAATGAAGGCATGGACCGTACCCACAATCCTGAATTCACTTCCTTGGAAATCTATGTGGCCTACAAAGACTACATCTGGATGATGGAAATGGTGGAGGAATTAATTGAAAAAGTAACAGAATCCATCCATGGCACTACTATTTTAAATGTGGGTGACAATCAGATTGACTTTGCCGGTCCCTATAGGAGGCTGACCATGTTGGATTCCATCAAAGAATATGCAGGAGTGGATGTCAGTGAAATGGATGAGGAAGGATTGAAAAAAGTATGTGCTGACTTTGGAATTGCAATTGACAACACGATGGGCAAGGGAAAGCTTATAGATGAAATATTCGGAGAAAAAGTGGAGTCGAATCTGATTCAGCCGACTTATATCACCGACTATCCAGTAGAAATGACCCCTTTGGCCAAGAAACACCGAAGCAAAGAAGGATTGGTAGAAAGATTTGAGCTTTTTGTTAATGGAAAAGAAATAGCCAATGCCTATTCAGAACTAAATGACCCGATTGTACAAAGAGAAAGATTCGAAGAGCAGTTGAAATTGGCAGCTAGGGGTGACGATGAGGCGATGGCAATGGATGAGGATTTTCTACGTTCTTTGGAATATGGCATGCCCCCTACCTCAGGTTTGGGTATAGGGATAGACAGGTTGACCATGTTGTTGACCAATAAAACTACCATTCAGGAAGTGCTGTTTTTCCCCCAAATGAGACCGGAGAAAAAAATGAAGATTGCTTCTGACGAGGATTTTATGGCATTGGGTATTCCAGCAGGATTAATCCCGGCCATCCGCGACCTGAATATCCATACTATCGAGCAACTGAAAGAACAGGATGTCAACAAACTCTTCAATGATGTCTGTGGGAGGAGGAAAAAGTTGAAGCTTGAAGTGGAGAATCCTTCGAAAGAAGATGTAGAAAAGTGGATTTCCTGAGTTAGAATTTTATAATAAAACCAAAAAGACCAGGCCTGAGGCCTGGTCTTTTTGGTTTAAATTACTTTTTCCCAGCTTTAGGAAAATGATACATGGTTATTGATTTTGTCATACCATAAAATTTTTCTTTATACATTGTGGCTTCTGGAAATAACTCCTTCATTTGCTTAGCCCCCAAAAGGGTAATTCCATCAACACGTTTCCTTGCTTGCTCAATGTTTTTCGTTTTTTGTCTGAACTGGTTTACTATTCTTGCCCGAATCCCTTTTGGAAGAAAGTGAACAAAAGGCAACCTAAAATGCGGTTCAAAAAAGAAATGATAGTTAGGTGTTTGGATATAATAATTTAGTCCCACTCTTCGGAATTCCTTTGCCATTTGTTTTTGATTTTCGTACTCTCCTACATGTTCAATTACTGAATTGGAAAATACAATATCAAATTCACCATCGGCATATTGGGACAAATCCAAAGCACTCCCAGCTACTGAATTAAATATATCCTTATTTTCAATCTTAATTTCCATAAGATTTAAAAGGGTGATTTTCACATTCTCTTCAGCTTTAAAATTCACCATCTTCCAATAATTTTCTGTACCACCTATATCTAAGATATTTAGGAACTTTCCATTCTTTGGTGAAATGCTTTTCAGTAATGAAATGAAATGGGAAAATCTTTTTCTTCTAAAATTTAATTGTAGGGACTGCTGGGTTGTCAGATTTTTATCTGGTGAAATATTAACGTTTGTCATAAAGTGAATAATTAAATAATTGAGTGATAAGGGGAAAGAATTACAAGATTTTAATTTTTGATTTTCAAAATAACAAAAGATTTTATAATTATGTGCAAAGTTTAAAATTAAGAATAATATTGAAATATTCAATTTCATGTTTTTTACTTTGAATTTTTGATATTTGTTTGTTTTAGTTTTAACACCCAATTAAATTATCAACGGTTACCTTATTCTTTTAAATCAAAATTTCAATGTTTAAATTCTCCAATTGCCAATTTTAAAAAAAGTCTTTTCTATTTGATATTGCTTTATAAATTCTTTCAATAACTAAAATATAAAATAAAATGCCTTACTTATTTACTTCAGAATCAGTATCTGAGGGTCATCCTGACAAAGTTGCGGACCAGATCTCAGATGCATTGATTGACAATTTTTTGGCTTTCGATCCCCGTTCCAAAGTAGCCTGTGAAACATTGGTCACCACCGGTCAGGTAGTGCTTGCCGGTGAGGTAAAATCAGAAACCTATCTCGACGTTCAAAAAATCGCAAGGGATGTGATCAACCGGATCGGTTATACCAAAGGCGAATACATGTTTGACGGTAATTCCTGTGGGGTGCTTTCCGCCATTCATGAACAGTCTCCCGATATCAATCAGGGAGTCGACAGGTCCAATCCCGAAGAACAGGGAGCAGGAGACCAGGGTATGATGTTCGGTTATGCTACCAAGGAAACAGATAATTATATGCCTTTGGCCCTGGAACTTTCACATAGAATCCTGAAAGAACTGGCCATGCTGAGAAGGGAAAAAAAGGATATTCCGTACCTGAGGCCTGATGCCAAATCACAGGTCACCATAGAATATTCGGATGATAATGTCCCCCAAAGGATTGACACCATTGTCATTTCCACCCAGCATGATGATTTTGATGATGAACCCAAGATGTTGGCCAAAATCAAAGAGGATCTGATACAAATTCTCATTCCAAGAGTGATATCCAAACTGAAACCCAATATACAGGCCTTATTTACCGATGAGATAACTTATCATATCAATCCCACCGGGAAGTTTGTCATCGGAGGCCCTCATGGAGATACAGGTCTGACGGGAAGAAAAATCATTGTTGATACCTATGGCGGTAAAGGGGCCCATGGCGGCGGGGCATTCTCAGGCAAAGACCCTTCCAAAGTTGACAGGTCTGCGGCTTATGCTACCAGGCATATTGCCAAGAATATGGTGGCGGCAGGAGTGGCAGATGAAGTTCTGGTACAGGTTTCCTATGCGATTGGTGTTGCCAAACCTATGGGGATTTATGTCAATACCTATGGCACTTCGAAAGTAGGCATGGGAGATGGAGAAATTGCCAAAAAAATTGAGGCCATATTTGACATGAGACCCTATGCCATTGAGCAAAGGCTCAAACTCCGCAATCCAATCTATGAGGAGACGGCGGCCTATGGCCATATGGGCAGAGAAAATGAAGTTGTCACTAAAACCTTCAAAACACCTGATGGCAAAACATTGACATTTGATGTGGAACTGTTCACCTGGGAAAAGCTTGACTTTATCGATAGAATCAAAGAAGTTTTCTCAATTTAAATTTTAGCCAAAAATCTTATAATTGAAATATTTTAATCATTTAAAATTTTATTATCATGTCTGAAATCAAATCAAAAGTATACACACCTTTCAAAGTGAAGGACATTTCATTGGCTGAGTGGGGGAGAAAAGAAATCAAGTTGGCCGAAGCGGAGATGCCCGGACTTATGGCCATAAGAGAGGAATATGGGCCTTCCCAGCCTTTGAAGGGCGCAAGAATTGCCGGATGTCTTCATATGACCATTCAGACGGCGGTATTGATAGAGACGTTGACCGCTTTGGGAGCTGAGGTGACCTGGTCTTCTTGCAATATATTTTCGACCCAGGACCATGCCGCTGCCGCAATTGCAGCTGCAGGAATTTCGGTCTATGCCTGGAAAGGAATGACTGCCGAAGAGTTTGACTGGTGTATCGAACAGACCCTTTTCTTTGGTGAGGAAAAGAAGCCATTGAATATGATTCTGGATGATGGCGGAGACCTGACCAATATGGTATTCGATAACTATCCTGAACTGGTTTCTGGTATCAAAGGACTCTCCGAGGAGACGACCACAGGTGTCCACAGGCTGTATGAGCGGA
The DNA here is from genome assembly GCF_900176595.1 of Aquiflexum balticum DSM 16537. GTDB lineage: Bacteria > Bacteroidota > Bacteroidia > Cytophagales > Cyclobacteriaceae > Aquiflexum > Aquiflexum balticum. The sequence continues at coordinate 5,775,361 of NZ_LT838813.1, forward strand.
TGAAAAAAGGCACCCTTCCCATGCCGGCCATCAATGTGAACGATTCGGTCACAAAATCAAAATTTGACAACAAATACGGATGTAAGGAATCACTGGTAGATGCTATCAGAAGGGCAACCGATATCATGATGGCGGGGAAAGTGGCCGTTGTGGCAGGTTATGGAGATGTGGGCAAAGGCTCCGCAGCTTCTCTGAGAGGTGCCGGAGCAAGGGTGATTGTCACCGAGATCGATCCGATCTGTGCCCTGCAGGCTGCCATGGACGGATTTGCTGTGAAGAAAATGGTAGATGCGGTAAAAGAGGCTGATATTGTCGTGACGGCAACTGGTAATAAAGACATCATCACAAAAGAGCATTTTCTTGCGATGAAAGATAAAACCATAGTGTGTAACATCGGCCATTTTGACAATGAAATAGATATGGCCTGGTTGAACAAAACCTATGGACAGACCAAAGATGTGATCAAACCACAGGTAGATCTGTATAACCTCGACGGCAAGGAGTTGATCATTTTGGCGGAAGGCAGATTGGTGAATCTGGGCTGCGCAACGGGACACCCGTCTTTTGTGATGTCAAATTCCTTTTCCAATCAGACGCTGGCACAGCTTGAACTTTGGTTGAATACAGACCAATATGAGCCCGGTGTTTATGTACTTCCTAAGCATTTGGACGAAAAAGTAGCTGCTTTGCATCTGGCCAAGTTAGGTGTTGAGTTGGATATCCTTACAACGGATCAGGCTGAATATATCGGGGTGACTCCTGAAGGTCCCTACAAGCCTGAATATTATAGATATTAATCAGGCCTTGCAAAGAAAAAGCGCATTGGAAGGAATTTCAATGCGCTTTTTTTATTTATTACCAAATCATTTTTCTCAATAAATTGATAGAATAATGATAGTCCAATTCTTTACCACAATCCCAAAATTTTACCCAGACCTGTTAGAAGACAGAAGTTGGAAGACCCCCGCCTGACAGATGGCAGGAATGGACCAGCCTTTTCCGTCTCTGCCCAGAAATTATTTTCAAATTCAATTTAGGCTACATCGCGTTCAAATAAATTAAATTGATATTTTTAAATAATCCCGTCAAAATTTCAACCTTATTTTAATAGTATTGTATTTATTTGATCAATTCTAGTAATAAAACAAACCATGAACCTACGACTTAACTCTGAATTTGGAACATTGAAGGCTGTGCTGATGCATAGACCCGGGAAGGAAATAGATAGATTGACTCCTTATAATAAAGAGTTACTCCTTTTTGAAGATGTGCCGTATTTAGAAGCCATGCAAAAAGAACATGATGTCTTTACCGATCTGATTAAGCAGACTACTGGCGCGCAGGTTTATAGATTACATGAATTATTGATACAGGTCCTTTCAAACAGTGAGGTTCTTGAGAAATTGATGCATGACGCACTTTCCAAATCCGGATTAACGCATTTCAAGGAGTATATTTTTGACCGACTTTCCACAGCAGAATGCGCAACAGCACTTACGGCCGGAGTTAAGGTCCATGAACTGAAAAGAAAAATCCCCAACCTGCCGGCAGGAGAATTGATGGATTATGCGTTCGTGATTCCACCAAGCCCGAATCTTTATTTCCAAAGAGACCCTATGGCCATCACACCGGGAGGAATTATTTTCTCCAGCATGAAAATGGAAGGAAGGCAAAGGGAAGCGAATCTTTTACGGTCGATCTTTGAAAATCACCCTGATTTTAAAGACCACGTCCATCAGATTTATCCGGTAAATGGACATGAATCACCTCCCAGTGTAGAAGGAGGAGATGTAATCGTGCTCTCCAAAAAAGCAGTGGCCATTGGAAATTCTGAACGTACCGATGAAAAAGCCATCTACCATATAGCTAAATCCTTACTTGCTGAAGGGACAGTGGAACGTGTTTATGAGGTTCATCTTCCTAAAAAAAGACAATACATGCATTTGGATACTGTGTTTACCATATTGGATGAAAACCTGGTACTTACCTACCCTGACGCCCTTAATTCCGTACTGCAAACTTCTCTTTATACCCTAAAAGAAATCAAAGACGATAAAGTACATATAAAAAGACAAGTGCTAAATGAATCCTTGCTGACTGTCTTGGAAAAAGAAATCTTACACCTTGAAATTCTTTCGACCGCAGATGGGAAACCTGATTATTCCATGCGGGAGCAATGGTTTGATGGTGCCAATGTCTTTGCGATAGGACCAAGAAGGGTGATTTCATACAACCGAAATATACATACCAATCGGGCTTTAAGGAATATGGGGGTAGAAGTATTGGAAATCCCATCCTCAGAATTGTCCAGGGGCTTGGGCGGACCTAGGTGTATGACCATGCCGCTGAGTAGGGCAAAGATTTGACAGTTTACAGGGAGCAGTTGCAGTGTGAGGAGTTAGCAGTCTCAGTTTACGGGGGCAGTTGCAATAGACAGTTTCAGTGTGGTGTCCGATGACCGATGACGGATGTTGGCTTCCTCAAAAACCTGAAGGACTGACATTCTGAGTTTTCAACATTTTTAAAATGTTCAGAATAGGAAATGACATCTTGGTAAATTCAGCATCAATAGGAATGTGGCTTTAGCCCATTCATAAATATATGCACGATACCAATGGGCTTTAGCCAAAATAGAAAGAAGGTTTTAAGGTTTGCAATTTGGTTTGGCTAAAGCCAAAGAGAATAAATCTCTTTTTTTACCTCCTGCTAAAGCAGAAGGTGTTTTTTTGGAACCCATTAATTTCCCAGCCTTCAAATCCATTATGACGCTCCAAAATTTTGTCATTGGTAGTCCTCAACATATTGTAAATGTTCAGAAAGGGTAATGACATCGGATTTCTCGTCATTCAGAGCCGCAGCTTGCTAAGGCGAATGCCTGCCCCGCAGAATTGCGGGGAATCCCCTAAACCTCAGGAGATGCTTCTCTTCGTTCTGCATGACGCTCCGAAATTTCGTCATTGGTAGTAATGAAAATTGGCATTTACAGAAAGTGTAATGACATCTAAACGGGGATCAGACCTCTCCTGACGTACCAATGACATAAAATCATTCTTCATGTAAATTAAGGATTTTCTCTTCAATTTCTTGTGGGACAATATCCATGTTCAGTTCCACTGCTAGCCTTTGTATCAATTTCATTTTCTGTTTTCGCATGATTTCCTCGTAATATTTTATACCGAACTCTACAAAATCAGATCCTTTTACCATTAACCTCCAATATTGCTCTGCAAGTTTTCTTGCCATGGCCTTGATGGCTACCCTCGGACCTTTTCTTCCACATAGTCTTCTGCCGAATGCCCCGAGTGCAATTTTCTTGCTGTTCAATAGCCCTTGGGCAATTACCCTGAATATCTGGCCGGCTTTCGGTCTGCCTTTGGACTTGTTCTTTTTCTTTCTACCCGATTGGTGCTGGCCAGGGGATAGCCCCAACCAGCTGGTAAAGTGTTTTTCGGTCTTCCATCTGGAAAGATCCGGACCCGTTTCGGTCAACACTTGAAACCATGTATAATCGGTGAACCCGGACAGCTTGGTGGCATCCTTGCCACCGAATATTTTCAGAAGGTATTTTCCCAAATCCGAAACATCGGGTTTATTATGCCTGATCTGTTTTCGCTTCATACCTTTTGGGAACTCGTACAGGTCCATGTTTTGCTTATTGAATGTATCCTGGATCTTCTTATCACAGTCTGATATCTGGGCTTTGTAAAACCTGTATGCCTCATAGGCCTGTTTAAGTGCAAACAGTCCTGCTTCGGTATAAAACCCTTCAAGAGCTTTTACTATTTTCTCACCCTTTTTCTTTATCAGACTGTGATGGCACAGGGAAAGTAGTTTCTGGGGGTCCCTTTCTCCTTGGAGGATGGCTTCTATCATCACCGTTCCGCTGGCACCGTGCACCTGGCTGAGAACCTCGGGAAGCCTGATATTCATTTCAATAAGTGCTTTCTGCATATGGTTTATATGCATGGACATACTCCGGATATGGTCCTCTCTGAGCCTTTGGTAAGAGCGGAGCTCTTTCATCAGACCTTCAGCTACAAAGCACCTGTTCAACAGTCCATGGGCGTGGAGTTGGTTGATCCACTGACAGTCTTTCACATCGGTTTTCCTGCCTGGGACCTGTTTGGTCTGGCGTCCGTCAACAAGCCAGACATCAAGTCCTGCCTCTGTAAGGATATCATAGAGAATAACCCAATAGCTGCCGGTCGCTTCCATGGCAACAGAAGTGACACCTGCTTCTATTAGATAAACTGCGGCTTTCCTGAAGTCTGAAGTAAAGGTTTCAAAACTCGCGACTTCTTTTCCTTCGATGTCGACATAGATGCTCCTGGAGCCTATATCGATACCAGCTGTGTTTTGATGGATCTTTTTCATAAAACTACCTGATAAAGAAATATTGGCCTTAAGCCTGTTTGAAGAACTGTAAAAGGCAGGCTACCATTCGGACAAGCATATTGCTGTACCACTATTTCGTTCTCAATCAAACAGGACCACACTCGAGGACAGGCACGGGGCACTATACAATGGGACGGCCATACTGCTCAAGGTTACTCTAATTTACTACCATGTCATTCCTTTTTCGTATGTTTCTGAAAAAATGTTGTAAACTCGAGGTGACAAGGCAAAGTTTTATTATAGATTTAATGCTATTTGTATTACTAAACACTCGATTTCAAAATCTGTCACTGGTAGGCACGAGAAATCTTATAACCCAAATACCCAAATAACACTCCATATTCAACACCTAGCAATAGCCAAGACTCTTTAACTTCAGGATACCTGTAAGCGGCATACGAAAGAAATACCAAAAACGACCAAATTAAAAATACCCTGTTTTTTGTAAGAACACTTATTCCAAAAGCCGGAATCAGGTACCATGGATGGACTACAGGCTGCAGCAATAAAAAAATCAGGTATAACAAAACAATTCCTTCGGCCAAATCTTCGGCTTTGTCAACTTTCCAAAAGTAAACAAAACCCAAAATCCCAAAAAAAGCAACCAAATTTAAAGCAGGCCCCAAATATGCAATAGGATTATAGCCCAGAAAGAAAGATATTATTTCTCTCAAAAAATAATAAATGGAAGCATTGAATTCAAAATTTCTCTGGTACAAGCGTAAACTTTCCAAAAAACCAACAGCTCCATTTCCAATAGTCAATGGTATCAGTAAAATCAAGATAACAAGTCCGGATACTACCAAAAAAGAAATCAGTTTTTTCCCCTTCCATGCTTTCAACCACAAAGGACCAATGATCAAAGGGGTAAGTTTTAAACCTACTGCCAAAGACCATCCCAAGGAAGATGAGAATTGCTTTTTTTTGCTAAATGCATAAATTGATAATAGCAAGCCTGTCAGTACTATTCCCTCCAAATGTAGGTTTCCTGAAATCTCTATGATCACCAAAGGATTAAAGGCATACAGCCATAATACCTGATTGGATACTTTCCATTCCTGTGTGATTTTCCAAATCAGAAAAATATTCAAAATATCAAATGCAATTATGATAAATCTGATGGTGACTATATTATAAAGCAAATTTTCCCCGGACATCGCCGAAATCCAAAAGATTACCTGGTGCAAAGGAGGGTAAACCGAAAAGTAAGCCGGTGAATTCATTTGTGTCAGCAGCATTTCCCAATAAGCATTGGAAACTATACCTGTCTCCACAAATGCAACATGTGGTAAATACAAATAAGGATTTATGCCATTTCTTAACAACTGCCCATCATAAAAATATCTGTAGAAGTCATCGGAGAGTTCAGGCAAAGCTACTATAAACACCATACGCAATATAACAGCACCTACAATCCCTGACCAAAGTCCAATGACTCTATATTCAAACTCAAATACCAACAAGAGATATGAACCAAAGGCAATGACATAACCGATCAATTGCATTACAAAATCCTCTCGGGGTACCATATACCCCAAAACCAATAAAGTCAGGACAAATAAAATTCCAAAAACAGTTGCTTTCAAGATTAGTACGATGATTGATATTTCTGCAATAGAAAAAAACTTATCAATAAAAACAATGAGGCTAACCCTTTTGATTGAGATCACAGACAGTTAAATCATACCAGTAAAAATAAAATCAACATAAGTATCTGTTTTTCAATGATTTATTTAATCATAAACTAAGAATAATTTTTAATATGAAAATATTTATAAAAATTTATCTTAAAATAATTAGATAATTTTCAATGCAATTTTATGCTTTTCAAATAATTTTTTATGCATTTTGTTTTTGTTTTAAGATTTTTACTTTATATTTGAATCTCTGAAAGGTTAAAATTAATAATCAGGCAAAGAAATAGTAATGGCAAATTAACAGAAATGAAAAACAAATTTTTGTATATTTGTCATCCTTATATAAGCCAAAAAATAACCTTCAGTATTAAGTTTACCAGTTTCACTATTAATTGAACCTAATACAGGAAAATTTTACCAAATTAATTTTTAAAGGCTATGACAAATCTTCACAAAACAAATGTCCCAATTTTAATTTTCTGGGATGTGTTGAATTTATCGCTTGCGTTTTTTATATCCTTATATTTCTACAGGATAAATGACCTCTTATTCCAACAGATGGAAGTGGTGTTTCTTTTAAGTCTTATTTCCCTTTGGTTGGTGATAGGATATTCAAACAAACTTTATGGAGAATGGGCTGGCAGTAGTTTCTATAAGTCCAGGATGACCAAATACTTCAAGACTTATTTTATTCTTGCTGGAATAATAGGAATTCTTTATCTGATTTTTTCTTTTCCCAAGGATGTCAGAAATCTTTTAATGGCCATTTTGGTGGGTATCCCCTCACTTGGAGTTATTACCAATTCACTTGTGATCAGGTTTTACACCCCAATAAGAGACCGTAGAGTGAAAATGAGTACAACCTTAATAGCAGGTTCAGGTGAATTGGCCAAAAAAGTAGCAGCATCTTTGGAGTCAAATTCTTATGCCAAATTAGCGGTACAAGGTTTCATTGATTGCAGCAACGATTCATCTAAAATTAAAAAAGAAAGGGTGGTGACTAACCTTGATTCTTTGAAAGAATATTTGAAAGATAACTTTGCCGATGAAATCATCATTGCCCTCCCATACAGTGAATTGGACAAAATAAAATCCATTGTCGCCGTAGCAGATTTTCACGGGACAAGGATTCGTTTTGTACCGGATTACAATGGCATATTCGGGGAAAATGTGAAAAGCTATCAATTTGGCGACCTTCAAGTGGTCAATGTACGCCAATTGCCTTTGGATAACTGGTTCCCGAATTTTATCAAAAACATTTTTGATGTAGTCTTCGCATCTTTGGCTTTAATCGTATTGTCACCTTTTTTCTTCGTAATTGGAGCCTTGATCAAATTGGATTCACCAGGACCTGTTTTCTATACCCCTGTACGGATTGGAAAAGGCGGAAAACCGTTTAAAGTTTATAAATTCCGGACGATGAGCGATTGTGACAATATCTCAGGAGGAAGACAATCTACCGTTAAAAATGACCCCCGAATTACTAAAATAGGGAAATTCTTAAGGAAATACAGTATTGATGAAATGCCACAGTTTATAAATGTACTGACAGGAGAAATGAGTGTGGTAGGCCCTAGACCACACCGATTATTCCTAAATCAGGTTATGCAGGAAAGTGAAGATAAATACATGGTCAGACATTACTACAAGCCGGGAATCACCGGATGGGCTCAGGTGAATGGCTGGAGAGGTCCACTTGAAACCGAAAACCAGAAAAAGCAAAGGACTTCGCATGACCTTTGGTACCTCAAGCATTGGACTTTTTGGTTGGACATCAAGATTGTTTGGTTGACAGTTTTTGGCAAAAAAACCCATAAGGAAGCTTTTTAAACTACAGATTGAAATTGAAAAATATCCAAGTGCCTATTGAAAAATTCGATAGGCATTTTTTTTTAATTCGGTAATTAAAAGAATAACAAAGACGTTTCTTAAAACATCAATGTGCCGCAATCTGGAATAATGTTTGCGACAATATAATTAATTTTGGCAGTAGCCCCGTAGGGGCTTAGGATATAATAGCCCCGGGCAAAGTGCCACGAAATGTCTCTGTTCCCACAAACCTGTATGCACTGCTGCCTGGGGTTATTAAGGCAACGCTTCATGCAATTTCGGTCTTAGACCCTCTTTTGGAACACTGATCTTCTTTACCGAAATGTGGAACGCAAACCCTTAGATACCCGATCATATGCTTTTATACAATAAAAAAAATCAACGAAAATCAGTGTTTATCCGTGGTTTTTAATCTTAACCAAAGATAAACACTGGTTTCACAGATTGGAAATTTAAAATTAGATTAAGCTTTACCGTGGCATCAATAAGTGACCTCCAATTCATTTTTTTTTCTTATCCGCAATTTGAACAAGGATTTTTTTTCAAAAAGTTTGGTGATTAAACTGGGGGATCTTTTGGATGGTTTGTTTCTATTCGGTATGTAAGTATGCATTAAAAAAACAGCCTAATCCTATTTTGAGAATTTTGATATAAAAAACCGGTAAACCCATTCATTGAAACATCATACTCTCAAAGAAATAATAATTATTCTACTTCTCTTTCTTAAAAAAAGCACTTCACCTTTTTTGAAATTGTATTCTTCGTATTCCTAATAAACCTATATGCAATTGGCACAGGATCACCTAATCTATATTTTAATGGTGTACTTTGCCAAATAAAACTGGTTTTAAATATATAAGCTTTGTTTTTTACAAATAATTGTTTTAGACCTTTTAAACTGACATAAGGGATTTGCTTATAAGTCTGAGGTTCAATATTTTTCTTAATTGTCATGAGAATCAGCAGATAAGGATAATTAATTCCTGCCATAAGTGCTGCAGTCAAAGTAGCCCAAAATCGAGGATTAATCTCTACAATATTAAAAACATCATTTTCCTCATCATGTAGTAAATCCAAATCCGCAATACCACTCCAATTGAGTGATTTCATGAGTTTTTTTACAGTCTGATACAATTTATCATTGTAAATAAAATCCAAACCAATTTGGGCAGAATAGGGTTTCTCAGGATCCCACAAATTTCCTTTTTGAATAGTATAAGCTAAAATTTCACCTTCATGACAAAGCAAGTTGCATCCATAATCCGCTCCCTTTAGGAACTCTTGTAAAATATAGGCCTCATTCAGTCCATGAAGCTCAAAATACGAGGCTAATGTTTCAAAATCTTTAAATTTGACAATTCCTCTACCACTTCCAGATTTAAGCGGTTTGGCCAGTACTGGGAAATTAAGTTCAAACCTGTTCTTATCTTCCAAAAGATTTAAAGTCAAAGGAGTAGTCTTTGGACCGGGAATACCAAAACGGTCTAAATGATCCGCCAACAAATCCTTACTACTTGCAATCATAAAATTCTGATATGAAGGTAAGGGAACCAACTTTTCAGGGTTTCGTAACAGGTCCTTATTTTTGAGTATTACTTTGATAGCCGTTTCCCAAAGGGGCATTATTACATCTATTGCATGTTCCATTGTAACCTTGTTAATATTCGCTATCCACTCTGAATCACTTTTAGTTTCTGGGAAATAGATAAAACGATATATGTATCTAGAATAGCGAAAAGGAAGGTCATTCATCGTTGACATCACATAAAGCCTGATATTTTTAAAATGGGAAGCACAATTTAGGATGCTTATTATGATTGATCTTTCCCCATCAGGAATCAAAACAGAATGGGTTTGATCTGATTCTTTCATTTTGGCATTTTTAATAACAGGCAATCCACTTTGTTTAAAAGTAAGTGCAAACACACTTAAAATAATCTTTCTCAATATGTCAAAATCTCGAGAATCCTTTCGGATTAGTTTAACTAATTGACCAGACATACTAATTCAAACAGGATTGCATCCATGTTAACGAAAGGATAAATCTATCCATCTATTAAATTTTAATGTATTAAAATACCTAGAAAAAGTTACATAAATATGTGGTAACCATTATCCTCCATAAATGCAAAATTCATCCCTTAATTTTTTCTTAAATACATATCCATCTGTAAGTACCTCAGGTTCAATCATTTTTTTAGCTCGAATTCCAACACTGTCGCAAATTACTGGACTAAGGGTCACGAAGCGAAAAGTATCGGACAATGAGAATGATGGAAGGTTTTGCAAACTTAGGGTGGTGTGGAGATTGCAAATCCTGAGTATCTGGGCCTACCAGATGTGGGTAAATTCGGGATTACAAATCCCAAAAAGCAGCGGAAGTTTGGAAACTCCTGGACTCAGCGTCGCGAAGCTACAAGCTTCGGACAACAGTTAACCTTGGGGGTTGTGGGGATTGCAAATCCTGATTATCTGGGTTCGGGATTGCAAATCCCGAACAGCAAGGTAAGTAACGGGAGAGAAGGGTACAAGTCTAAGACTTGAACCAATCTAGTAAGGTCTTTTGATTTTTCCCTATCTCCAAATTCAGGTTCTCCACTGAATCATCCAAAAAATCATTTTCCAACTTCATGAATAGCCAAAGCAATTCGTCTGAACTTAAATCCTTGTAATAGGAAGCAACAAAAATTGGTGGACGGGTAATTTCTTTGGTTTCAGTCTTGGAAGCTTTGGCAGTCAAAGGGATAAACCAACAAATAGCCCTTAAATCCTTACCCTTGGTCAGGGTAAACATGGTCTGTCCGTACTCTAAACGGATCATACAATCTGCGAAAACATCCATTCTTGGGAAAAGCGATGCGTTTTCGTCAAACAAAAACAAATCCGGAATATGGTTTTCCCTAAGAATATAAGCTTCAGATAGACTTTCTAAAGAAGTGGTATTTTTCAATTTATCTTGCAGAGGTACTATAATGCTCTCTCCCTCTAAAAAATGAACATATTCCTCCTTTCTCGGGGATTTTAGCCTTTTCAAGGCAAATTTCAGCTTTAACTTCAGCCTCATTCCTGCCACATTCAAATTAGAAAGGTCCTCTCCCAAGAAACTTTTATCTTGCAACCTAGGCTTTATCCAATTTTTGACCAGTTCCAGCCACCTCTTCTTTTTGGTTTTCCAAGGGGACGTAAACCAAAACTCATAGGCCAAACTTGTTTCTGTGGCCAAAGCACTTTTATAGCCATCTGCACCACCTGGGGTCAAATCAAAATACCTAAACCCTGAATTTTTTAATGCTATCCCTAACATCAAAAATTGAAGAATCCCGGGAGAATACTTGGAGTAAAAGGGAGAATGACTGTTGATACCCTGTAGATGAACCACATCAGGCCCCATTATTCCTGCATTGGAAGCAATCAGTTTACCATCAACAGACAAGCCACTGACATGCAGAAGACCTAATTTAAAGAGTTTCAACAAAAAGGTTTTCCTTTCAGGTTCGTCGTGAAAATAGGTTTTGTTGTAAAAAGCGCCTTTCCTAAAATCACTCTGTAATGACATTTCATCGATCAAGGCACGGAAATGATCATTTCCCTTGACTTCGAAAAACTCAAGATCACCCAATCTCTTCAGTCGGTTGATTTTTTCCTTTTTGTTTTTCTTTTTCAGTTCGGATTCCAATACCTCCACATTTGTTTCCATCAATGGATGCACATACTGCCGAAGAAATGTTCTAGCGGTAAAAAAACCTTTATTTACAAAAAGGTTCAGAGGAACTTTGGCTGTCAGGTATTTGAGGTATAGGGTTTGATTCGGAAAAGCCTCGTTGATGGCAAAAAGGGCTTTTTTTAGAAATTTATCTGAAAAATTCTGCGAACTTAGCCAAGCTTGATATTCTGCCAAATCTAGACCTGCAGCAGTCAGTACCTTATTTTTTTGGGTTAGTGTCAAAAGCCCGGTCATCCTTTGACCATCCCAATCGGTAACTATTATTTTTGAAAAGGATTCAAAGCATTGATACCAGTTCAGCACAAATGCTTTGCTCTGGAAAACTGTGGCCCAAGGACAAGAATCAAACAATACATCCCATGCCTGAATGAATAATGGGTTTTTAAATAAGTTTTCTGCTTCTATGCCTTTAATGACAAAACATTTCAAATCCATAGTTCAAAAATATGATTGCAGATTCATTTTTTAAACCCCTTCATTTACCCTATAATACTTTTCTTGTTTACCTTTAATCAGTTGTTTTATTGTATCCCAAGAATTCCCCAGTAAAAGTTTGGTGTAAACAAAAGTAGCAGAACCTTTGGTGACACCCCTTCTTGGAATAGATAATGGATTATCATTTTTGGAAAAATTTTTGCCTTCAGTTGAAAATGCCAATTTGATTTTTTTTTCTTTTAGGATATTAATCTCCCTATTTCCGAAATCGAATTCAGGCATTCCATTTGGGTATGCAAAATATTTAACTTCTTCTCCTAAAATTGCCGAGAGCTGATTTATCGATTCAATGATTTCTATTCGGACAACATCTTCTTTTTCATTTTTTAAAATTGGATGATGCAAAGTATGCGCACCGATACCCACTAAATCTGATGCCTGAAGCTCCTTTAATTGTTCAATGGTAAGACATCTCCTTTCTTTGTCAGGAATTTGATAAATTTTCTTAAAGTTTTTAATTATTTCATGAATTTCGTCAATGGGACAAGATTTTATCAAAGCATTTACTTGCTTGCCATTTACAAATTGAAAATTTGTCCCCTTATATTTATTATAGTATTGAAGCAATTTGACCGGATCGTAACCCTTAATTTCTTGAAACCAAAAATTCTTTCCTGTAATTACTGCTTTAGGTGAAACGAATATGGAAACGGGCACTTGGTATTTCTTTAAAAGTGGAAAAAGGTGTGAATAGACGCTATTGTCCCCATCATCTATCGTAATATGGCAATAGTTTTTACCTTCCAATTTTCCATAATAATAATCTTCAAGCTGTTCGATGCTTATCATTTCAAACTTTTTGGAAAGCATTTTTATAATGTCTTCCATCCATTCCATATTTTGGATAACATGGAAATTGATTATTGTATTGTGCAACTTCATAAATCAGAAAAAAAAAGAGACGATAAATTTTCGAAAAAAAAAGAAATCATGGTTATTTTTGGGTGGTTGAAAAGGTTAATTAAATAATTTTAAGCAAAGAAACAAAAAGATCAATATATTTCCATCTCATTTCTTAATTGCAATCAATAAATTTTTTGAAAAAAATCCTGTTAGAACTTCTTTACCTTTCAGAATGTCTTTCAATACACTGTTATTTTTAAAATTTTTCTCAGTCCATATACAAGCCAATAAATTATTTCCTTTAACCAAAGTTACAAAATGATATCCTGCTTCCAAGCGCTTTAGACTGTCTTCCAAAAACTCCCATCTGCTGAGTTCAAAGGTAAAATCATCAACCATTAGCAAAGTCGAAAGCTCATTGAAATGGTATTGAATTTTACTTTCAAAAAAATCTTTCTCCTCAAATTGATTTAATTTCTCGAAAATTTGAGTTTGAGAAAGCTTTCTGGTAAACAAATGATTTTTCAAATTGAACCATTTATTTTTTAGAGTAGCTGATTTTTTACTGATTTGTACCCCAATTTCCATAGGTCTAATACCTTTTTTCAATAAAAATCGTCTCCAATTACCCCTTAATTTTCTCCGCCAAATTTGATATAAACTAGCACTGATCAACAATTCATATATTTCCTCATGGGTATTGGAAAAACGCTCTTTATAGACATCATATCCTGGAGATAGTTTCAAATTTTGAAACGATTCCTCCTTCAGCATTTGTGCCAATAAGTAAAGGTGCACCAAACCTGGAGAAAATTTCGCATGACTTGGGGAATAAGTAATTAATCCGGCCAAATGAGCTGTTTTTCCAAAATCGTCGAGCATTATCACCGAACCGATCAAATCACCATCCAAATAGAGTATACTCGCATGAAGCACTCCTTTTTTGAACCATTCCAAAAATAATTGTTTATCGATATTTCCATTTGGAAAAGGTATTTTATTGAATGCGGCCCCGTGACGTAAATTGTAGAACAAAAAAATATCACCAAAAGCAGAACTAAGCTCATCAGGGGATTCCAATTTTTTAAATTGGACTTCTCCTGCACGGTTCAGCCTATTAAATTTCGACCTAAAATGTCTTTTCCCAATTATTCTTTTAAAATTTTCCTCTTCAAAGTCTAAAACAGGATTATGGGATTTTTCCAGTGCTGTCATGCTTTTGAAATCTTTATGTTGAGACAAAAAGACATAATCATCTAAATTTGGCAAGGATTTAAGGTTTATGCTACAACCTGGAAACTTCTTGAATATTTGTTTAATTCCAAGCTCCCAAAAAGCTTCCCTAAAATCTGGCAATACCAACCAGGTTTGGTAAAGCGCATAATTATTCCCCGCTCCAAAAAGCATTTTACAGGGTTTCCCTAAGGTATGATCCAATTTTCTTGCTAAAGTTAAGATCCCAACTAATTGGTCAGAAGAAAAGGCCAAAATAAGCAAAGGGGAAAATTCATTTTGATGTTCCAAATACCAAGGAAGTACAAAATCGGGAGACTGAAAAATTGAGGAATTTTCAAATTGTTGTACGAGAGAAGACCATTTCCTCTGCAAGGATTCTTCATGAAGCAGACGAATGGCCTCTTCTCCATGAAATATTTTTATAACAGTCTCTCTTTTTCTATCTCTACTATTCATAAGATTTTTTCATCAAAAAAACAAAGCAAATGAGATTAGCTGATGTTTTTCGGCTTTTAAGTTTGTTTTTCAAATATCCCCATGGATGCGATAGAAGTTTATTTTAAATCAAGGCAATAAGAAAGTATAAATATATTTCTAACAAAATTCAGTCTTAAAATTCAATTATTCTCATTCTTCAATCCTTATAGTTTTTTTAAAATCTTTATCTAAATATATATCGATGGAGACATTACTCTTCTAGATTTAGCTTATTATCAGTTGAAAATAAATATAAAAGATAAATCTACCTTAACAATGAATGATAAACTGTTTCAAATTCTTGACCCATTCTTTCCAAAGAAAACTCACTTTTAATTCTTTCTTCCGATCTTCTACCCATTTCCATCATTTTATTCGGATCATTTAGTAGCTTATTGATCATCTCTGCTATTTCCTCTGGTGATTCATCACTGACCAAGTAGCCATTGTAATTATTTTGAATGATCTCCTTTGTACCTCCAGCATCATTGGCAATAACTGGTCTTCCCAGAGTCATATATTCCAAAATTGAATTAGAAAGACCTTCACCATTGGGTGAAAACAATAATCCCAAATCACAAACATTCACCAGAGCTTCTATTTCCTGACATCCGGGAATTATTTTTAGATTTGGATAATCCTTTGTCAATTCCAAACAATCTTGATAGTACCTTTCATTTTCTTTATCATAGTACCCAACTCCCAAAAAAACTGTATCATCCCGTAATTTATTCAATTCCAAACCAACTTTGAAAAAGCGCAAATAATCTTTGTTTGATGAGAAGGAGGCTACCATAATTAGTGTGAATTTCTTATTTAACCCGTACTTTTTCTTAATTTCATTTTTATTTGGTAAATCCTTGAATCTATCAAAGTTAAGCCCATTATAGATAACTTTCGATTTATGAAGTGGGGGGGTAAAGGCATTGATACCAGCAAACGAATTAGCAAGTACTGCACTTGAAAAATGAAAATTTAGCCTTGATATCAATCTTTCCATAAGAGTGATTTTGGGTGGGGCAGAAGTAATTTGACTATTTACCAATTTGATTTTTTGTTGAAATATAATAGAGTATAAAGCAACCAAAGTTTGCTTGCTTCCCCAAGTGTGGATGATTTGAGGTTTTTCACTTTTCACAATTTCCTTGAATTCTCCAAAAGAGCCTAATTTCAATTTTGGGGATTTTAAAGAAATCCACTTTACATTAAGATCAAAGAAATTCTTAAACAAAACTTCTGATTTTTTAGTCACTAAAACGAGTTCATAATGGTTTTTTGGGGACAGAAAGGTCAATAATTCCAATAGCCGACGCTCTTTTCCACCTGAACCTAAAGTACCGATAAAAAACAAAATTTTTATTTTCATTTTTTTAGTTTGATTTTCAATAATAGAGTATACATATGACCTTAGATTTTCTAAAATTTATTTACAAGGAATTTTTAAGGAAAGAAAATTAAATGTTAATTAATTTCAATAATTATAAATTTTCCGCAATTTCCTTAGCTAAAGCCTGGGAAAACAGCCGCGCTCCCTGTATATTTAAATGGTCTCTATCTTTGTACAACTTGTAATTTGTTATGAATTCAGTATTTGAAGAAAAATCAATCAAATTAATTCCTTTCATACTTTTAAGATAATTCAAGGTAGAGGTTTCTTGCACAATTCTTCCAAAGTCCGGAGAAATACAAATAAATACTTTTGTACCATTTGAATTTAAATCCGAAACAAATTTTTCAAAAAGCTCTACAAATAATGGGCTAAGTTCACTATCACTTTCTTTCACAATTTTCGGTTTTCCTTTTTGTAAAGCCATTGTCCCTGACAAGGGCTTCCATCCCATATCTTCCCTTTTTCCGTCAACTCCCTGAAATACAAAAGGTCTAAGTAAATAATAAAAACTGGAATTAAAAGCATAAAGATCAGATTTGATCATTATATGCTCTGATTTTGAAATTTTATCCAGTATGGGTTGTATTGGTAAATGAGTCTTGTAAAAGGGCCGCAAAAACCCTGCCCTTTCAAATGCTGAGGATCTGTCCTTGGCTTTTAAAAAATCATTTTCCACATTAATAATTACCACTTTAGGTATATGTCTTTTTCCCATCCCAAGGTAAAGTGAATACCAGAAAGGTAGGAATTGCCCCCCTCTTCCTGCGTTCCAGGTAGAAAATCCCAAAGACTCCCTGAATTCATCAGGAACATAATTGGCTTCAGCCCTTGAACTCCCAAAAATCAGTAAGTCTTCAGTTGAACTATCCAAGGTGTAAATGGCCTTATAATACCTGCCATCAGGGGAATTATTAAGAATTCTTCTCAGAATCAATCCCCCACCCCAATCCAACCCAAATAAAAATACTGATAAAATCAATAATTTGATGAATAGTCTTTTCATAAATCTAATACTTAAAACTGAAAATAAATAAATTGACTTTGGTCGAAAACCCCAAAAGATATGATATAAACAATTAATAGGACAATTGAAATTAACCTTACCAAGGCATTTTTATGATACAACAAATTCCAATTCGGCCTGAACTCTTCAATCAAATCATTGATTATTAATACAATTATTCCTAAAACTGAATACAAGAAAATTCCTTTGTCACCAAAATAAAATCCATTACCTTGGAAAAGGATTATTTTTTTTAAAATCACCATTGCACTAGAAACAGATGGCGCCCGAAAAAAAACCCATGCCAAATTTGTCAAAATAAAAACCAATAATACAAGGATACCTTTCGGCAATTTTATTTTGATTGTGTATTTTTCAATCACTTGGTAAAAACCATGGAGAGCTCCCCAAACCAAAAATGTCCAATTTGCTCCATGCCAAAAACCACTAACAAAAAAAGTGAGGAATAAATTAAATCCGGATTTAAACTTACTTACTTTACTTCCCCCAAGGGGGATGTATACATAGTCACGGAACCATGTAGACAAAGAAATATGCCACCTACTCCAGAAAGATTTAAAGGAAGTGGCAAAATAAGGTCGTTTGAAATTTGTCATTAAATCAAAATCAAACATTTTGGCTGTACCAATAGCCATTAAGGAATACCCCGCAAAATCACAATATATTTGAAAAGAAAAGAAAAAAGTTGCCATTGCCAGGGAAATACCTGATTGGGAAACCACATCACTGTAAACCTCGTCGACGAATAGAGATAACCTATCTGCTACAACAACTTTCATAAATAATCCCCATAAAATCATCTTAAGCCCTGTGGATATTTTTTCATATTCAAAAGTTCTTTTGTTAAAAAATTGCGGTAGCAATGTGGAAGCTCGTTCAATTGGACCTGCAACTAATTGAGGAAAAAAACTCACAAAAGTGTAAAATCCAATAATATCCAGGGTAGCAGGAAATTTCTTTTTATAAACATCTATTGTATAACTTAAAGTTTGAAAAGTATAAAAACTAATCCCTACCGGAAGTATGATATTTAATCTGTCGACTTGTAACTTTTGACCGAAAAAAGTAAAAGCATCAACAAAACTTTCCTGGAAGAAATTATAATACTTAAAAAATCCTAAAAACCCTAAGTTTATCAAAATGCTTAGAATCAATAAGGTTTTTCGGCGTTTTGAATTAACTTCTGAGTCGAGCTTCATTCCAATTAGAAAATCTACTGTTGAACTAAATAAAATTAAGCTTAGAAACCTCCAGTCCCACCAACCATAAAAAAAATAACTGGACAAAAGCAATAGAATATTTTGATTTTTCCGACTATTTTTAAGTGGAATCCAATAGAGTAAAAATACTACCGGAAGAAAAATTGCAAACTCGATGGAATTAAATAGCATATAATTTAAATTGATTCCATTAATCCTACCCAATAATAACATATTATCAGGTTTTTATTTTTTTTTAATAGACAAAAAGAGCGTATTCAATCCAAACTATTTGAGGATAACTCTTTATATATTTGTATGATTTTTTCTGCAACGATTTCCTTATCAAAGTTCAATTTCTTAATTCTTTCCCGTCCTTTGATTCTACCCTTGTTTTTGCCAAATTCAATTGCCTTGATAATTTCATTGCTGAATCCCTCAGGGTCATAGGGTGCCATAAAACAGCCTTCTAAATCGGCCGTATTCTCCGCCACATCTCCCACATCGGTGAATACTATAGGGCAATTACATGCAAAAGCTTCTTTGACTACATTGGGGGAACCTTCGTGGAAGGAGGGAATTAACAAAGCAGTAGCAGCACTAAAATAATATTTTAGGTTTTCGCTTTTCTCCTGAAATACCGCATGCAATTCAACCGGATATCCATTTTCTTTTAATTTTTTAACAGCATCTAAGGCAAGGGGATAATTCTTTTCAGGTCTATTGGGCTTTGCCATAAATATAAAATGATCAATCTGGGGATCCCAACCTAGATGATTTAATGCTTCAGCTTTAGGAATTTCTTGGAAAAGTGTGGTATCCACTCCATTGGAAAGAATATATGTAGGCCCTTTTCTCCTCCAAAACATATTTTTCATACTACTATTCATTACTATGACTGATTTATAGACATAAATCCCGAAAAAATGATTGATCCATAGTATGATTTTATTACCAAAACTCATCTTCCCTTTAAGGTCCTTTAGCCCTAATACATCTGTACCCATTAAAGTCACAAGTAAAGGTAGCCTCCCCTTGGCTAGTTGGGCCACGATACAAGAGAATCCAAAATGCGCATGAATCAAATCATAAGAATGTTTTTTAAGGTGTTTTCTCAGTTTGAAAATATTAAAGAAATAACCTCTTATTCCGTTTCCAAAAATCAAAAAACGATCAATTTCAACTCCTTTTTCTTCCAGACTTTTGGCCTGTAATTGGATAATAGGGTTTAAGCCTTTTCCCCTATTGCCACTGGATACAAATAGTACTCTCATGAATCAATAATTTTTTTACTTGATTTAATCCGAATTTGATTTAACAAAAATAGTTTCGTTTCATTGAATTATTATTTTATTAAATTTTTCAAAGAAATGAATATTATCGGAAAATGAAGTTAATTGGACAAAGCCTTTTTTACAAGATCTAAATTTTCTATTGCCTCCATCATAAACTGGGTAGTATCCAATTTGTCAGAAAGTAATTTTTCCCTTTTGGATTTGAATTCTAAATCAAGATGGGGTTTCTGTAACAATTCAATAGCTTTTTCAATTGCCCTTTCCTGATCTACAGGACTTTCGGTGTAATTGTAAACTAAACCATATTCATGTTCTTCTTCATCCGTATATCCCAATCCATTGTCATTCAAAAAAATTGCTGGCGTTCCTAAAACAGCTGCTTCAGAAGTCATTGTCCCACTCTCTCCAAAAAGCATACTACTGTAATAAAGTGCATCATGGATTCTGTGTAGAGGAATCCTGATTTGAAATGGTTTGAGTTTTTCAGGCAATTCCTTTTCAGAAGAAATAAAAACTTTTACCAACTTAGACATTTCTAAAACCGCTTTGGTTTTATTTTCCAAACTTATTCCTGCATGACCAAAATCATGTGCTGCGGCCCAGGAAACAAACCTAACAATTACATATCTTTCACCAGGACTAATCCCTAAGATCTGGAAAATATCGGGATTCGGAGTATAATAATTGGGATGTAAATAGGATAGTTCCATAAAACTATTGAACCTCACCTGTTTTTCACCCAAATCAATACGATAACAGGAAGGGGTGAAGATTTTAGTAGCAAAAGGAACCGTCAATTTATGATGTAATGCCGCATGTTCGGAATCACTGAAAACCAAGGAGGTTTTCCCCAATAATTTGGCGACTTGAGAAGGATAGGGATGCAGGAAATTCAAAAATACATCAGGCTTAAATCTCAATGCTATGGTCAGAAGTTTCAAATCAGCATAGACAAGATATACAAATTTTCCGATTTTGCCCTCCTTTCCTTTACCCCTATTGATAAAGGGAATGTTATAATATTCCAAGAGTTGATGTTCTATTTCTTTATTTCTGGATACCACCAAAATCTGATGACCTTTTTCAGTCATTATTTCATAAAAATTTCGGAAATAGTGGACATGGGCGGGATGATTTATATCAATTAAAATTTTCATTTTTTAAATATTTTACACATAACTTTTTCAAGAATTTTTTATTAAACCAAAAACGATGAAATTTTGGGAATAGGAACAATGAATTCAATAACAAGATCCCTAATTAAATTCTTTAATTTTATACATGAAAAGTAACATTACTCTAAAGAAGTGAAATAAGCGCAGTAAATTTAAAAAAAAAAACAAAATAAGCAATAAAACCTTTTTTCTTAAGATTCATGTCATTTTGAATGCTTGATTAATAAAGGCACAATTACTTTTAACTTGAGTCTTCAAGCTAAATAAATGAAAATCCCCACCCTTTATAATTTTAATATGTAAAGAAATTTTTAAATTTAGGCTTTTTAGAATGAATGATATATTCTTGTAAGAAAAATAAGATCTACAGTAAAAATTATAATATAGTTCATTTCCAAAAAACAATTAATACTAATTTAAAAATTCATAAAAATAATTATGATGTTTTGAGAATTTCAAGATAAAACCCTTAACAAGGTCATCAAACCTTTTCTTTTTACCAATGCCTGGCTCTAAAAATCAAATAGAGTTACAATAATCATTCAGTTCTTTAGAATAATTGGGAATTAGATAAGCAATCAATTGGGCCAAATGGTTACTTTCGAATAGATAACTTTAAAAAAAGGTTAAATAAAATACTTAAATATAATTTTTAGATATCGTGGCAAAATTCTTATTTACCGAAACTGCAGTTATGGAATTAATTGCAACAGAAGGTGGGGCTTCCGGAGGGGCAGCAGTGCAAACATTGATGTGGATGGAAGGACTCCATCACATTGGGCATGAGATTTTTTTGGCAAAAAGGGAAAATGACTTAAGGCCAATTAAACCTGAATACCAAAAATTTCATTTAGTATCGACTTTTAATAGTGAAAAAGGTATAAAGAAAATTCGTTGGGCAACCTATAGATTGCCGAAATTTTACAAAGCCTTAAAGAAAGTTAAACCTGATTTTTTATATGAATCAGTGCCAGGTTGGAATAGTTATATAACTGCACTTTTTTGCAAAATGTTAGGGATCAAACATGTTATCAGAATATCCAATGATAATCTCTTAGATAAAAGGTTAAAAAATACCGCAAGCACCTCACACCAGTTTTTTTTGATTTTAGGCTTAAAATGGTCTGATTATATATTGGCCCAAAATGAGTATCAATTGCGAAAGCTGAAAAAGAAATTTCCCAAAAAGCCAATTGTTAAATTTTACAATCCAATCAAAATTAATCCTGAGTTTCTGAGTGCCAAAAAAGAAATGAAGGGATATTTTACCTGGATTGCTAATTTCCGTTATCAAAAGAATTTAAAATTACTATATCAAATAGCTACTTTGCTTCCTGATGAGGAGTTCAAAATTGCTGGGGTGCCCACTAAACATTATGATGAAGAGTCAAAAAAATATGTAGATAAATTACAAAAATTAGATAATGTTTATTTTATGGGGAAACTTAATAGATCAGAAATTCTGCCTTTTTTAGCAAATGCTAAATTTTTAATCAACACCTCAAGGTATGAAGGTTTTAGCAATACTTTTTTGGAAGCTATGAATTCCGGAACACCAATTATTAGCAGTAACCTAGTCAATCCTGATCAAATAATTGAAAAATACAATTTAGGATTAATCTATACGGATGAAATAGCCCTAATCCAAAAATTAAAGAATCTTGAAATGGAGGATTATCAAAATATGTCTTTTAGTTGTATAAATTATTTAAATCAAAATCATGATCATTTGTTATTAAGTAAAAAGTTAGTGAAATTTTTAAATCATTGAAAAAATTTAAATCACTAAATTTGATGAAACCTTAAAATTGAGGATAATAAAAGATCTTGTGTTAATTAAAACAAAAATTAAGTCACTTAAAAAAATAAACAATCCTTCATGACTAATAGAACAATACTTTTTATTCAAATAGGTTCTTTTTCACATATAAACAAGGCCTTCTTCCAATCCTTAGAAAAGAAATTTCCAGATTACAATATTGAATGCCTTGATCTCAAAATCTTGGTTAAACAAATGAGTTTTAAAGATAAACTTGGGTTTGCTATTAAATCTCTTTTTTCATCTAAAAAAATAATTCGGAATGATTTCAGGGGCTTGAACCAAAAAAGATCCCATTTTTTTAAGCTTAGCAATAGATTAATCCTCAAGGCAACTCAAAAAAAAGTTTATGTATTTTCTATTCAAACCCAATCCAACTTTAATGGCAATTTAGGGTATTGTCCACATTATATCTATACTGACCACACTCATTTGGTGAATTTAAGTTATCCTGGATTTGATACAAGGATTCTAAATTCAAAAAATTGGGTAGAACAGGAAACCAAACTTTATAAGAATGCTACTGGAATTTTTACTATGAGCAATCATGTGAAAAATTCACTAAGAGATCAATATCACATCCAATCTGATAAAGTTAAATGTGTATATGCTGGTTCCAATATATCCTATTCCGATATTTTTTATCCATTAGACAGGTATTCTAATAAAAACATCTTGTTTGTAGGTGTAGATTGGGAAAGAAAAGGAGGTCCTGAGTTATTTGAGGCTTTTAAGTTGGTTTATCAAAAACATCCGGATGTAAAATTGGATATTGTCGGTTGCAGTCCCGAAATCCAACATCCAAATGTTAAAATATGGGGAAAATTGCCTTTAGATCAAGTCAAAAAACATTATGAAACCGCTTCTATATTTTGTATGCCTTCCAAAAGAGAACCTTTTGGCATCGTTTATCTGGAAGCCATGGCCTATAAATTGCCTATTGTTGGGCTAAATATCGGAGCCTTACCTGATTTTGTAGAAGAAGGGAAAAATGGTTTTTTGCTGGATTACAAGGATATTCAGGGGATGGCATCTCAATTGATTTATCTATTAGACAACCCAAAATTGTGTAAAAAAATGGGTGAATATGGTTATCTAAAAATGGAGAAACAATATCAATGGAAAAAATCTGTGACTTCAATTCGTGAATTTATCGAAAATCAAGGGGTATTGGAAAAACTGCGTTAAGTATTTTTTTTGGCTGGAATAATTACAGTCCTTCGGGATTTCTCTTTTTTGGTATGTTCGCTTCAATTTTCAGTTCGGCTTATCTTTACTTCGATAGGATTATAGCCATCTTTTTTAACTGAAAAATAACTCATATCGTGTGAAGAGGGAGGAAATTTTTCAGGCATTCTTTGATAAGAATACAATGCTAACCTGCTTTCGGTTAGCAGATATTCTAAATTTTTATGATAAAAATCATTGAAACACTATGCTTTTCGAAAAACATAAAACTCGATTTCCGATTAAATTAATTTTTGCTCGTTTTTTTTTGTAAATCATAAAACATAATATGTGTTTCATTTTTTTATATTTCAAATAATATTTATAGATTTGACCAAGAATTATCTTTAAACATAAAAGGAAGTTGTAAATAACAAAAAACATCTTCAAAATCAGCCAAAATTATACAGATACAAATGCAAAATTCAATTTCAAAAGGACTTCCGTCTTGTATATATCTCGCATTATAAATTGCCCTTTTATTTTTCTTTCTATTAAATATCATGAATATGAAAAACTTATTCCTGTTTCAATCCATCAAAATCCTTACAGTTTTTGTAGGATTAATGTTGATTACTTCCTTTGAATTAAGAGCCCAAAGCGTGGAATTTGACTTAAGCACTTTGAATTTTAATGGCTTTACCCCCCCCTCTCAGGGGACTTCCCTAAAATTCGGACCTGATAACAGGTTATACCTTGCCAGAAGAAGAGGCGAAATTCAAATTTATAGAATTGAAAATACGGGAAACAATATCTATAGTGTGGTGGACCATGAAATTTTATTTGATGTAAAAAGCATTCCTAATCATGATGATATCGGCACCCCTGCTTGGAATGGCAGATCAGACAGACAGATTACTGGGATAGAAGTTGTCGGCACCCCTGAAAACCCAATCATTTATGTGGGATCGAGTGACCCTACTTGGGGTGGTCCTTCCGGAGATAAGGTCTTGGATACCAATTCAGGGATTATTACCAAATTGACTTGGAATGGCAATTCCTGGGATGTTGT
The DNA here is from genome assembly GCF_900176595.1 of Aquiflexum balticum DSM 16537. Classification (GTDB taxonomy): domain Bacteria; phylum Bacteroidota; class Bacteroidia; order Cytophagales; family Cyclobacteriaceae; genus Aquiflexum; species Aquiflexum balticum. The sequence continues at coordinate 5,800,139 of NZ_LT838813.1, forward strand.
GGATTTGGTTAGAGGGCTTCCAAGGTCTGAAGAAAACCATTCTACCAATGCCGTTGAATTTACCATTATCAACAATAAGCCTTATTTATTGGTAGCTAGTGGAGGGTTTACCAATGCTGGGTCACCCAGCACCAACTTTACCTGGATTACGGAATATGCCCTTTCCGCAGCGCTTTTGAGTATTGATTTGGATGCCATTGAATCTATGCCTATCCAGATAGACCCAAGTTCAGGAAGACAATATAAATATGATATTCCAACACTTGATGATCCTTCCAGGCCAAATCTAAATGGTATTTATGATCCAAATCATCCGGATTACGACGGCATTGATGTAGGAGATCCTTGGGGCGGAAATGATGGGCTAAACATGGCTATGGTGGTGGAGGGCGGACCTGTACAGATATTTTCGGCTGGCTACAGAAATGCTTACGATTTTGTTGTTACAGAGGCTGGAAAAGTTTTTATTACCGATAATGGCCCCAATGCCAATTGGGGTGGATTGCCAGAAAATGAAGGTAATCCATCTACTGTTACAAATAATTATTTAACAGGGGAACCGGGTGGCAATAGTACCAATAAATCTGCAAGTGGAGAGCATGTCAGAAATCAGGATCATATTTTATTGATTACGCAGGACATTCAATCCTATCAGCCAGGCGCTTTTTATGGAGGACATCCAACACCTATTCGGGCTAATCCAGGAGTCCCTTATTCCTTAGGAGCCTCTTTTCCTTTTAATCCGGGAGGAGCGGGCTTGTACACCAAATCCATTGGGGATGATAGCAATTGGACCAATCTTTCCCCATTATACACTCCGAATGAAATTTTCAGAACCCAAGTTTTAGCTCCCATAGCTCCCGGTGAACCCGGTTTTGATGCATATGCCCAAACTACACTTCCAGTGAATTGGCCGCCTGTCCCCTTAATTCTTTCCAATCCTGCAGAAGCCGATTATAGAGATCCCGCATTTGTCAACCCCAATGGACCTCAACCAGAGTTTGTGACCATTTGGAAAAAGAACAGCAATGGAATCGATGAATACAAAGCTTCCAATTTTGGAGGAGCATTAAAAGGGGCCTTGATCGGTGGCAGGAATGAAGGTTTTTTACATTTGGTCAGACTAAACCCTGATGGTTCTTTGCTGTCCTTGGAAGAGGATAAATGGAATTTGAATGGGGGCAATGCATTGGGCATTACCTGTCAGGGAGATGAGGATATATTTCCGGGAACCATTTGGGTAGCAACTTTTGATAATAGGATCAGTATTCTGACTCCTTCCAACAATCCATTTTGTCCCCTACCCGATGATCCATTTTTTGATCCCAATGCAGATTATGACAATGATGGCTTCACCAATCAGGATGAAATTGACAATGGAACGGATTATTGTTCAGGTGCCTCCCGGCCAAACGATTTTGATGGGGATTTTGTCTCTGACCTGAATGATTTGGATGATGATGGAGATGGTATTTGGGATGAATTGGATCCTTTTCAATTGGGAAGCCCCTCAGATTTGCCCATTAATAATGAATTGTTTTCAGATAAAACAGACGAGTTAGGTAGACCATTTGGTTACCGAGGTTTGGGACTAACGGGCTTAATGAACAACGGCGCTCCAAATCCAAACTGGTTAAATTGGTTGGATAAAATTAACGAAGGCCCTCTTCCTGATGATATTTATGGGGGTGCGGCCGGTGCCATACAAATAGCCATGACAGGAGGTACTGCCAATGGTTTGGTAAATAATCAGAAAAAAGGATTCCAATTCGGAGTAAATGTTGGCACCGAGACAGGGGAATTTTTGGTCATTGGAGGGCTTTTAGGCTTTCAGGGGCCGCAGATGTTCTATGATATTGACCATGATGGGGAATTGGGAATTCAAATGGGCGATGGAAGCCAAAGCAATTTCTTGAAATTGGTATTTACCAAGACCGGAATAATGGCTGCTTTGGAAATTGACGATCTTCCTGACCCCAACCCACTCTTACTTCCTTTGGAAGTGGAGGACCGTCCTTTGAGTTCTGAAACGGTAGAGTTTATGTTCCGGGTAAATCCAAATCTTGGAACTGCTGAACCACAGATCAAAATTGGCAATAGACCCATTATCAGTATGGGTACAATTGTCCTTTCAGGAAAAATCCTTGAGGCGGTTCAGGATATAGCTAAACCTTTGGCAATCGGTGTTTATGGAAGTTCTGCGGATGAAACAAAAGAATTCTTATCCATTTATGATTATTTCAAAGTATATGGGGAAAGACCCTTTGTCATAAACCCATTGCTTGATATTACCAGGCAAGTCGGATCTCCACAAAGACAATTTGATCTGAATGATTACTTTGATGACCACAACTTCAGTGGAAATCTGATTTTTACCCTTACCAATACCAATGAGGAAATATCGGCAGTTATTCAAAATAACCAACTGATATTGAATTTTCCGGAAAACCCTGCCTCAGGGACTATCACCATTAAAGCTGCCAATCCAGCTGGATTTTTTATTGAACAGTCATTTGATGTTCAGGTCATCCCAGCGGAGCAAATTGTATTTAGAATAAATGCCGGAGGCGAGGTATTGGAGGGTCAAAATGATTCTCCCAATTGGAGAGCAAACAATGTGGCAGGCAATTATTCGGGAGATGGCTATGCTGTCAATACGGGATTGGTCAACCCAAGTGATTTTACTTATGCAAACAAGCATACTTCGATACCTGAATATATTGATGAAATTACCTTTGCCGGAATTTTTGCCCAAGAAAGGGAAAGTGAAGGAGAGGACAATATGATTTTCAGCATACCTGCTTCCAATAGTATTTACAAGATAAGGTTATACTTTGGGAATAGTGATGCCGGCACTTCAAATATCGGGGACAGGATTTTTGACCTTAAAATTGAAGAGCAAATAGTACAAAGTGACTTTGATTTTATTGAGGTATTTGGACATCAAGTTGGAGGAATGGTTGAATTTCAAATTTCAGTGACGGATTGGTTTTTGAATATTGAATTCATCAAAAAAATCGGAAATCCAGCTGTCAATGCCATAGAAATATTGGATACTACTCCAGCTGAACCCATTGTTATTATCAATCCCATCCCTGATCAAATCAATACCGTGAATGAAAATTTGGCCGGTGACTTACTTTTTACTGCTACAGGCGGAGTGGGTACGCTGCATTATAGTGCCAGCAATTTACCTCCTGGAGTGGATATAGAATCCGTCAATGGCAGACTCTATGGGAAAGTAGATCCAAGCGCTTTACCGAATAGTCCTTATTCTGTCACCCTTTTTGTTACTGATTCCAATAGCCCTGTACCCAATCAAGAGTTTATGACTTTTACCTGGACGATCTTGCCTTTTGATTCATGGAATATTCTTAATGAAGATCAGAATTATTCTGCAAGACATGAAAATGCCTTTGTTCAGGCAGGAGAGGCATTTTATCTGATGGGTGGACGGGGAAATGAAAATTCTCGGACTATCGATATCTATAATTATCAACAAGATTCCTGGAATTCATTGGTCAATATTGCTCCAAAGCAATTTAACCATTTCCAAGCCACTGAATACAAGGGGTATATCTGGGTAATCGGTGCATTTGAAACTAATAATTTCCCGAATGAAGAACCTGCAAGTCATGTATGGATTTTTGATCCCGTCAACCAACAATATTTCCAGGGACCAGAAATTCCAGCAGATCGCAGAAGAGGTTCAGCGGGTCTCGTGGTATATAATGATAAATTTTACATGGTAGCCGGAAACAGATTGGGCCATAACGCTCAATATGTGTCTTACTTTGATGAATTTGATCCTGCAACGGGAGAATGGACAATATTGCCTGATGCACCAAGGCCAAGAGATCACTTCCATGCGACTGTAATTGGGACTAAAATGTATGTAGCTTCTGGCAGGCAAACAGGTGGGATCACTACTTTCGGCCCTGTAATCAGAGAAGTGGATGTTTATGATTTTGAAACCGGCACTTGGTCCACCCTACCCAGCGCTTTGGATATACCTACCCCACGGGCTGGAGCAGTGGTAGCTAATTTTCAAAACAAATTGTTTGTGGCAGGAGGAGAAATCCCGGGTGGAGACAATACCGACGCATTGGATATCACTGAAATCTTTGATCCCCAGGAACAAACATGGACCACAGGACCGAGACTCAACTTCAAGAGACATGGGACACAAGGAATTGTATCAGGAGATGGGCTATTCGTGGCCGCAGGTTCTCCAATCCGTGGCTCTGGAAACCAGAAAAACATGGAGTTTTTTGGATTGAACAACCCACAAGGTACCGCGATTCTAAAAAGTACGCTTTCAGGCCCCGAAATAATTCAGTTGCCCGGTGAAAATGTAAATGTAGAACTCTCTGTCTTAGATGGTAACCAAGGGGTTTTTATCAGAAATATTTCCTTTACGGGAACAGATGCAGCAGAATTCAATCTGGGTGAAATGGATTATTCGGGTGCTTTGATCTTACCCAATACTCTTTTTAACCTTACAATCAATTATTTGGGAACTAAGGGAAATCCGGAAGCAAATTTGTTGGTTGAATTTGGGGTAAATGATGAGCTTTTGATACCTATTGACAAAAATACTTTCAGTGTGGAAAGCTTTACCCTTATCAATCCTGAAAACACACTGGATATTTTGAATTTAGGTCAAGGAAGCATTTTGTTTTTGGATGAATTAGGCAACCAGGCGCTGAATTTTAGGGCAAATACCGACCCTATAGTAGTGGGATCTGTTTTCTTATCCTTAAATGGCCCTGTCAGCCTGTCAAGATTTGATGAGGGAGGTGCTTATACCTTATTATTCAATGAGGGAATCAATCTAGGTATTGGGGAATATACCCTTACCGCTACTCCATACTCCGAACCCGGAGGTGCCGGTACAGCAGGAACTCCACTGTCAATCAATTTTACAGTTATTGCTTCCTCAAGTAATCTGCCTGATATTCCTAGTTTAACTTCTCCGTCAAATGGCGCTATAAACCAACAAACTACAGTCGATTTAGTTTGGACAAGTATTTCAAATGCTGACAGTTATCGCATACAACTTGCCTCTGATATTGAATTTGACAGTGTTATTGCGGAAGAACCCGCTCATCCGACCAATTCCTTTACCACCCCTGAACTTACGGCAAATACCACATATTTCTGGAGGGTGTTGGCTTCAAACGTGGAAGGGGATTCGGACTGGTCCGAAACCCGCAGCTTTACCACAGAGGAAGAATCGGTTGTCAACCCTGACGAAGATCTAGTTGGCCACTGGAAGATGGACGAGGGATCCGGCAATGTACTCATTGACCATTCGGGCAACGGGAACAATGCGACCATTCAGAATACGGCCAATGTATTCTGGGAACCGGGAATAATCGGACTGGCCGTCAACTTCAACAGCTGGTCGGGAAGATACGGAGTGGCGCCCCACAGCCAATCGCTGGAAATAGCAGAGGCCCTCAGCATTGTATCCTGGGTCAAACCAACAAGTGTGGGCAGGAACACCATCATTTCCAAAGCTGACAGAAACGGCTTCGAACTGTGGCTTGACCAGAACGGACAGATCGAGTTCAGACTCAACCGCGGAAACAACGGGGCGGCATACAGGCTTTTGTCAAACTACAACTACACAGGGGATGTGGGAGAATGGATCCATGTGGCGGCAACCTTTGACGGAACCACCAGCAGGATATTCATCAACGGCATTGAGGACATTTCAGCCACCTATGCACCGTTCACCATAGGTACCGCTTCAGGCGATCTCACCATCGGGTCACTGGGAACCGTACAGCGCTTCAACGGTGCCATTGATGACCTCAGGCTCTACGGCAGGGCATTGGACGGATCGGAAATCTTTGGCCTATTTGCCGGAGAAATTCCGTTACCTGTTGTACCGCAGCTTCTTGCCCCTGCCGACGGAAATGCCTCGGTCATTGCTCCTGAAGTACAACTGGCCTGGCTGACCTCAGACTTCGCTGCCGGATACCAGGTACAGCTGGCCACTGACATTGGGTTTGGAAGTATGGTTGCAGATGTGGACAACGGCCCGGATATTATCTTTAATGCCACAGGACTGCTGCCTGAAACCGCCTATTTCTGGCGCGTAAGGGCCTACAACGGTGAGGGCAGTTCGGATTGGTCCGAAACCCGCAGCTTTGCCACCGTAGCGGACGGTCAAGTGCCGGATGGTCCGGTGGGCCACTGGAAGATGGACGAGGGATCCGGCAATGTACTCATTGACCATTCGGGCAACGGGAACAATGCGACCATTCAGAATACGGCCAATGTATTCTGGGAACCGGGAATAATCGGACTGGCCGTCAACTTCAACAGCTGGTCGGGAAGATACGGAGTGGCGCCCCACAGCCAATCGCTGGAAATAGCAGAGGCCCTCAGCATTGTATCCTGGGTCAAACCAAGAAGTGTGGGCAGGAACACCATCATTTCCAAAGCTGACGGAAACGGCTTCGAACTGTGGCTTGACCAGAACGGACAGATCGAGTTCAGACTCAACCGCGGGAACAACGGGGCGGCATACAGGCTTTTGTCCAACTACAACTACACAGGGGATGTGGGAGAATGGATCCATGTGGCGGCAACCTTCGACGGAACCACCAGCAGGATATTCATCAACGGTATTGAGGATATATCAGCCACCTATTCACCGTTTACCATAGGTACCGCTTCAGGCGATCTCACCATCGGCGCACTGGGAACCATACAGCGCTTCAACGGGGCCATCGACGACCTCAGGCTTTACGGAAGGGCACTGGACATTTCGGAAATAACGGATCTTTATACCAATGCGTCCAATATTGCCAGAAAATCAGCAGGTTCGGTCAAAGGACAAATCAATGATGAAGCACAGTTGTCGATAGAAGATCCTGAAAATGATGCAATGTTCGGCTTCAAGATCTATCCGAACCCTGTCGAGGACCGACTCCATATTCATCTGAACAGCAGAGAGGAAATCCCGGTTGATATTGTAGTCTACGATATGATGGGCAGGCAGTATATCAACAGGTCAGCAGTACCGGAAAATGGTGAGATTGTGCTCGATCTTGCGCCGGTAAGGATGGCCGCCGGCACCTATCTGTTGATCCTGGATCAGGGACAGGGCAGGATGAAACAGGTCAAGTTTATCAAGAAATAACAATCGAATTATAAGAAAACCAAAAACGGTCAGCATAATCTGCTGACCGTTTTTTTTTATTTCGTTTGTAATGAACTCAATCCTTATCCAAAACCCTCTAAATGAACCAATAACAGAAAATAATTTAAATACAGTCATTAAAATAAACCATATTGGTGAAAAATGATCAAACTAAAAATCGGAGTTTTCAGAATTAATTCGATTTTTTTGATTCCTTTTTTCTATTTCAAACATAATCTTCTTTTTTAAAGCTCATTAAATAGAATTTAAGAAATCTAAAACTTTTCCTCCAAGTTGAATATGGTCATGGTTTTCCCTAACATAGGAAACACAATCATGTGATTTTTTAATGTAATCATCAATTTGAAGGTTTTCAAGAACAATTTTCAAATCCCGTGCATCATTATAAATATATCCTAAATTAAATTTATCAATTATCCCATCAGGATTAACTCCCTAGGTGGTTAAAATTGGGGTGCCTACTATCATACTTTCATGAAAAGTATTGCTAAAACCTTCATATCGGGAAGTACTCAGCAAAAATTTGGCTTGATTCAAAAATTCCAAAATTTCGTTTCTTGGAATTGAACCTACAACTCAACATTTTTTAATCCTTTCAATTTGTCCAAGTAAAATTCAGTCTCTTCGTCAAGTGGCAACAACGTTTGACCAACGACTTTAACTTTTTCTAAGGGTAAGAGTAAAGCAACTTCAAATAACAACCTTAAATTCTTTTGATACCTAAAATTAGCAACCCAGGCAATATATCCCTCAAACTGAAATTTTGTTTTCAAAAAATCTTTATCTAAAACTATTGGATTAAAAACTTTTGAAATTTTTATTTTTGGAAACCTTTTCTTTAAAATCTCAAATTGAAATACATTTTGCGCCAATACTATATCAGCCATTTTGTAGGATGCATTAATTAGTTTTTTATGATGGAAAGGATATTTTGGATTCAGGGAAAACTCGACCTCAGGATCATTGGCTACTCTGATAATATGCCTAATGCCCAACAATTTACAAATAAGCCCTACATAAAAACCTGACCAGGTGGGAATGGCTGTATAAACATAATCGGGTTTAATCCGCTTGAAAACCAAATACATGCTTGGAAATCTGTAGGAAAACCAAACAAGCCTCTTCTTGAATCGCGAGTATTCAAATAATCGTACAGAAATAATTCGGGAAGCAATCTTGGTTCGAATGGAAATATTGTTCCGGAATGAATTTATAGTAATTGAAGCACTGCTGACAGTTGACCTTGATAGCTAAAAGACCTAATTGGAAAAATATGATTTTATACAAAAAATTCCATATTTTTACTATAAACATATCAAAGTATGCATAATGATCTAATCTATCAAACCATTTCTACAACTAATCATGAAAAAAATTTTAAAATTACTTGTTTTATTTACACTGTTTAGCTCATTCTCTTTCAGTACTTTAACAAAATCCAAGCAAATACCCTACTTATCAGCAAAGTCAATAGATAAAAAAAAGGATGTTATCCTAGAAAATATTTTTAAATATAATAACTCTGAAGCTGATTTTGCTTGTGAATCACAATTCCAAGAAATAAATGGTCTGGTTGTAATGGAAGCAGAAAACCTAACTTATTCATCCAGTTGGACCGTTCAAAATTCCAATGCCGGGTTTACCGGATCAGGTTATCTTGTTTGGTTAGGACCTCAATATTTCTCGGTTCCTGGTAATGGGCTGATAACCACAACTATTTTTATCAATAATCCGGGGATTTATAGATTTCAATTCCGGAGTGCTGTTGGTCGGGGGACTAGGTCTTCTGAACATAATGATACCTGGGTCAGATTTCCAAATGCCAGTGATTTTTTTGCGGAAAAAGATGGTATTAAAATTTTCCCACGAGGTAGCGGAAAAACGCCAACTGCTATGGGATCAGGGTCCGGGGGTTGGTTTAAGGCTTTCGCCAGTAACGTAAATTGGGCGTGGGGTACACAAACTAATGACAATAATGGCTTTCCAATTTTTGTCCAATTTGATTCACCAGGGGAATATATAATGGAATTATCTGCAAGGTCTTCCCATCATCAAATTGATAGAATTATTCTCCATCAAAATGCATCACAACCAACAAGTCTGAATAATTCAGAGACAAAATGTAATCTATCCCCGCAAAATCCAATAAGTGTCACAGGAATCAATATTTCACCAACAGACTTAAGCTTATTGGTGGGAAACAACCAACAGTTTTCCGCCGCTATTTTGCCAAGTAACGCTACAAATAAAACTGTGACATGGTCTTCCTCTGATCCTGATGTTGCTTCGATCAATTCAAATGGGTTAGTTTCGGGGATTTCTGAAGGCACGGCTACTATAAGTGCTATAACTGTAGATGGCAACTTTATTGCTAATTCCACAATCACTGTTTTTCAAAACACCCAGAATTTAAGTGTTGCAGGATTCACATTAATCAATCCAACCAATTCAACTGATATCCTTGAAATTAATGACGGTCTGCAAATATCTCTTGATGAAGTTCAAAATCAAAATTTGAACTTCAGGGTAAATACCAATCCAAGCAGTGTTGGAAGTGTCTTCATATCCTTATCCGGACCCGTTAATGCATCTAGAACTGATAATGGATTTGCATATACCTTATTTAACAATTCTGGAATTAATCTTACTGAAGGAAATTACACCCTAACAGCAATACCGTACACCCAGACCAATAGAGGTGGATTAGCTGGCGACTCCCTTACCCTCCAATTCTCTATTGTAGGTTCAGTTTCTGTTCCTGTATCAGGAATCTCAGTAACTCCTACAAATACGATAATTTTAGCAGGAAATTCACAACAGATTTCAGCTATAGTTTCACCATCAAATGCAACAAATAAAACTATAGTGTGGTCTACTTCCGATGCCTCTATAGCAACAGTAAATCCAAGTGGATTGGTTTTCGGGATAGCCGCAGGATTGGCATCAATTACAGCCCGAACAGAAGATGGGGATTTTTCATCAATATTAAGCGTCACTGTTTCAGAAAAAAATTCTAACCTGGGATTGGTCGGCCATTGGAAAATGGAAGAGGGTTCTGGCAATATATTGATTGACCATACAGGCAACGAAAATGACGCAATCATTCAAAACACATCGGGAATTAACTGGTCGCAAGGTGTAATTGGACTGGCTGTCAACCTTACTGGTCAAAGCGGTAGGTTTGGTATTGCAACCCACAACCCATCACTCCAAATCAACGAAGCTTTAAGCATTGTCTCCTGGGTCAAACCAACAAGTGTTGGCAGGAACACCATCATCTCCAAAGCTGACGGAAACGGCTTCGAACTGTGGCTTGACCAGAACGGACAGATCGAGTTCAGACTCAACCGCGGAAACAACGGTGCGGCATACAGGCTTTTGTCCAACTACAACTACATAGGGGATGTGGGAGAATGGATCCATGTGGCGGCAACCTTCGACGGAACCACCAGCAGGATATTCATCAACGGTATTGAGGACATTTCAGCCACCTATGCACCGTTTACCATAGGTACCGCTTCAGGCGATCTCACCATCGGCGCACTGGGAACCATACAGCGCTTCAACGGGGCCATCGACGACCTCAGGCTCTACGGCAGGGCATTGGACGGATCGGAAATATCGGGCCTCTTTGACGGAGAAATCCCGTTACCTGTTGTACCGCAGCTTCTTGCGCCTGCCGACGGAAATGCCTCGGTCATTGCCCCCGAAGTACAGCTCTCCTGGCTGACCTCAGACTTCGCTGCCGGATACCAGGTACAGCTGGCCACTGACATTGGGTTTGGAAGTATGGTTGCAGATGTGGACAACGGCCCGGATATTATCTTTAATGCCACAGGACTGCTGCCTGAAACCGCCTATTTCTGGCGCGTAAGGGCCTACAACGGTGAGGGCAGTTCGGATTGGTCCGAAACCCGCAGCTTTGCCACCGTAGCGGACGGTCAAGTGCCGGATGGTCCGGTGGGCCACTGGAAGATGGACGAGGGATCCGGCAATGTACTCATTGACCATTCCGGCAACGGGAACAATGCTACCATTCAGAATACGGCCAACGTTTTCTGGGAACCGGGAATAATCGGACTGGCCGTCAACTTCAACAGCTGGTCGGGAAGATACGGAGTGGCGCCCCACAGCCAATCGCTGGAAATAGCAGAGGCCCTCAGCATTGTATCCTGGGTCAAACCAACAAGTGTGGGCAGGAACACCATCATTTCCAAAGCTGACGGAAACGGCTTCGAACTGTGGCTTGACCAGAACGGACAGATCGAGTTCAGACTCAACCGCGGAAACAACGGGGCGGCATACAGGCTTTTGTCAAACTACAACTACACAGGGGATGTGGGAGAATGGATCCATGTGGCGGCAACCTTTGACGGAACCACCAGCAGGATATTCATAAACGGCATTGAGGACATTTCAGCCACCTATGCACCGTTTACCATAGGTAACCCATCAGGCGATCTCACCATCGGGTCACTGGGGACCATACAGCGCTTCAACGGTGCCATTGATGACCTCAGGCTCTACGGCAGGGCATTGGACATTTCTGAAATAACGGATCTTTATACCAATGCGTCCAATATTGCCAGAAAATCAGAAGGTTCGGTCAAAGAACAAATCAATGATGAAGCACAGTTGTCGATAGAAGATCCTGAAAATGATGCAATGTTCGGCTTCAAGATCTATCCGAACCCTGTCGAGGACCGACTCCATATTCAGCTGAACAGCAGAGAGGAAACCACAGTTGGGGTTATGGTGTACGATATGATGGGCAGGCAGTATATCAACAGGTCAGCAGTACCGGAAAATGGCGAGATTGTACTCGATCTTGCACCGGTAAGGATGGCCGCCGGCACCTACCTGTTAATCCTGGATCAGGGATATGGCAGCAAGAAACATATCAAGTTCATTAAAAAATAGATCCAGATTAGTTTAATTTAAAAACCTTCAAAAATTGATTTTTCGAAGGTTTTTAAATTATTAAATACTATTGAAAATTACTGTCATCCGACAAAAACACTGCGTGTTTTTGATAATCTTGAAAAAGTACAATGGCGAGGTTTTGACACCTCGCCAAAGTTTACGATGTTTGAAGTTACCACACCAAAAACATCATGGCCAAAAATACAAATCTTGCGGGTCAACCGGTAATTTGTCAGCTACTTTCTTTTCTTCCCCGTCAAATTGTTGACTTCTGTGTGTCTGAGCACCTGAGTGACAGGTATTATAAGACCATGACCACATGGAAGCAACTTGTCTTTATGCTCTATGGTGTCGTCACCAAATGTCATTCACTTAACAGTCTTTGTAAAAACCTTCTATTCCTCGAAGACCGGCTAACATATCTTGGTATAGATAAACTTCCTGCGGTCAGTACGCTCAGTGATGCCAATATCAACCGGAACAGTACAGTGTTTGAATCGATTTATCAGCAACTTCTGGAACATTATAAAGAAGAGTTGAGCCCCGTTGAATGTAGCTTTCTGGCCGGGCAAGTGGATACAGGAAAAGTTATAATCGTTGGTTCTTCAACAATTTCGCTGTTCGTGGATGTATTCAAAGGTGCCGGACGCAATCCGATGACAGGCAAAAAGAAAGGAGGGCTTAAAATACATGCCAAAATGCCGTTGGGCGGTTTCGTGCCCGCCCTGATACATATTACAGAAGCGGCATGCAACGATAAATCTTTTCTCGGACAGCTTGAAGCTGAAAAAGGAGCAATTTATGTCTTTGACAAAGGGTATGTCAATTATCAAAAATGGAAAGAATGGACCGAAAAAGGAGCCTATTTTGTAACCCGGCTCAATGACAATGCAGATTACCTGGTTCTGGAAGGACAGCCAAACCACATCAGTGAATATGCTGATGGAGGGGTAGTTTCCGATCAGATAATCATGCTCAACCCAACAAAAGACCCTTTAAAGGCAAGATTGATCATTTACAAAGACCCGGTCAGCGGTAAGGTACTGGAGTTTGTATCCAATATGTTTGACTACAGTGACAGTACAGTCATTCTGCTTTACAAATACAGATGGAACATTGAGATTCTGTTCAAACAGCTGAAACAAAACTTTGAACTGGGATATTTTTACTCGGACAGCATGGAGGGAATCAAAACGCAGGTGTGGATAGCTCTGATAGCCAATTTGTTGTTTTCGGTAATTCACAGGCAGTGCAGAGAAGCTGAACAGTTTGTAACCATCGTAAACATGGCAGCAATAAACATGTGCTCCTACATTTCGCTGATAAAGCTTGTCAGATCAGGTAGATTATCCAGTCTGGACAGGGATCTGAAAATAGTACAATTTGAATTGTTCAGTTTAAATAAGGGGGGTCTTTTTCAAAATTCAAAAAATTCCCCTTAATTAGAGTGTCAGAAGGATTCTTTCCACGTTTTAGAATTTAGTCGGATGACAGTAATTGAAAATATAGTTTTTCGTTTCTTTGCCAGTAACCTGGATTCTTACTTCTTACTTGACCCTAGTCAGAAGTCTGATTCGCCGTTCATTTTTGTCTCTGCATAAGAATTATTTTGAATTACTATTTTTCCGCCTTTTTCGTGTGACTATAAAAAAATCAATAGGCTCAAATATTTGTGTTGAAAACAATTGAAAAGTAACTATGTTTTTTTTTAAAAATATACTATTTGAAAAACAACTTTTCGTTATTATTGCTACAATACCTTATTTTTAACCGTTCAACTTAAAATAATTAAAATATTGTATATAAATGAAGGCACTTATTATCTTTATATTTGTCCTAAGCTATTCAAATTTTAACTTTACTCCAAATGAGGGCCTTTTTTCTCAGGAAAAAAAACTTGCCTTTCCTGGTGCAGAGGGATTTGGAAAATATGCAACAGGTGGACGCGGCGGAATGATCTATATAGTTTCAAACCTTAACGATAGTGGCCTTGGGAGTTTAAGGTGGGCATTAGAATCCAAAGGCCCAAGAACCGTAATCTTTGAAGTGTCTGGTAACATAGAACTCAAAAGCAGACTGCAGATAAGAAACGGGGACTTGACTATTGCCGGGCAAACTGCTCCCGGGGATGGTATAACTTTAAAAAATTACCCTTTAAGAGTCTTAAATACAAATAATGTTATTATCCGATTTTTAAGGTCAAGACTTGGTGACCTTTATGTTGATGATCCAATAAGTTCCACCCTAAATGTGGATGCTTTTGAGATTTTCAACAGTTCCAATGTAATTATAGACCACTGTTCTTTTTCCTGGGGTACAGATGAAGTAGCTTCAATTGCCACTGGATTAGATATTACCATTCAAAATTCAATTATATCTGAAGCCCTTGGAAACTATAATCCACTTGGGTCTCTTAATTATGGGGATAGACTCTCATACTACCAAAATCTTTATATCCATAATTTAATCAGAAATCCTTCAATCTCCTCTCTTTCAGGGAGCGGGCTTCATGATATCCGAAACATTGTTGTTTACAATTATGGTTTCCGGGCTATAGATAATGCACCAAATTGTAAAGTAAATGTTTACAACTCCTATTTTAAACCAGGCCCAGCCACTTTAGCGCATAAAGAGGCTTCTTCAATATCTAAAAAATTCCTGAACCCAACTATGTTGGACGGTAATTCTGAAACATATGGAAAATTCTACTTGGAAGGTAATTTTATGCCTACTGTTGATTTGTTAAAAGACCAATGGTTGGGAGTAAGGCTTGAAAATGGTACGAATCAAAAGTTATATCTGGAAAACTGTAAAAATACCGATGGAAATGGAATTCTTGTCCCATTTGAAATACCTATTGGACTTTACAGCAAGAATCTCAAAGCACAAGAGGCCTATGAAGAAGTATTGGCAAATGTAGGTGCAAGTTTAGTTAGAGATAATGTAGACAAAAGATTAATTAATGAATTAAAGACAGGGACAATAACTTTTAAAGGATCTAATTCTGGTTTATTGGGTATTATCGACAGCCAAAAAGATGTAGGCGGATGGCCTCAACTGAAATCCTTTCCTGCACCAAAGGATACAGATAAAGATGGCATGCCCGATGAATGGGAAATTGCCAAGGGACTAAATCCGGAACGTAGGGATGACCGATTCTATGATTTAGATCCGGTCTATACCAATTTGGAAGTATATTTAAACAGTTTGGTGGAGCATATTATTAAGTAGCCTGTCGGAAAGGAAGGTCTTAAGAGGTAAGGCAGAAGTTATTTTTATGGTACCAATGACATATAGGTAAAAATTCAATTATTTATTGGTTTTACAATAATTAAATTTAAACCAATCATATAAATAAAATGAACTATTGTCATTCCCTTTCTGTAAATGCCAATTTTCTCCACTACCAATGACGTATTTTTGTATACTCATGTAATGTATTGGTTATGAGATATTTCCATCACTGCCGTTTTCTCATCGAGTTCAATGGCAAGCTTTTGGAAATACTTCCCCTTTTGGGCCAATAAACGGTTTTTGTATTCCTCTACACCTTTTTCCACAAAATCCTGACCTTTCACTATGAGCCGCCAGTATTGCTCGGCCAATTTTCTTGCTACTGCCTTTACCGCGATTCTTGATCCTTTTCTTGCCCTGATCCTCCGTCCAAATTCTCCCAATGCAATACGCTTACTTGTAAGCAGTGATTGGGCTATAGTACGGAAAATTTGACCTGCCCTTGGTTTCCCCTTCGATTTACTCCTTCGTGTCTTGCCGGAATGGTTTTGTCCCGGCGATAATCCAAGCCAACTTGTAAAGTGTTTCTCACTTTTCCAATTGCTCAAATCCTCTCCGGTTTCTGTTTACAACTGAAACCATGTGTATGAAGTGACGCCGGACAATTGGGTGGCATCTTTACCATTGAACAATAACCTGAGATGATCCTCCAGTCCATCGACGGTGGGTTTATGATGTCTTACGGGTTTGGATTTTCTTTTGGGCTTTTCTTGGGGAAGATCCTTATGCCGGTTCAAAACCTCCTCTATCTTTTTATCACATGCAAGGATTTGTCCCTGGTAAAACTGATGCGCCTCATAAGCCTGCAATAAACTGAACAGACCTGTCTCGGTGTAGTATACTTCCAGAGCCTTGAGAATATCTTCTGATTTGTTCTTGACCAAACTGGAATGGCAATAGGACAACAAGGCATGTGGGTTGCGCTCACCGGCCAATATGGCTTCAATGACAGACAGGCCACTCTTGCCATGTACCTGGCTCAGCACTTCCGGCAGGCGGAGGTTCATTTCGATCAGGGCTTTCTGCATGTGGTTCACATGCATGGCAGCACTTCTGATGTGGTCCTCCCGCAGACGCTGATAGTTCCTTAGATTTTTGACCAGCCCCTCGGCCACAAAGCAGCGGTTGAGCAAACCGTAACTGTGCAGTTGGTTTATCCATTGACAGTCTTTGACATCGGTCTTTCTTCCCGGCACCTGCCTTGTCTGCCTGCCATAAACCATACATCCAGGCCGGCAGCTTGCAGCACATCAAAAAGAATTATCCAATAACTCCCCGTAGCTTCCATGGCCTCAGTCCTGATTCCGTGGGAGAGTAAATATGACACTGCATCTTTAAAATCATGGGTGAAGGTACCGAATACAGCTACCTGTTCCCCTTCGATGCCGATATAAATATTGCGTGAACCGATATCCATACCAGCCGAATGATGATGAATCTTTTCCATACATATAAAATATAAATTGGTAAGAATAAACCCTGTGCCCGTGGGATAACAGTCTAAAAGGCTACCATGCGGACAAGCAAAATCGCAGTACCATACTTCTGTCTATCACTCACGGTACCATACTCGGAAACAGGCAAGTGCACTATACTCCAATCGGCCAAACTGCACAGAATTTCCGCAAATTTAATACGTCATTTCCTTTTCTGTAAATGCCAATTTTTACTACTCGGAATGACGGTGAGAGGAGGTTTATGCCACTATCTTCACTCTATTCTTAAAATTTGATGAAAACTACTAATTAAGGTTACTTTTCATTTATACAAATTTGCTTGAACTGTCTTGAATTATGGTTTGCACCACAAATTTTTGGAAAAAGAAAAAACAATCCCCAAAATTGAATCTGATTAAAAAAATCATCACCCCAATCTGAAAGCTTAATCACCCCAATCAAGCCTTCAGCGAAATTAAAAAAAGCTGACTTTTTCAAAGTCAGCAGGATAAACGAATCCCCTATTCAAAAATATGGGACAAAATGCCTGTACCTATGAGAAAAATATTGTTGATTTTAATCTGGTTAATCAGCTTTTTACCGGTCACATTATCCTTTGGACAAAATCAATCCATACCTTCCTTTCCAGGGGCAGAGGGATTTGGAAAATATGCAACTGGTGGAAGAGGAGGAATGGTCTATATCGTTACCAGCCTGAACGACAGCGGTCTTGGAAGTTTAAGATGGGCTTTGGAGGCCAAAGGACCTAGGATTGTTGTCTTTGAAGTTTCAGGCACCATTGAACTCAAAAGCAAGCTTAATATAAGTAACGGTGATTTGACTATTGCTGGGCAAACTGCTCCAGGGGATGGCATAACTTTAAAAAATTACCCTTTAAGGATTTTAAATACAAACAATGTTATTATCCGGTTTATCAGGTCAAGACTTGGAGACCTTTATGTTGACCATCCGACTTTTCCAACAAATAAAGAGGATGCTTTTGAGATAGTAAGAAGTTCCAATGCAATAATCGACCACTGTTCCTTTTCTTGGGGTACAGATGAAGTAGCTTCAATTGCCACCGGATTGGATATAACCATTCAAAATTCCATTATTTCAGAAGCTCTTGGAAACCATAACCCTCTTGGTTCACTAAATTATGGCGATAGACTCTCATATTACCAAAATCTTTATGTACATAATTTAATCAGGAATCCTTCAATATCCTCTCTTACTGGGAGCGGGCTTCATGATATCAGAAATATTGTGGTTTACAATTATGGGTTTCGAGCTATAGATAATGGACCAAATTGTAAAGTCAATGTTTACAACTCCTATTTTAAACCAGGCCCGGCCACTTTAGCGCATGAAGAGGCTTCTTCAATATCAAAAAAATTCCTGAACCCAACTATGTTGGACGGTAATTCTGAAACATATGGAAAATTCTACTTGGAAGGTAATTTTATGCCTACTGTTGATTTGTTAAAAGACCAATGGTTGGGAGTAAGACTTGAAAATGGTACGAATCAAAAGTTATATCTGGAAAACTGTAAAAATAAAGATGAAAATGGGAATCTAGTTCCTTTTGAAATACCTATTGGACTTTACAGCAAGAATCTCAATGCACAAGAGGCCTATGAAGAAGTATTGGCAAATGTAGGTGCAAGTTTAGTTAGAGATAATGTAGACAAAAGATTAATTAATGAATTAAAGACGGGGACAACCACTTTTCAAGGATCTAATTCTGGCTTACTAGGCATAATAGACAGCCAAAATGACGTAGGAGGTTGGCCGGAATTAAAATCTCTAACAGCTCCAAAAGACACAGACAGAGATGGTATACCCGATAATTGGGAAATTGAAAATGGTTTGGACCCAAACAAGGCCGATGATAGTCTATATTCATTGAATCAGGATTACACCAATATTGAGGTATATATCAATAGTATGGTGTCGCATATCAGCGAACCAAATTCCACTATTAAAACTTCAGGGATTGCCGTAGATCCCGAGGAATTATCTTTGGAAATTGGGAAAAACTATCAAATGAAGGCGGATCTATCTCCTTCAAATGCAACTGATAAAACCGTTTTTTGGACTATTTCCAATTCTCAAATTGCCACAGTAAATTCTAGTGGATTGGTTACAGCAGTCAATTCTGGTACTGCAACCATCACAGCAAAAACACAGGATGGAGGTTTTACAGACAGTTCCACCATAACTGTTATTGGTTCAGAGAATTCTATGATAGTAAAAAGTTTTACTTTGATAGATGCCTCTAATAATAATGAAATTCTTGAAATATCTGATGGTATGAAAATTGATTCAGAATTGATTCAGAATTTAAACCTGAATATGCGGGCTAATACAAGCCCCACTATAGTTGGGAGTTTATTCATGTCTATCACAGGTCCAATTACCCATTCAACTACAGAAAATGTAGCTCCTTATGCACTTTTTGGGGATAGTAATGGGAATTATTCAGGCAGGCCTTTTTCTACAGGTGATTATACTTTAACGGCTACACCTTATCAAGAAGCCAACAAAGGCGGGATGGAAGGTGAAACAATTTCAATTAAATTTTCCATAATTGAAGTTGAAGAAAAAACTGTTCCAGATCAACCTGTCCTTGTTACGCCAATTGACAAAACATTGAATTTATCAAATACTATTGATTTTCAATGGAATATAATTGAAGATGCAGTAACTTACCATATACAACTTTCTGAGAAATCTGATTTTACAACATTCTTTTTAGATCAAGATAATTTGGCCTCCAATCAAATCCAAATCAGTGATTTAAAATCCGGAATCCAGTATTATTGGAGAGTAAGGGCTTCAAACGAAGTCGGATATAGCAATTGGTCAACAATATGGTCTTTTACAACTAAAGCAACTATAAAAGCTCCTACGGCTCCGGTCCTTCTAGGACCTGAAAACTTAAGCAGCGGTTTGACTGGCACCATCTCGCTAAAATGGACCAAACCTGAAAATGCAGAGGTATATAGGGTCCAAATTGCAAAAGATGAAGCGTTCACCAGAAAGCAGTTTGACTTATACAATATTCCCACCGAAACCTTTGATATAAATAACCTGGAAGCAGGAACGACCTTTTACTGGAGAGTCAATGCCTCTAATGAGGGGGGAAGCAGCGATTTCTCTGAAACCTGGAAATTTGAAACTTTGAAGGGTCCTACGGCTCCAAATTTAGTGAGTCCTGCTGATGGTCAACCTAATATGGATACCTCTGTTAGGTTGGAATGGGAAACCGTTATTGGTGCTGATTCCTATAGACTCCATGTATCCGATACCAGAGATTTTTCTGTAAGGATAATTGACCAAGCCAATATCAGCGAAAACCTCTTCAGTCTGCAAAATCTGGAAGAGGGAAAAATCTATTATTGGAGGGTACGGTCAAGCAATAAAGCAGGGAACAGTATTTATTCGAATATTTGGAGTTTTACCACCAAAATATCCTTGATAGCTCCAACTACTCCTGAATTGGTAAGTCCTATTCAATCTGCCACTGTGAATGCAACAAATGTGGCTTTTGAATGGAAAGCGGTGAATACCGCTGAAAAATACCAGATTCAGGTGTCTAAGTTTTCCAATTTCAGTCAGGAAATTGTGGTCAATAACAATGGGGTGACCGGTAATAAGATCAATATAGCAACGCTTGAACCAGATCAGGTTTATTTCTGGAGGGTGAGGGCAATCAATGCTTCAGGTTCCAGTCCTTATTCCGCTGTATGGCTTGTCAAAACAGAACCTCTTCCTCCTTTGGCCTCTCCCCTATTGGTCAGTCCTGCGAATAGGATAATGGTTGACACTACTTCGATAGCTTTTGTTTGGGAAATGGTACCAGAAGCGGATAATTATCAATTGGAAGTATCCAAGGATAGTACTTTCCAAGAAGGATTAATGCAATACAAAGAATTATCCTACACCAAT
This sequence comes from Aquiflexum balticum DSM 16537, assembly GCF_900176595.1. Classification (GTDB taxonomy): domain Bacteria; phylum Bacteroidota; class Bacteroidia; order Cytophagales; family Cyclobacteriaceae; genus Aquiflexum; species Aquiflexum balticum. The sequence goes on from NZ_LT838813.1 coordinate 5,820,920, forward strand.
TATATTTTGGACAGTCTTGAAAGCGGCGAAAAATATTTTTGGCGGGTGCAGGCAAATGGAAAAAGACCTTCCAGTCAATCTGAAACCTGGAGTTTTACCATTGAAGAAGATCTATCTGTTCTCTTGGCCAGATCTTCACCTGTAAAAATAAAGGCTTACCCCAATCCATTTGAGGATATTTTACATCTCGAATTTTCAAGAACTATAGAAGGAGAGGTTATTATCAGTATTATGGATAGTAATGGCATTACAGTCTTTGAGGAAGCTGTGAACGATATCAAAGAAAGTATCACCCTGGAAATCCCTACCGATTGGCCCAAAGGAGTGTATGTCATAAGGGTTCAGGGATTTGGAATATTTGAGAGTAAGAAAATAATTAAGAATTGAAAGGTTTGATTGAAAATGAAAAGTGTGGGATGACCGATGACCGATGTCGGATGTTTGGTGTGGCGTGTATAGAAGCCTTCTTGGCCATCCTTCTGGGAGACTTCTGGAAATAGAGAGTATTGTAGTATCAAAAAATCATTTATATATCCAGAATAGAGTTTACGTTCCACATTTCGGTAAAGAGGTTTTGAGTTCCAAACAGACTCTGCGACCGAAATTGCCTGAATAGCTGCTATCATGACCCCGGGCTGCGGTGCATAGAAGTTGGCAGAAGCCTAAAGATATTTCGAAGCACCTTGCCCGGGGCTAATAATATTCAGCCCACTTCAGGGCTGTTAGTAAAAATCTCTTTAATTGAACACCAACCCTCATTTCTTAGGGTAGTGTGCGGGAAGACAAGAGCCTGTCTCGTCCCGAGCTATCGGGATCGGGGCAAAAAAGTAAGAGAGAAAAAGAAAGAAAAATGAAAAGAATGTCTCTCACTGAAAAGAACATCATTAACTCCTCTACCGAATTGAGTTTGCGTTCCACATTTCGGTTAAGCGACTTTGAGTTCCAAACAAACTCTATGACCGAAATTGCTTTAATCGTCGCTATCAAAACCCCGGGTTGCGGTGCACCTAGGATCACCGAAACCGAAAAAGGCACGAAGCACCTTACCCGGGGCTACCGATATTTTGCCCCCAGAGGGGATGCCAAAGAAAATTCTTAATTTGAACTCCAACATTATTTCTGTAGGATAGTGGGAAGGAAGACAATAGCCTGTCCCGAAGAATTTCGGGGGGCCGGGCCGGCTGGGCCTTGTGGGCGGATAAGCCTGTCCCGCAGAATTGCGGGAGATTCCATTGTCTTGTCCCGATAGCTATCGGGATTGTTACTTTTTTGGTCAAAGCCTGTCCCGACTTATCGGGGCAAAAAAGTAAGAGAATTGGTGCAGAAAAGATGAAATTGACATCACTCACTAAAAATCATGAAAAATAATACTCTTCTAAATAGACTTGTATTCCACATTTCGGTTAAGCGACTTTGAGTTCCAAACAAACTCTATGACCGAAATTGCTTTAATCGTCGCTATCAAAACCCCGGGTTGCGGTGCACCTAGGATCACCGAAACCGAAAAAGGCACGAAGCACCTTACCCGGGGCTACCGATATCAAGCCCCGACGGGGCTGTTGCTGAAAACCTTATCTTATAATACCAACCTCAATTAGGAAGGGTAGTGGGAAGGAAGACAATAGCCTGTCCCGAAGAATTTCGGGAGACCGCGCCAGCGCAGGCCTTGTGGGGAGAAGGATTCCATTGTCTAGTCCAGATAGCTACCTTAGACTTCTTCCTCCATCGGGATTCAGACCTGTTTGTAGTAGAATATTGGATTAATGGCAAAGAAGCAGATAACCATTAAATGGAATATTTACTCCATAAAAAAAATATTTTACCAAATTCACAAATAGGCAAAGTATTTGCTTAAATGAAAAAAGTTCTTGAAAAAGGACAGAAAATAAATTTATAAGCCTTAGTTATTTCCGACATGTTAAATTTGAATAAGTCCTTCATAAGGACCATTAACCTTATTTTATTTTTTTCAATAGCTCTCTCCTTTAATTTAAAAGCCCAAACTTTTCCCGCTTCTGACTTTGACCCCAATCTTCAACAAGTAATTGCCTTCCCTGGTGCAGAGGGTTTTGGCAAATATGCCACGGGAGGCAGAGGCGGTCAGGTCATCAAAGTAACCAATTTAAATGATGAGGGACCTGGTAGTCTCCGTGCTGCAGTGGAAGCCATTGGTCCAAGAATTGTCGTCTTTGACGTATCAGGAACCATTGAACTGAAAAGCAGACTTAATGTAAGAAACCAAGATCTGACTATTGCCGGACAAACTGCTCCTGGGGATGGCATTACCATTAAAAATTATCCCCTTAGGATCGAATCAACAAACAATGTCGTTATTCGATTCATAAGATCTAGACTGGGAGACCTTTATGTAAACCATCCGACAAATCCTACAAATAGTGAAGATGCCTTTGAAATCGTTAGAAGTTCAATGATAATTATCGACCACTGTTCTTTTTCATGGGGTACTGATGAGGTAGCATCAATTTCTCATGGATTAGATATTACTGTTCAAAATTCTATTTTTTCTGAGGGCCTTGCAGACTATAACTCGCTTGGTTCATTAAATTATGGAGATAAACTCTCTTTATACCAAAATCTTTATGTACATAATAGGATCAGAAATCCTGCTCTTGCAAAATCCAATCAATTCTCAAATTCGCTTCACGATATAAGGAATATTGTAGTTTATAATTATAGTTTTAGGGCTATTGACGGTGGATCAAATTCTAAGGTAAATATTTACAATTCGTACTTTAAACCAGGTCCAGCAACCTTTGCCAATACAGACGCCCAAACTATTTCTAAAAAATTTCTGAATCCCACGAGATTGGAAAATGATCCTTCAACCTATGGGAAGTTTTATTTAGAAGGAAATTACATGCCGACAATTGATTTGTCTAAGAACCAATGGTTAGGAGTTAGAATGGAGAGCGGCTCGGCAGAAACAGAATATCTTGAACAAATAAAAAACAAAGATAGTCAAGGAAGATTAGTGCCTTTCGCCATTCCTAATAATTTGTACAGTAATAGTCGAACCGCAGAGCAAGCTTATAAATTTGTTTTGGATTTTGTAGGGTCAAGCTTAAAAAGAGATGCAGTAGATACTAGAATTATTAATGAGGTAAGAAACGGGACTTACACCTTTAAAGGGTCTAATTCTGGAGATTTGGGTATCATCGATAGTCAAAAGGATGTGGGAGGATGGCCATTACTGCAATCTTTGGCAGCACCAAAAGATACGGATGGGGACGGGATGCCGGATGCCTGGGAAGTCTCCAATGGATTGGAACCCAATAAGGTCAACGATAAGGAGCATAATTTGAGTCCATACTATACGGATATTGAAGTCTATTTGAACAGTTTGGTACAAGACCTGATTGCCCTACAAAATCCAGGGGTTCCTAAATTGGTGAAATTGGTTTTGCCGGGAAATAATGTAATCGTAAGCCCCGTAGATATCAGTTTTGCTTGGGACCCTGTTTTAAATGCGAACCTATACACACTTCAAATTTCAAAAAGCAATGATTTTAGCAGCAATGTGATCAGCGTTAACAATATAAAAAATTACAGCTTGGTCCATTCCTCTTTAGACGCCAATAGTAACTATTATTGGAGAGTGAGGGCCAGTAACTCGAGCGGAAATGGACCCTATTCCACAGTGGGTACTTTTAAGACAGGAAGTCTAAATACAGTACCTGGAAGAACAATTTTGACTTATCCTGGAAATGGTAATGAAAACATTTCCTTAACTCCAATTTTTAATTGGGCAAAGGTTCCCAATGCCAAAACTTATCAAATACAAGTTTCAACCAATTCAAGTTTTACCACTTTGCCCATTAATCAAGGAAACATTGTTGATAACAAATTCCAATCCCCTAGGCTACAGGAAAACCAGCTTTATTATTGGAGGGTCAGGGCAAGCAATGATTCTGGAAACGGTTCTTTTTCCAGTACAGGAACATTCAGAACCTTGAGTTTGGACAATCGGCCAGAACCTGTTATAGCTCTCCGTCCATCAAATGGAGTACGTATTATCCCTGTCCCAGTTCAATTGGATTGGTTGGAAAGTTCCAGTGCAGAACAATATCAGGTGGAAGTCTCCACAAATCCGGAATTTTCAGATATTACACTTATAAACAGCAATGTTCAAGAAAACTTTCTTTTGATTCCCAATCTGAATCCTAACACAAATTATTATTGGAGGGTAAGGGGGATAAATCGCTCCGGCTTCGGAAGTTTTTCTATCGCACATGCCTTTATGACTACCGGTTTTTCCCAAAAACCGGATGCAATACAAATATTAAGTCCGGCACATGATTCCAACGTTTTTTCAACCAGTATACAATTTCAATGGGCAGCCGACCCAAGGTCCAATAGTTACCGGTTCCAGCTATCCACGTCTCCTGACTTTAGCAGCTTTGTGACAAATGTCGGAGGATTGACCGGAACATCAAGAACAATTGACAATTTGAGTAGTAATATAGACTATTATTGGAGAGTTCAGGGGATCAATGAGTTGGGTACAGGTCCTTTTTCAAATATCCACAAGGTACGAGCCGCTACTTTCTCAGGACGTCCATCTGCCACAAATCTAATCAGCCCGGCAAATCAAACAGTAATTGGTAGCAATCAAACATTATTTACTTGGGAAAATCAGCCCAATACAGAGAGCTATAGTCTGGAAATTTCCGAAAATTCCGATTTCAGCACTAACGTAATTAGAAGAAATGGAATAAGAGGAACATCTTTTGTTGAGAACAGTCTGCAATCCGACAAAACCTATTTTTGGAGAATACAAACTTACAATCCAGCTGGATCAGGGAAATATAGTTATATTTGGTCTATCAATACTGTAAGTAGTGATATTTACTTAAATCCACCTGTTCTCTTATTGCCGGTTAATTCAAGTAATTTTTCTAATTCCAATATTAACTTTTCATGGGAAAGTATAGCAGATGCCGATGCCTTTCACCTTCAGATTTCGGAAAAGACGGATTTTATCAACCTAGTATATCAAAACCAGAACATTAACAGCAACAATCTTAATTTGAGCAGTTTGTCAAGTGGCAAAGCATATTTTTGGAGGATAAGAGCGCGAAATAACAGTATTTATTCAGCTTGGTCGAAACCAAATAATTTCAGTATTGGATCTTCTGATTTACTTTTATTAAGCGGTTTATTAGGCTATTGGCCTATGGAAGAGGGAGGTGGCAATCGGATGTTGGACCAAAGCAGCAATAACCTGCATGCCACAATCCAAAATACGGGAGATGTTTCCTGGGTCAACGGAAAAGAAGGAAAAGCAATACGTTTGAATGGGCAAACTGGACGTTATGGGGTAATTAACCATCAATCCATCATGAACATTGACAAAGCCATCACTTTAGCTGCATGGGTCAAACCTTCTGCCTTAAATAGAGCAAATATCTTTTTTAAAAACGCGGGTAATGGATTTGAGTTATGGTTGGATATTGATGGCCAAATAGAATTCAGGTTAAATAGGGGCAATAATGGTACAACTTATCGCATGAGATCCAGTTTCAATTATGGGGGTTTTTTAAACCAATGGATACATGTAGCTGCAACCTTTGATGGAATTACTAGTACCCTCTATGTCAATGGTGTTGAGGATACTTCGGCCACCTATGTCCCATTTGAAATTGGAACCACCTCGGGTGCATTGACCCTAGGGTCTATGGGAACCATTCAACGGTGGATAGGTGACTTGGATGAGTTACGCATTTACAACCGTGTATTAAGTAAAAATGAAATTCTCTTACTTATGGGCCAAATTCCAGATACAGAACCACCCTTAACCGACCCTCCAACTAACCCTCAATCAGGGAATTTGATTGGCTATTGGAAAATGGACGAGGGCAGTGGGAATCAAATGCTGGACCATTCCGGAAATAATTTCCATTCGAATATTCAAAATACTAGCGGAGTTAGCTGGACTAATGGGATAATAGGGCAGGCCATCTCCTTAAACGGTTTTACCAACAGATTTGGTATCACGCCCCACCATCCACAATTATCTCTTCCCAATGCCATCAGCATTACTGCTTGGGTGAACCCAGCTGAATTAGGCCGTAGTACTGTTATTAGCAAATCTGACGGAAATGGTTTTGAACTTTGGTTAGATATCAATGGGCAGATTGAATTCAGGTTAAATCGTGGAAATAATGGATCCACTTATAGGTTACGCTCAAATTTCAATTATAGTAATAACATGGGTAATTGGATGCATGTGGCTGCCACATTTGACGGAAGCACTAGTAAAATCTATATCAATGGACAGGAAGATATTTCCAAAACTTATTCTCCGTTTACTGTTGGTACTAATTCAGGGAATTTGTTCATTGGGTCTATGGGTACAATTCAACGATTTACTGGAAGTATAGATGAACTAAGGTTGTATGATTTTGCACTGAATACAGCAGAAATTCAGGCCTTAATTGATAATGCTCCCCCGTCTCCCCCCCTACCCAGTAATTTGGAAGGTCATTGGAAAATGGACGAGGGAAGTGGCAATACCATGATGGACAATTCCGGTAATGGCAATCATGCCAATATTTTGAATACTGATGGAGTATTCTGGACAACGGGAGTAATAGGACAAGCCATTACCTTAAGTGGCAACAGCAATAGGTTTGGTATTGCACCTCACCGCCCTAATTTGGAAATACCTAAAGAACTGACAATATCGGCATGGGTAAGACCTGATGAAATCGGGAGAAACACTATAATCAGCAAATCTAAAGGAAATGGTTTTGAATTATGGTTGGATATTGATGGGCAGATTGAATTCAGGTTGAACAGGGGAAACAATGGTGCTACTTATCGGCTACGGTCAAATTTCAACTATAGCAACCAAGTTGGTAATTGGATCCATGTGGCAGCTACTTTTGATGGTACCACCAGTAAAATTTATATCGATGGCAAAGAAGATATTGCCAAGTCATATTTACCCTTTACTATTGGTACTAATTCCGGTGATTTGGTCATCGGTGCATTGGGTACAATTCAACGATTTGAAGGAAGTATAGATGATCTCAGGCTTTATAGCAGTGCACTCAATTCCAATGACATCCAACAGCTTGCCAGCAATAGTCAAATGATGAGGATGGGTAGCAATTCTCCCAAAAACAATGCAGAGATAGCCGCTATAGACTCAAAAATACTGGCCTCTCCCGAAATCTTCGCAAAAAAATCAGATCCTCTACTTTATCCGAATCCGGTGGAATCATTGATTAAGGTAATGTCGCTGTGGGAAAAAGAAGGGGAAATAAAAGGCCAAGTATATGATATGCGAGGTGTTCTACTGATGGAACAGGTCTTGGAACTAAAAGGATTCCAAATTGAAATAGACCTCAGTCCTTTGCGATTGAAACCTGGGAATTATATGTTGATTTTACAGGATGCACAACATAGAGAGATATTCAGGTTTATAAAAAAATAATTCGATGGGGGAAAGGTCTTGCTTCAGTCCAAGGTATTATTAAGTTATTGAAAGAAGAACAAGTAAGCTATTTAAATAGCCTGGCAGTATACCGTCAGGCTATTTTTTCCGGTATTTAAAAATACAAACCAGCTAAGCCGAGAATCCTATTCATTTCCTTTCTAAAATTGAGAGCCTTATTTAGATATGAGTACTAGATTATTGAAATGAATTATTATATGTTTGCAATACTTCAATAGGTTTGAAAAAGAGTTAAAAAAAAATTATTTATGTCAAAAATAATCTGGATATGTTCAAAAAAAGGATTCAGTGAAAGCACTGAAGAAAAACTGAAAACCGTAATCAATTTTATTACCCCTGATAATATTACACCCAATCAGCCACAAATAAAAGTTGATCATCAAATCGCTTATGGTATCCTAAATCCAAAAAGTAACATAAGATATCATGGTAACAGTGTATGTTTAGGAGTTCTATTTGGAGATTATACCAATTGGCATCAACCCTTAAACGAATTTCCTGATGGATCTTTTGCCCTCTTTAGGGATGACGAGACTTATGCTGAAATCATTTCTGATGTTGCGGGTTCGAGAACAGTTTGGTATTATCATGATGATGACCTACTAATTGCAGCAACTTCTCAGTTTGCGATTATTCACTATTTAGAAAGCTTTGAATTCAATCACGATGTAATACCATGGATATTGACTACTGGCACATTGGGACCTGATTTCTCTTGGGATAAAAGAATTCAGAAATTGCCCCCAGATTCTTCGATAGTTTTAGAGAAAAGTTTGTGGAAAATACAAATAAAATCATTTCCAATTGTTTACCAAACCACCAACAAATCAGCAGAGAATATTGAAAAACAATTACAAGAAAATCTAGACCAAACTTTTCTTGGCATGGATCTTAGTTATTTTAGATGGGTTCTTCCTTTATCTGGGGGCTATGATAGTAGAGGGATTTTGCATATACTAAAAAAAAATAAGGTTAATCCCATAAAAACCATCACTTGGGGACTAAAGGAATCATTAAATGACCATGAATCAGATAGTTATATTGCCAAGAATTTGGCATCCAAGCTAAATGTTGAACATGATTTTTTTTCAACATCCTTTTCTAATGAACCAGTAGATTTAATTTTTGAAAGGTTTTTAAGGAATGGCGAAGGTAGGATTGATCACTTTGGGGGTTACCTAGATGGATTTAAAATTTGGAAAACACTACACGAAAATAAAATTGATATAATTATTAGAGGAGATGAAAATTTTGGCTGGCATAATGTCTATTCAAAATCTGATGTTTTTACATCTTTAGGAATTAAATTTTTTCCTGAATTCAAGAATTTTAATAAAATAGAAAAGGATTTAAAATTTAACCAAACCCTACCGACTTACCTTCAAAAAAAACAAAATGAAAGTTTAGCACAGTGGAGAGACAGACTTTATCATGAATATAGGTTACAATGTATGATTTCTGCGCTTGGAGATTTAAAATTGGCCTATGTAGAACAAATTTCCCCTTTACTATCAAAGAATGTTTTTCAGCAAGTCAAATCTCACCCTGACAAAATTAGAACAGGCAAAGTTCTTTGGAAAAAGATAGTCAAGGAATATTTACCGAAGGTCCCATTTGCTTCTAAAGAAGCAATTTCAGGCATGGAAAGTTTTACTAAATCGGAAATTTTTGTGAATTTTATAACTAAAAGACTAAAAGAAAATACAGATAATCCAATTTTTGACAAAGACTTTATAAATGAACTTCACAAAAACTTAAAATACAGTAACACTGAATTATATTATTCAAAGAATTACAACTTGAAGGATTTAATAAAAAAAATTATGCCAAATAAATTTTATAGTTTTTTAAAAGAAAAAAATTCAGTTCAAAAAAAAATGGACAATAATATTTTAGCATTCCGAATTGTAATCTTATTTTCAATCCTTAATTTATTCAAAAAATAAGAATTAAAATTTTTATGCTGTAAAAATAAATAATTCCACTTTGAATTGTGGAATCTATAAACACCAAATAAACAAAAATGGCCAGATTTTATTTTACAAATTTTTACAATATGGACTCAATTGTAGAGGACGGGAACCCCAAAGGAGGTTCAAATGTAGAAACACTAGTTTGGATGAAAGCCTTTTTTCGTTTGGGAAATGAGGTGTTTCTAGCACAGTATGAAAACGATGGAAGAAAAATTAAAGAGAACTATAATTGGATCACAACTGTTCCTACCTATAATTTTACAAAATATAAAAAATTCCTTGTCTGGTACAGTTACAGATTCCCAAAACTATTTAAAGTACTTTCAAAAAACAGGTTCGATTATGTTTTTTCTTCAAATCCAACATGGCAGATTTTTTATTTGTGTTTGATTTGCAAATTGACTGGAGCTAAACATATTATGAGGATAGCTAATGATAAAAATGTCGATTTCAATTTAGATAAAAGTATTAAGCCTTTAGAAAAGCTATATATTAGATTGGGTTATAAACTTTCCGACTTTATCGTTGCCCAAAACGAATTTCAATTTCAAAAATTAAAAGAAAACTATCCCAATAAAAAAATCTCAAAGATATACAATCCAATTGTAATAGAAAAAGAATATTTAAAAATCAAAGAAATAGATGAAGGAAGTTACATTGCTTGGGTTGCCAATTTTCGATATCAAAAAAACCTGAAGCTTTTGTTTGAAATTTCAAGCCAAAATCCTAAATTATTTTTTAAAGTAGCAGGTCAAAGCCTAAGTTACAGTGACCCTGAAACTGAAGAATATTTGATTAGGCTTAAAGGGTTAACCAATGTTGAATTTATGGGTGCAATTTCTCAAGATGAGATTTTGAAATTCCTGTCAAAATCAAAGTATCTATTAAGCACTTCAAGATACGAAGGGTTTAGCAACACTTTTTTGGAAGCAATGATAGTTGGAACACCAATAATTACAACTTATAATGTTAATCCCGACGGAATCATTGATGAACATCAACTAGGGATCCTCTACAAGGATCCAAAAGATTTCAAATTAATTATTAATGATATAAATAACGAAAAATATAAAATCATGTCTAAAAATTGTATTGAGTATGTTCTCTCCCATCATGATTATTTGAAATTAGGAAAAGAATTCATGCAAGTAATTGGGAATATCTGAATAATTTTGTCAGACTCTAATTAAACCTAAATTTTCTCATCTTATAAAACTTAATCAAAATGCCCAAAATTTTATTTTCACAATTTGCAAATATCGAACTGATTGTAGAAGGTGGCAATCCAAGAGGCGGGGCTGCTGTACAGACTTTAGTTTGGATGCATGCATTCAATAAATTAGGATTTGATATTCAGCAGGTAATTTATGAAACTGAAACAAGGCCAAAGAAAAAGGAATTTGATTGGGTTGAGACAATAACGGTTTACAATCCAAATGTCAAAAGAATCAGGTCTTGGTATACCTACAAATTACCCGCTTACTTTAAAACCTTAAAAACAGCCAAATGTGATTACGTCTATTCATCCATTCCTAAATGGTATTTTTTCTATATTAATATTTTCTGTAAAATATTAGGAATTAAGCACATAATCCGGATTCCCAGCGATGAAATGGTGGATAAAAGGATTTTTCTAACTGAATCAAAAATAGACAATTTTTACATTCAAAAGTCCTTTGCAACTGCTGACCTGATTTTGGCGCAAAATGAGTATCAATTTGTTAACCTCAAAAGAAAATTTCCAAAGCAACAAATTGTGAAAATTTATAATCCTACAATTATAAATGAAGAATTTTTGAAGATCAAAACTGAACTTCAGGGACATATTGCATGGATTGCGAATTTTAGACATAGAAAGAATATGGCTTTATTGCTCAAAATTGCAGAATTATTACCCAAGGAAAACTTTATGATTGCAGGAGTCCCACTGCTACCCCTAGATGAGGAAACCGAGGATAGTGTGGAAAACCTGAGAAAACTTAAAAATGTTACATTTTTAGGGAATGTGGGAAGAGAGGATATTTTGGGTTTTCTCTCAAAAGCCAAATTTCTATTAAGTACAGCAAGATATGAAGGGTTTAGCAACACTTTTTTAGAGGCTATGTGTACAGGCACACCTGTTTTGACTACCCATACTGCCAATCCAGATGAATTAATAAACAGATATGAATTGGGATATGTCTATGAAAATGAAAATGAAATTTGTAGCATCATTGAAAATTTAACAATGGAAAAGTATTTGACATGGTCAAAAAACTGTATTGCTTATGTGAAAGAAAATCATGACTATAAATATTTAGGGAATAAGTTAATGAATCAAATTAAATGTTTATAATTAAATATATAGTATAAATTCATTTTTTATAACCATGTTTATCCACATTAACGCACGTGACAAAATTTAACAATTGATGTCTTTGATTTGCTCGTGGATTATTGCATTTGTTTCTTGTACTTAAATACAAAACATTGTGACAATATTACAATACATGTATTAATTTCCCAATTAGTCAAGCTGTGAATTTTATTTTAAAGAAAGTAAGAAAAAGTCAGGGATTTGCTGTAAAACCTGTAAATCAATCACAAAGCACTACTGGTTCAGCGGTTGAAAATTCTTTGAATACCGCTGTTTCAGAAGGAGAAGTTCATTGAAAAGCGGGACTATGATGTAATGCAGTAGGGTATCTCTCCATACCTAGTTATTGGCCTTGATTTTCCTTTTAGCAACAAAAAAAAAAAGAGATTTTCCTGTCTTGAATTCCAAAAACAGGTTGGACTGACCAGTTACGATACCTCTTTAAAGCTAATTCATAAAGGTCGTGCGATGATGGGTAAATGGGATTCTAAATATAAATATTAAAGGATATGATCGAATTTGATAAGTTCTTTGTGTGGTTGGCTACTGAAAAACAAGTGAAAGAGAACATGAAAAGGGGAAAGGAAAGCCAAGGACAGGCGAATGTTACAGTGGCTGCCGAGTCAGATCCTCTCCACCATATGATCACCTATAAACATTTAAAGAACTACCTTTTTGAATTCGTATAAAAGCTAAACAGAAGATATTTTATATAATCTTTGTTTGAGCGGTTGGTCATAGCAGCTGTTCATTGTTAAGTGCAAAAAAGCGGATACACCCAATAAAAAATAAAATCCCTTAAAACAAAATTGATTGGTATAATTTTCTTTGAAAGAAATTTTTCAAGAAAAAAACTCCTTAGGTTAATTTAAATAAATATATTTGACTTTGAAAGAATATTCTTTTTATTAAAATTTTTCTAAACAATTACTAATTTAAGTTTTCGAAAACTTCAATCCTCTTAAATTAAAAATTTCCTGAATTTTACTTTACAATGAAAAACAAACAAAATTTTATTAATAAATTGTCCGACTTCCTTTTTTATTACTCTTATTTAGGCAATAAGATTTTTGCATCATTGGGTCTAAGCTTTTTTGTTGGCTTGTTAGATGGTTTAGGTTTGGCGATGTTCATACCTTTGTTACAGTTGGTGGATGGTGGTGACATGTATGATGCAAAATCTGGTAGTGCTGGGAATATGGACTTCTTTATCAAAGGTTTGGACTCAATTGGATTATCTTTGAATCTAATTACTGTGCTATTTCTTATTCTTTTATTTTTTAGTCTAAAAGGATTTTTTAGGTTCTTTCAATCCTACTACAATGTTGTTTTGACAACCACATTCGTTAAGAAAATTCGAACTGAGGCAGTAGACAGTATTTCAAATTTAAAATACGGGCATTTTATCAGAATGGATTCAGGTAAAATTCAAAATTCAATCAGTGGAGAGATTGACAGGGTCAAAATCTCTTATACTAATTATTCCTCTGCCATTCAAGCATTTATGAGTGTAATGGTTTATATATCTTTAGCATTTCTCACTAACCCACAATTTGCCATTCTGGTAGCTATCGGGGGTGCACTTTCTAACTTTTTGTATACAAGTCTTTACAAAAAAACCAAGAAAACCTCCAAAGAAATCACCTCAGTAAATCATATTTTTTATGGCTTGATGTTAGAACAAGTACATAATTTTAAATATTTAAGAGCAACAGGTCAAATTACTGTTTATGGCCAAAAACTAAAAAAAACCATTATTGATATTGCTGCAGGATTTAGAAAAATGGGATTTTACAATTCATTATTGATTTCAACAAAGGAACCACTTTCAATTTCAGTTGTTGTAATTGTAATCATTATACAAACTTACTATTTTAGTACAGAACTTGGGCCCATTATTTTAAGTCTATTATTTTTCTATCGATCGCTTAATCAAGTAATAGTTTTTCAAAATTACTGGAATGATTTTTTGAATTATTCCGGTTCACTATCAAGCTACAAGGATTTTATTTGTGAATTAAAAGCAAATGAACTTAATTATTCGGATGGTCTTAAGGTAAACATCATTGAAACAATCACACTTAAGGATGTTGAATTTTCTTATGATAATAAATTATTTCTTCAAAATATCAACATTGAGATCAAAAGAAATATGACAGTAGCTTTTGTTGGATCAAGTGGAAGCGGAAAGACTACTTTATCAAATATTATCACTGGACTTTTACCAATAGGAAAGGGTGAATTATTAATTAATGGAAATAATTTAAACATTTCCAATATACAACAATACCAAACAAGAATTGGGTATATCACTCAAGAACCCGTAATATTCAATGATACTTTGTTCAATAACATCACTTTTTGGGCTGAAAAAACACCTGATAATTTGGCCAGGTTTAAAGAAAGTCTTAGAAAGGCATCCCTACTAGAATATTTTGAAAAACTTGAACAAGGGGAAAATACTCCTTTAGGCAATAATGGGGTATTGATATCAGGTGGACAAAAGCAAAGAATTGCTATTGCTAGAGAATTGTATAAAAATATTGATCTCCTGGTCTTAGATGAGGCAACATCTGCTTTGGATTCATCAACAGAAAAAGAAATCCAGGAATATTTTGAGGAACTAAAAGGAAGGTTTACTTTTATAATAATTGCACATAGATTATCCACCATTAAACATGCTGATGTAATCTATCTCCTTAAGGATGGTAAAATTGAGGCAGAGGGTGATTTTTACTCTTTACAGAAAAAATCTACCGAATTCAGAAAAATGGTGCTATTGCAGGATTTCGGTTCACTCCAAAAAGAAAAACACTTATAATTATTCTTTATAATTCGGTTGAAATTTTAAATTTGCTTAACTCACAATTATGGAGATAGTTACTTCTTTATGAGTCGGTAGTCAGCATCAGCAAACATTGGACTGAAGTTATTTTACTCTGGTTTTAACCAGATTTTAGATTCATATCCGTCAGTGACTATTATAAAAAGTAGATGTTTAAAAACAATTAAATTTATCCAACATATAAAATTCATGAGGTAGATTAGTTGATATTGGCTTATTAAATAATATGATTAATTTGAAAAACAGTGCCTACATAATTTAAGAATAGGGAGCGAATCAAATAAAATAATTATGGTTTAGCTTGAACAATTTTTATTTAAAATAGATTTAAATTACCTTAAAATTAAGAATATAATGAAAATAGGAATTCACTCCAAAACAGGAAATTTCTCCGAAAGGTGGATCAAATATTGTGAAGAAAAAGGAATAAAATACAAGATTGTCAATTGCTATGATAATGATATTATTGATCAACTTAGAGATTGTGATGCCCTAATGTGGCATCATTACGAATATTCGAAAATAGATTATTTATTTGCAAAACAACTTTTATTCGCAATCCAGGTTAGTGGAAAAAAGGTTTTCCCAAATTTCAATACGAATTGGCACTATGATGACAAAATAGGGCAAAAATATTTATTTGAATCTATAGACGCACCCTTAGTTCCAACTTATATATTTTACTCTAAGGAAGATGCCTTTAGATGGCTAAATGAAACAAATTTTCCAAAAGTATTTAAATTAAGAAATGGAGCAGGATCTTGGAATGTAAAAATTGTTAAAAACAGGAAAATAGGTTACCATCTAGTTAATAAAGCTTTTGATAAAGGTTTTGAACACACCCATCCTCCTCTTGAATTTTTCAAAGAAACCTGGAGAAATTATAAACTAGGTAAAAATCAATTATCACATGTTAAAACTGCATTAAAAAGATTTATATATATTCCTAAAAGACACCGTAAACCAGTAATCGAAAGAGATTATATTTATTTTCAGGAGTTTATTCCAGATAATTATTTTGACATTAGAGTAATTGTGATTTATGGAAGGGCCTTCGCAATTAAAAGAATGGTTAGAGAAAATGATTTCAGAGCTTCTGGAAGTGGAGATATCCAATATTCCATTGAAAATTTTAATGAAGAAACAATTCAATTAGCCTTTTCTACCGCAAAGAAAATTGGCAGTCAATGTGCTGGGTTCGATATTATTTATCAAGATAAGAAACCACTCATTGTGGAAGTAAGTTTTGCGTTTACCGCTGAAGTATATGAAAAATGCGAAGGCTATTGGGATGAAAATCTTAATTTTTATAAGGGTCAGTTTAATCCATATGGATGGATGGTGGATTCAGTTCTCGATGAGAATAGGTAACTTCTGCATATATCAAACAAGGTTCTTAACTTTAATATTATTTTTTCTCGATAGGGGCAGATTTAATATACCATATAACATAACTGGAACTAATGCATTTCTCGAGAAACCCAGGTTAAAAAAAACTAAAAAATATACTAAAATGAAAAAAAATTGAATCCTGTCCTTTTTATTAAAGGTATTTTTCCAAACATTATAAAAGGCTAAAAAAATCATTAAACAATAGCATATTAATCCAAATATGCCCACATTATGTACGTAATATAAATATTCTGTATGCAAAGGTCTATTACCAAAAACTTTCTTCCCATAGTTACCTGGACTTTCAAACAGTCCGTATCCAAACCAAGGATCATAATCATAATAGACAAAAAGATCCTTATAGACTAGTTCAAATTCCATAAACCTCCCCTCATTTGCTATTTCTCTATCTTTTAAATTCCGTTTTTCAATCCTTTCTGTCAATTGATCCACAAATCCTATATTTATAGCGACAAGTAAACCGATTGAACCTGCAACAATCCCATAGATCAATAAATCTTTTAATTGCCTAAAATTAAATAATTCTACAATTACGGCCAATGTAGCAAATATAGAGAGTGCCATAACTGATCTTCTTAAAGTAAGTAAGACTAAAAAGATACTTATAAAATAGATCAAAAGGTACCAAATATTCTTTTCCTTTATTCCTCTTTTAAGAATCAAATAAAATGCCAACGGGAATACACCATAAGTATCGATCTGTAAATTTCCAAAAGATACTCCAGAAGTAAATCCGTATTCATTTTCTGGGTAGAACCCAAATAATGTCGATAGAAATGTGTTTAAAGAAAATAAAATGAAAATTAGAAAAGCTGATGTACTTATTTCATTAAAAATTTTTTCCCTTGAATAATACTGATAAATTTCAGGTATCAAAGGGATACAAATAAAAAGCCACATTGCCCCAAGTAATTCTGCTCTTTTCGCATTGAAGTCATTGACATCTATTAGCAAAAAAAAATAGCTCAATACGAGAATTATCGAGAAAATATTTCTTTTGACAAAAGGGAGATTGTAAACCACATAATAAACCAAAAGCGAAGCAAAAAGAAGGTCATTAAAGGGACCTGGAAATACCCCCTTTTCTCCTATTGCTTTTGAAGATAAATAGAGAAAGGGGAAATAAACAATAGACAATGACCCCTTCTTAAAAATTTGGTAAGAAATAAAAAAAGGAATCATTATTTCCAAAAAAAGAAAAAAAGTCTTCATATACAAATGTCTTTTTTTATCATTGATTCTTTTTTTAGACGTCTCACTAAATCTTTATTTTTGTGTTGACTGGACAAGGATAAATCCAATATTAATATTTACTTAAATTAATGAGAAAGCCTTATTAGTGCAGAAAGTCACAAAGCTACTTTATTTCTAGTAAACAGATTATTCATGAATGATTTTTTCGCTTTTTCCTCTTCATAATAGCCATAATTAAAGCCTTTATAGGTTAATTCCTTAGCTGGCACATCATTCAAAATGGCATAGATGTTTTTAATACCCTTTTTAATTTTAATGTCATTTAAATCATTTATAAAAGCTTTTTCACTAAAATTATAACGCAAAACGTAAGCTATTAAGTCAACATATTTAATAACTTCAAATGATTGACTTATCAAACCTACCGGTGGGGTATCCAATATAATCACCTCGTATACTTTTTTGAGCTCTGAAAGAAAATTAACAAATCTTTGTGAAGATAGTAAATCAGATGGATTAGGTGGTATGGCACCTGAAGTTATTATATCAAAATTGGGATACTTTGTATTTTGAATAATATCAAAAACAGAGTCTACCTGCTGACTCAAATAATTTGAAAGACCTACCTTATTTTTCAATTCAAAATCTTTAAAAGAACTTGGCTTAAACATATCACAGCTGATCAATAGCGTTTTTTTATTGTTCAGAGAATAAATAGAAGCCAAATTGATGGCAGTAAAAGTTTTACCCTCCCCAGAAAGTGTGGAAGATACAGCCAAAGTCAATTGCCTTTCTACAGGAACAACAAAACTAATATTTGTCTTCAAAGCTCTAAAAGATTCTGCTAAGGCTGATCTTGGTTCATTAATAACAACAAGAGGAGATTGAGTTTTATTTTGAGGTATTTTTGAAATCAAAGGCATGTTCAGCATTCCCTCAAGCTCTTTGGCATCTTTAATCCTATCATCTAAAATCACAAAAATTCCAATAATAACAACTGGAATAATTAATCCTAACCCAAAAAAAAGCATATACACAAATTTTTTTCTTGAAGTTTTAGGAGTGTAACTTGGTATTGCATACTCCACTATTTTATTAGTTGAAAAATTTGAGGCCATTGATATGGCAGCTTCAGCCCTTCGCTGCTGTAAAAATGTAAAAATAGTTTCGTTAAGATTTCTACCTCGCTCTAATTTGATTAAATCCTGTTCGGTGGAAGGCAATCTACTAAACTGGGTTTCCATTTTCCTCATCCTACTTTCCAAATCATTTACCCTAAGTTGGGTGTTATTGGATAAATTTCTTAAGACTTCAGCCAGTGAACTACTCGTGTCTTGGATTTTTCGTGTTAGTTCTCTAACCCTTGGAGATGCCTCGGTTTGGGTAAATAGCAAACTTGCACGATCATTTTGCAGGGTAATAAGACTATTGATTAAAGAATTCAAATTCGGATCTTCAATTCCCAAAGTTGCTGGAGCGATGATTTGGTCATAATTCTCCCGGGCCAAATAACTTTTTAGGTTTTCAAAATAATCCTTGTTAAACTTTTCTTGCTGAAGCTCAGATTCCAATTCAGTTATTTGACTATAGACTGTATTACTTTCTCTATCTATATCATAAGTTCTGTTCCCACTTCTAAAAGTCTCTAAATTGGATTCGAAATAGCTCAGAGAATCTGAAACGCCTGAAATCTGACTGTCAATAAATTCAACAGTATTTCTAGCCATCCTATTTTTCTCCTCCAATTCCATGTCCAGATAAACTTCCATTAGTGCGTTTAAATAATCTGCTCCTTTTTGTGGATGAGTCGAATTAAGAGTTATTCCAAGAACAGAAGTCTCACCATCAAGTTGAAAAACCTCAATTCCATCTCCAGAATATTTTGAAACCAATGAATTTTTGGTGTTTAAACTAATCAAAACCTCTCCTTCATTAATATTTTTAACCAATGATATTTTTAATTTCAAAAAAGGGAGTTCAAAAAATTCACCAAAAGAAAAATCTGAAGAGAATTCTTCTTCAAAGGCAAGCTCCTCACTCGGTGCGCCAACAATTGATTTCCGGTAAATTTTTTCAGGAAATCTAACTTTAAAATTTTCATTGTCTTCCCATGAAATTTGAATAAGTCCTCCTGTTAATTGGGCATGTCCCCAATCTACTTGAACATGAATTGGTGAACTTTTATAAAGTTCAGTATTTATAAAAATTCCAGGTTGAAAATAATCAACATTAAAATCCAACCGGTCCAAAGTTTTTTCAGCGACTGGCCTAGATTTTAGGAAAACCGCCTCATTTGCTTTTCTTTGATCAATTTTACTTGAAAATGACTTTGATAAACCAGTCAAATCCAAAATTCCATTAGCTCCAAGATCCTCGTTGATATAGAATTTGCTATTTGCCTGATAAACCGGTGGAGTAGATTGATTGACAAAAAAGGCAATTAACAATGATAATATAATGGAAGCAAAAATATATGGCCAATATTTAAAATATTTCAACAAAAATTTTATTGGATCAAATACTTCTATTGAATCTTCAATATTTCCTTTTCTTTCCATATTTTCTTGAATAATATTCATAGTAACTTATTTTAATTAGTCGTAGTATAAACCAGCAAAGCTAGGGTGGCTAGTGAGGTAAGTACTTGAAGAGTTTGCAAGAATGTAACCCCCGTACCTAATTCTCTAACTTTCATAGGTTCCACATAAATCATATCATTGGGCCTGATAAAATAGAATTCCGAAGCCATAATCTTATTGTCATTTAAATTGACCCTATAAGCTTTGGAGCCTTCCGGATATTGTCTGATTAACATAATATTGTCCCTTTTGGCCTGAATGGTCAAATCTCCTGCATGTGCAATGGCTTCAAAAATGGTAACTCGGTTCTGTAGTATAGTATATTTCCCCGGTCTAGTAAACTCTCCCAATGCACTATATCTTATTCCTCCCAATCTCACCCGAACAAAATACTCATTATCCCTTACAATTTTTTTCAATTCATTTTCTATGGCAATTTTGGCATCTTCAGTATTCAGTCCTACCATTTTAACCTTTCCAATAACAGGGAGTTCAACTATACCATCATCATTCAAAGTATATCCTGACAAATAAAATATATCCCCTCCATTCATCATTCCTCCACCTCCCATCATCATCCTTCCTTGATTCCCTCCGCTATTTATATCAAACAAGGTATTCAATAGCGGGTCTGATGTAGTGATATTGATCTCAACAACATCATTATATTGCAATAAATACTCTTCTGTATTTACGGGTACCAATTCACCAATTTGGGTTATTGGATTTTTTTCAGGGATATCCTGCATATAAATTACCCTTTTATTGGATATACAGCTACTGAAAATTCCGAGAACAGTAATTATGCTTAAGGCATAAAACAGGTTTTGTTTTTGTATCATTTTAAAATTCTAATAAAAGGAGATAGATGACAAGCTTAAATGCGCTGCTAAATTATTAATTTTTCATATAAAAAAAAACGTATTTCAGATTATTTTTTTTGAACTTTAAATATTTGTTGCTTTTAAAAGCGAATTAGACCCAAAATTAACGCAATTATCCTGATAGAAGCAAGGTTTTGTGATTTGATGTTAGTGGATTATGGGGGGAGAAAGAGGATTTAAAGGATAAAGGTTGGGGTGTCCGATGACCGATGACCGATGTTGGGACATTTCGGCAAAATGGATTATAGCTCCAAAAACTCGGTGACCAGCTGTTCGGGATTTGCAATCCCTAAACAAATTCCTAAATCCACCTATACCCCTTTTTCTAAACTCCATGAAATTCCCCAATTCAATCTCTCATATTTTTGTAACAAAGCCATTGCCCCAATTGAGGGTAAGAAAAAAATGAATTGGAAGTCACCCACACAATTTCACGTTCAAATGCACCATACCAAATAGGACCTGAGTTCCACATTTCGGTAAAAAAATTATTCTTCCAAAAGGAATCTATGACCGAAATTTACAGAATGGCTGCTGTCATAACCTCGGGTTTCGGCTCATAAAGTTTGATGGAAACCGAAAACTGATTGAAGCACCTTACCCCTCATATTAAGCCATCTTCAGGACTACCACAGGAAAATCTCAATTTCAAAGCCTACCTTAATTAGTTAGGGTAGCGGGAAGGAAGACAATGGACCGGGCCGGCCTTGGCCCTGCGCGCAGATAGGATTCCATTGTCTAGATTTTTTTGTTACTTTTTGTATCATGACAAAAAGTAAGAGAATTGTTGCAAGAAAAGTGAAATCAACGTCACTCACTTAAAACCACACCAATAATAAACCTTTTCAACAAACTTACTCTCTACATTTCGATAAAGAAGATCAGTCTTCGAAAACAAACTCTGTGACCAAAATTGCCTGAATCGCCGCTTTTCCCAAATTCTCCCCAACAACCATCGATTCTCACCTCCCCTATACTTAGGACAAACTTTGACTTGGTACTTGGTACTTAGTACTTTGTACCCAAAATCTAGCATCTCGCCTCCCCGATACTCAGGAGAATCTTTTTTACTTGGTACTTGGTACTTAGTACTTTGTACCCAAAATATCGTCTCTCAACGCACCAACAAAGGCCTCGAAGCAGTAATCACATTGCCCATAGAATCAGTCGCATAAAGATAAATCCTAGAGGGACTTGAAGGCAACTTGATTTCAACAAACTTGCCATCTAATATCTTATCCAAAACCGGGCTACTTCTTTCCCAATTTTGGTCATACACTACCCAAGAATACTGCAATTCTCCATCATATCCATTTGTAATAGCTGCTGAAACCCAAAAATTTTCTCCAGGATTTAAATAATCCCAATGCCCTACTATGTTAATATCAGGAAAGGAACTAATCATCTGATTTTCTTCTAACCAAACATTTTGCAAGTAATAATATGCAGGCTTTAGCCTTCCTTTATTATCAGTAATTCCGAACCAAGTTGCAGTACCCTCAAAACGGTCCATCCAACTAAATGCGATTCCCCCTAGATTTTTACCTTTAAAGTTTTGTATATACTCTATCCACTGCCTTTCATACCACTCAGCTTTACTAAGGGATGATAGCTCAATCAATGAACTATTATTTATATAATCGCCCAATTCATAATTCCAATAACCCTTTGGACCAAATTCAGTCACCACATAAGGTTTGTCAGGATAAGCAAACTCCATTATTGAATCAAGTTGACTTATATTTTCCTCATAATAAGAATTGATACCCAATACGTCAACATGGGGTGCAAAAGCCCTATATTGGATGATAGCACCGATTAATCTTTCATTATCATGTTCTTCCGAAGAGAATACCGGTCTTTCAGGATCAATTTTTTTGATTTTAACTGCCAAATCATCTAAAAACTCAAGATAACTTCTTCTGACTGACGTGAGGTAAGGTTGTGCGTAATGCTTCTTTAGAATCCCCCATGTTTCATTTCCGATATTCCAACCTATGATGCTTTTATCATTTTTATATTTCCTTACCTTTGCCAGTACCCGTTTTTCGTAGGCTTTAAGTTTCTTCACATCTTTTTGGAAATCTGTTTTAGGGTCAAACCAAAAGCCATACATCACTTTCAAATCATGCTCTTTAGCTGAATTGAGAATATTCCTATCGTAAATACCGGGTTCATACCTTCTAATCGTATTGGCACCCATTTTTTTGATCAATGAAAAATCCTTATCCAATTGTTTCATTGACAAGGGGATAAATCCTTCTTCCCAATCATGGCCAGGATTGTAACAGATACCTTTGATATAGAAGGGTTGACCATCTACGATAAGTTGGTGGTTTCCTGGACTTCCAATCAATGAGTGGGGTGATGTTTTAGATGCAATCTTGGAAGTAGGATTATTAAGATAATTTCTTTCCGAATGCAAATCAAACTTGTCAAGCCAATTAGACACCCCATTAAGGTCAAAGGTCCAATCAATGTGTTTGGATTCTTGGTCAGGACGCCATTGAGTGATCCAGTTTTTATCCAAATCACTAAAGAAGAATACGAAAGATCTAATTTCCGGAAATTTAGTTTTGATGGAATGGATGGATTCACTTACCCAGGTTCTGCCGTCCTGCCCATAGGAAATTGAACCAAACTCTGCTAACATGACAGGTAGCTTAAAACCTTTTTCCGCAATCTTAGCACTGAATGGTTGATAGATTTGTTCAAAGCTTTTTGAAGTTTGATCTTCACTTGCCAAACCATAATCCAAAGCAGTCAATCCAATCCAATCTACATACTGTGTATAACCTCCGGAAGGAAAATAAGAATCAAATCCCTCAGTGGACCATGGACTCCATACCCAAGAAACATTATGAGCACCCACCTTTTCAAAACGAAGATGAACATACTTCCATGCTTCCACAAACTCTTCAGGAGTATTGTTTCCTGCCCTTGACCAAGGATACATAGGGTTTTCCATTTCATGGGCAAACCTTAAAAAAACGGGCGAATGAAGGTCTCTTAATGCTACTGCCACATCGTCAATATAAGCATCAAAATATCCATTCAAAATATATTGAAAAACCTTTTGATTATTTTTAAGATCATTATTTTCAGAATAAGCTTCGAATAAATTAGACCATGGTTCCCAAGTTATCATTGGTAAGGCACCATGGTTAATAATAGTCTCCCATTTTTCTACAGGTAGCGGTCCATCTCCCCAAGCTACGTATGTAGAAATCACAGAAAATTGATGAGCTGCTTTTTCTTCATGTCCGTTGATTAACGATATATCTGATAAATAATCAAAATGGGGATCATAAATTCCTGTGTAGAACCCACCCAATTCTTTTTCAATTGTTGTTTTAGGTCTTTGATTCAATAAGTCATCCCTGTCCAGATTAAAGGAACTGATGATGAAAACCAAACTGCTTGCCAACATGGAAAATAAGACCAAATGTAAAGCTACCCTGCTTAATTTTAGGTAGGAAAAATTCTTTTGAGTGAAAGTAAAGGCATTTCTAAACCATTTCCACTTGGCTTTGGTATTCAAAACCCATGTAGTCTGCCCCATGGCAAATATCGTAAAGAAAATCATAGCATTGATCGATGAAAAGAGTGCCATTAACATGCTATAGGGTTGCCAATCCCAATACAAACCATAGCAAACTGCAAAGGCTGAGATTAAGGCCAATAATAGATTTGGCAATCCTAATAAAAATTCTCCTTTGGTCGAATGCTCTTTTGGCGTGGGAATATACGGTACTTTTATGTTCAATAAGGTGTAAACAAAACCAATAATAAAAACCCACCATGTACCTACCCTCAAAAACCCTCCAACCAAATGAATGCCTTTCTCTTCGGGATGATTGAGCCAGGATTGAGCATAAAACCTATAGGTCAGGCTGAACAGAAAAAATGGGGTAAAATAAACGAAAAAAACCATAGGGTCAACCAACCAAGGATATTCTCCTGTAAACAAAGCATAAGCTGGAATCCCAAAATCAATTAGTGTAACAAATCCAAATAAATAGTAGAGCGGAATTATGCCATAATGCAATTTTTGCCTCCAAGTGAATTTCCAGAAAAGCTTTGGAAAAAGATTGAACCACAAATCAAAGGTTCCCCTACTCCATTTCAATTGTTGTTTGTAGTAGGCTGAAATGCTGCTGGGAACCTGTCCTCTGGACAAAATGACCGGTTCATACACAGACTTCCAGCCTTTAGCGTGAAGCAGCATAGATGTATGCATATCTTCAGTCAGGCCAGGAGCGTGTCCTCCTATGGAATCCAGTGCGGCTCTTCTAAAGGTACAATTTGCCCCAATAGCCTGAGCGGTTCCAAATTCCCCCATAGCTTGCATATAAGGTCCATAAAAAAGATATGTCTGTTCTGCTGCTCCTTGGGCGATCAAAGATTCTTTTTGGTTGCCATAGGATTGGACTACCTGTACATAACCTATTTCAGGATTATCGAAATGATGCAACACATGGTCTAAAAATTCCGGATAAGGTGCGTGATCTGGGTCTAAAATCACACAAATTTCTCCTGTGGCATATTTCAGGGCATTGTTGATATTACCTGCCTTGGCGTTTTCATGGGTATCGCGGGTGACATGTACTACACCAAGATCGGCACATAGTTCTTTCACATATGCATCATTTCCTTCATCACAGAGATAGGTGGTATGTGGGTATTTTACTGCCACCAAAGCCCTTAAGGTATTCTCCAACATGTTATAAGGCTCACCGGGAAAAAAGGTTGTGAGCATATCCACCGTGTAAGGTTTTAAAGGTGGCTTTGGCTTTTCTGATTCATCTCGGGGTTTTGGTAATCCGTCATAATGGTACCATTCAAAAAGCACTTTTAACAATTTAAAAGCCAATGAAACTGTAAGCAGGAAATACAGGACCCGATGTCCTATACCGACTTTCGAAATAAACGCATATAAAAATAAAGCCAAAGATAAAATCCCAAGAATCAGGATAGCCTTGCCCAGCAGGCGTTTTAGATTCATAAATAGGTAATTAGGGTGATAGCGAATTCAAAATACTTTATTTTATTTTTGAAATACAAATTTTTTTATATAAAATTTATATCTCGTAAAAAATGATAAACTTATTTAATTAAATTTGGGAATTAAACTTTACAAAACTATTAAAATATGATCAATGCCCAAAAAGGATTAATAATTACTTTGATTTTTACTTCTTTGCTTTCACTGTTTTCTTGCAAAACAGATAAAAAGGAGGTATTTCAACCAACTGTACAAGTAAAGTATCAGGAAGGAAGGGCAATACTTTATAGGTATGGGGAGCCATATTTTATCATAGGTGCTGCGGGCACCCAATATATGGATAAGGTGGCTGCATATGGTGGAAACTCAGTCAGGACATGGAATTTGCAAGATGCTGACAGCATTTTGGATAAAGCTCATGAACTTGGATTGACAGTGACCTTGGGAATCGAAATCGGTCGCCCACTTTGGGGAAATGACTTCGCCTACTGGAAAATCTGGGAAGTGGCAAAGAAAGTAGAAGAAATAAGGCCATTTGTAGAGAAGTACAAAGATCACCCTGCCCTGTTGATGTGGGGGGTCGGCAATGAGGTGAAAGGATATGGAGGTGGAACGAGGTTAGAAGTTTACTACATAACCAATCAAGTCGCGAAGATGGTCAAGGAGGTTGATCTAAATCACCCAACCATGACTGCTCTTAATCATTCATCTAAAATTGACTTCCTTACCCCCACAATTTTATCAAATATCGATATTCTGGGTTTCAATGCTTTTCGAGACTTAAACCGCATGTCAGGAAAGGTATATGGGGAAGACGGATGGAAAAAAGCCTATATTTTTTCCGAGTGGGGAACTTGGGGTCATTGGCAGGCACCAGAAACCGAATGGGGTGCGCCCAAGGAATTGAAGGACGCTGAAAAAAGACATGCCATGGAGCAGAATTGGAATACCATGCTCCAGGATTCCTCCCTTCTTTTGGGTGCTTATGCGTTTTATTGGGGATACAAACATGAGGGTACCCAAACCTGGTTTAGTTTCTTCTCTGAGGAAGGTCTTCAAACGCCGTCCCTTCAGTTTTTGAAAGAAGCATGGTCTGGAAAAACGGTGGAGAATGCTGCGCCTAATGTCAGCGACATTTCGATTGAAAACCCGAAAAGTTTTGTCAGGGACAATTTCTACCTGGAAAGCGACAAAATATATACAGCTAGCGCACTGGCAGAAGATCCCGAAGCGGACTCACTGGAATTCATCTGGGAAATCAGGGATGAAGAAAATTACTTTCTTGATAAAAATTATTCCAACCCAATCGACTCCCTGATTGTGGTTTCAAATGGACCAAAAGTCCAATTCAAGACGCCAAAGGATGAGGGGCCTTTCAGGGTTTTCGTCTACGCACTTGATGGGCGGGGGAATTTCTCCTCTTACAATATCCCGTTTTATGTCATAAAGAGGTGATTTTAGATAAAAAAAATTTAGATGATTTTGACATAAGTTTACCAGCTCGGCAACCGTCATCCTGAGTGGAGAAAATTGGCATTTACAGAATGGGGAATGACAGTAAAGTTAACCTGATTAGGCCTCGCCCGCGATAATTATCGGGATCGGCCACCGGGGTCGTCTTGAGGTAAGGTGGTGGTGGGAAAAGCGGCGACGCCGCTTTTCCCACCACCACCTCAATTAACCAAATCGTCCTTTCCCTGATTCCGATAGCTATCGGAACGAGGGGCAATTTCAAATTCTGTCATTGGTAGTCCCCAACATTTTGAAAATGTTCAGAAAGGGTAATGACATCAAGTTGTCGCGTGCAGGTAGGCTCAATGCTAGCTCCATAGGAGCGACAGATATAATAACGCAGGGTTTCAACCCTGGGATAACATGGTAAAGAGCGAGCAAAAGTTCCGTAGGAACGACCGATTTATTGTCCAGAAAATACCCTGGGATTTCATATGAGAATTGGTGATTTAAACCAACTTAGAATTCTGTCATTGGTAGTTTTTAAAATTTGGCATTTACAGAAATGGAATGACATCAAGCTGCCCGTAATCCCGAGGCACAAGGGATCTCCAGCGGTACAATAAGACGGTTGAATTACTGGAAAAACTTTACCTTTCGGGTCAAAATCATCCTTTTTCTGATCCTCGAGAGATGCTTCCTACGTCAGCATGACGCATGCCTGCCGTAGGTAGGGCTGCTCCGATTCATGTCATTG
The DNA here is from genome assembly GCF_900176595.1 of Aquiflexum balticum DSM 16537. Classification (GTDB taxonomy): domain Bacteria; phylum Bacteroidota; class Bacteroidia; order Cytophagales; family Cyclobacteriaceae; genus Aquiflexum; species Aquiflexum balticum. The sequence continues at coordinate 5,848,858 of NZ_LT838813.1, forward strand.
GCAGAAACTCCGACTCAATTTTTTTAGAAAAAATCTTAAACCCTTTTATCAATAAGTCTCTGTAATGTATCTCCGAACTTTTTGACAAGTTCAGGATCATCAATCATAGAATTGTGATCTCCGCCCACATCCACAGGAATCACCTGTCTGGCATATGGCTTCCATCCGTAGAACTCCTTATCTTTAACCAAAAAGGTTTTGATTTTGGCCTTAAATAAGATAATATCCCCATCATAAGGCGATAAGATATACTCGTCCATGGCTTTGTGGTTAATATTTCTGATTTTTTCAATTGTCAGGAATAGGTCTGAGGCTACCTTGTCTTTTTCAATTCCCAACCATTTTTTAAGAAATTTACCTTTATTGGAAAAAGAACTCGCTTTCATTCTTTTAAAAGCATCAGGATGTTGTGTGGCCAAACTTACATCGATGACACGCTTTTCAATTTCTCTTTCTATTTTCATTTTAAACTTTCCCCATGCTGTCAATTTTGTTTCAGATTGGTAAGCTGGAACATCAAAAAGAATTATTTTTCCCACCGGTTGGCCAAGCCTTTTAAGTTGCTTAGCCATTTCAAATGCCACATAGGCACCGAAAGACTGTCCTCCCAAATGAAAAATTCCAAAAGGATGTACTTTTTTAATCTCCTGAATGTAATTGGAAGCCATTTCTTCAATACTGTGTAAGGGTTCATCCACACCGTTTAATCCCTTAGACCGTATTCCAAAAACCGGTTGGTCCTTGTCCAGATACTTGGCCAAGCCATAAAATGAAGTAACATTTGCTCCTGCACCATGAATCAGAAAAATAGGTGGTTTTTTGCCTTCGAGTTTGATAGGGACAATTACATGCCATGATACTTGGGAATTCACCGCTGGTTCCAATAATTTACAGAAATCTTTCAGTGTTGGGTATTGGAATACACTGTTTACAGGTAGTTTTTTACCGGTTTCATGCTCAATTCCCACCATTAACTCCACTGCCATTAATGAATGTCCCCCTAAAGCGAAAAATTCAGATTCCAAACCTATATCACCATGGCCCAATACTTTTTGCCAAATACGGGATACTTTTTTCTGGATTTCTGTAACAGGAGCAGTTAGTTGGCTTAGGGATTTCAAGTTTTTCCTGTCCGGTTTGGGAAGGCTTTTTCTGTCTACCTTGTTGTTGTTGGTAAATGGAAGTTTTTCCATAAAAACCCACTCGGTAGGTACCATGTATTCTGGCAAAGATTGTTTGAGTTCATCTTTACACTTTTCAATCAGCTTTTCTTCTGAATGTCCATTAAAGTCATTTTCAATAACCAGATAAGCCACCAATCTGGTATCCCCTACTTCCTGTTCCCAAGTATTGACTGCAGCATATTGGATGCACCTCATCTGATTGAGTTTAGTTTCAATTTCACCCAACTCAATCCTGTAACCTCTTATCTTTACCTGGAAATCCAGCCTTCCCAAACAAACAACTTCTCCATTTAATTGGAACTTACCCAGGTCACCTGTCCTATAAAGTCTTGCATTTTTTTCACCGGAAAATGGGTCAGAAAGAAATTTATCTTTGGAAAGTTCATCTCTTTTATGGTAACCATTTGCTACTCCAAGGCCTCCAATACAAATCTCCCCTACCCTTCCAACAGGACAGGGTATTTGATTTTCGTCCAAAATATAGATTTGTGTGTTGGCAATAGGTCGCCCGATTGTAATCTGATCAGCATTTTCAATTTTTTTGACCGTGGACCAAATGGTGGTTTCAGTAGGACCATACATATTCCAAAAGGGGCCAACCAAATCCAATAATTTTTCTGCAAGGTCTTGATTCAAGGCTTCCCCTCCACAAAGTAATTTGAAAGGCATGGGTTTATCCCATCCTGAAGCCATCAACATCCGCCAAGTGGCAGGGGTTGCCTGCATGATGTCTATCTTATGGCTTTCCATTTTCCTTAACAAGATCCTGCCGTCACGGGATTCCTCGCTATTTACTAAAACGACGGTTCCCCCTGCAATCAATGGCAAATAAAGTTCAAGTCCGGCAATATCAAATGAAATGGTTGTAATCGCCAATAATTTCTCTCCGGGAAGCATCCCGGGAGAATTCTTCATACTGACCAAGAAATTCAAAAGATTCAAATGGCTGATTCTGACTCCCTTTGGTTTTCCAGTTGAACCTGAAGTATAAAGTATATAAGCCAAATCATTTGGTTCAGGAGTTTCTATCTCCTGCAACTGATCTACCCCTTGCAAACTTAAATCATCCAGGGTCAATTGCGCTAAATCAGTATCCAACCATGAACTGTATTTCCTTTCGGTTAAAATTAAACTTGCCCCTGAATCTTCCAACATATAGGTTAAGCGTTCAATAGGGAAATTAGGATCCAAAGGCAAGTAACAGGCACCTGACTCCATGATTCCAAATAGGGCAGGCAATAACATTTCATTTCGGTCCAGCATCACCCCAACCACATCTCCCTTGCCAAGACCTTGATTCCGGAGATTTTTTGCAATCGCATTTGAATAAAGCCTCAGATTTCTATAGGTAATCTCCTTATCTCCTGCAATGAATGAAATCATGGAAGGAATTGATTTGACTTGTTCCCAAAAAATCTCTAAGAAGGAATTTTGTACCGGAAGCTCCAAAGAAGTTGCATTCCATTCCTTGAGTTGTTGAAAAACTAAACTTTCATTCAAAATCAGGTTTCTAATAGGCTTAACCGGATTATGTACTACCTGTGAGAGCAGATCCTCTAATCCCAGCATCCAGTAAGAAATGGTATCCTCATGAAAAAGGTCTGTATTGTAAGACCATTCTACAATCAAATTTTCTCCATGATTGGCCAAGTTCAAAAAGATCTCGAAGTTTTCGAATTTCCTCGGGTTACTAATCAAGCTATGCTCAAGTCCCGAAAAATTCACCTGATCGTCCATCCCCATATCAATGTTGAATACTACAGGTACCAATGGTATTCTAGAGTTATCTCTCTTGATATTCAGCTTTTTGATCAAGTTACCAAAAGTATATTTTTGATGATCATAATCATCCAAAAGCTCAAGCCTCCTTTTGCCAAGGTATTCTTTAAAAGAAAGATTTTGGTCCACTTTTGTTCTGATGGGAAGAAGATTCACGCAATGACCCACCAATACCAAATGATCTGTAGCAGCTTGGCCTGCGGCAGGCAAACCCAAAACCACATCATCCTGACCCGTAATTTTGGAAAGAAAAATTTCGAAAGCAGCCATAATGGTACTGACCAGACTGCTTTTGGATTTTTTTCCAAGCGCCTTTATACTTTCGACCAGCTCGGGAGGTAATTCAAAATCAATCCTTCTGCTTTTGAAGGTACGTTGAATAGGACGTGGCCAGTCTGTTGGCAACTCCAATTGTTCGGGAATCAGCTTGAACTTTTCCAGCCAATATTTTTCGGTGGATTGGTATTCCTTGGAATCCGAGAAGATCTCCATTTCATCTGCATACTGACCAAATTGCACTGTCTCAGGAAGTTCAACGGGATTATTGTTTTTTAAAGCATTATAGATACTTGCAATTTCCTCCAACATTACTCCAAATGACCAGCCATCCGCAACTAAGTGGTGGGCAGTTATGGTAAATAAAAAAGATTCCTTGGATAATTCAATCAATGAGAAACGGACCAAGGGACCATTTTTGAGGTCAAAAACAAAGCTTGTTTCTTGATCCAAAAATTCTTCTACAGCACTTTTTTTCTCCTCTTCAGTCAAGATTGAAAAGTCTTTTTGGATTTTTATTGGCTCCAGGTGATTATATACCATGAAAAAATTACCATCGGCCGAAAAAGACAACCTTAGAGATTCATGTCTCTCCACCAAATAGTCACAGGCTTCCCAAAGATACTTCTTGTTTACACCTCCAGAAAACTGCAAGGATAAACTCAGGTTATAAGAAAGATTTGCTTCATCTCCACCCAAAATGCAGGATAGCCAAATTTCTTTTTGTGCATCTGTCAACCTTGCAACCCTGATTATTTCTTTTTCCCCGAAAGGATTATAGTCCACTGACTCAAAATCAAAATTCCGGTCCATATTAAATCGAGCTTAGGACCTTAATGAATTTTCCGGGATTATTTTCATCCCTTATAAACCAAGCAGGATTTCCCATGGGATCTTTGCCGAGTTTGGCACCTGGGATCGGCGGTTCATTGTAGGTTGATTTTTGCGCCATTTCAGGGGATTGCAATAAGCCTCCGAAAAAACCTGCTTTCATCAATTCATCGATCGACTCTTTGAAAGCAGAGATGATTCTATCTACATCCTCTTCAGTAATCTTAGTAGTCAGGTAACATGGGAATTCATCATAAATATGAATGCCCTTTTCCCTCATTAAAATAAAAATCAAGTCTGTATAGGGTAATTCCTGATGGTATTTAAGTTTCCACATGGAACCAAAATGGGCAATGTAGAAAGGCAGGTTCCTTGCACTAAAGTAACTGTCCAAGGAGTCTGCAATTCTATCAGTTTTCTGTTTCAAATCGGCGTGCAATGCTCCGTTGTCATTTTTGAAATATTCCAAGGAAGCTTTGGCTGCTGCTAAAGCTAATGGGTGACGGACGAAGGTTCCCGTAAAATAAGTAACGCCCACCTCAGGCATGGAATCATCCCCATATTGCCAATATCCTCCATCCAAGGCATCCATAAAAGTAGCAGAGCCTGCAATAGCACCAATCGGTAAGCCTCCACCTATTACTTTACCATAAGTCCCAATATCAGCTTTGATATCAAAAAGTCCTTGAGCCCCTTTGAGATGGGTTCTAAAGCCTGTTATAACTTCATCAAAAATCAAAGCAGTCCCACTTTCCAAGGTGATTTCCCTCACTTTCTTCAAAAACTCTACAGGCTGAAATTCTGGTCTGCGGCTTTGAACAGGCTCTACCAATACGGCAGCCAATTCGTCTTTTCGCTTTCTGATAATTTCCAAAGACTCCTCGGTGCCATATTCCAAGACCAGAAGATTCTCTACTTGGGAGGGCATAATGCCGGCCGCAGCAGGGTAACTTTTTGTATTGCTGCCTCTGACAATTACCTCATCAAATGTGCCATGGTAAGAATTGTTGAAGGATACCACCAAAGACCTTCCTGTAACTGTTCTGGCCATACGCAAGGCTGCCATAACAGCTTCTGAACCTGTATTACAAAGTGCAGCTCTTTCATGTCCGGTCAATTCACAGATCAATTCACTCACCTCACCTGCCAAGACATGTTGTGGACCGATTTCAAAGCCTTTTTCCATTTGCTCCTTGACTGCTTTTTGAACAAAATCCGGTCTATGGCCAAATAGAATAGCTCCAAATCCATTCAATACATCCAAATATTCATTGCCATCAATGTCCCAGATTTTGCTGCCCTCCGAACGGTCTACCACCAATGAATAAGTGATTTCTTTTGTATTTGGTTTGAAGCCGGAAACCACCCTGGGGTCAGCCATATGGGCCCTATGTTTCTGGGTATATTCTTTACTGCTTCTCGTCTTTTCATTGAACCGCTGGATGAGCTGTTGAATAAATGCATCCTGTTCAGGGCTTGTCGCTGCCGAAACCTTATCTATTTTAGCCATGGCACCAAAGGTTTTTGGCGCATTTGGAGGGATTATGGCTGTTTTATTTTTACTGGGATTTTCAGCTATTTCCTGTTTTTGTACAGTAACAGCCGGATTCATTTTGGAATCAGGCGTATTTGCAGTCAATCTTCCACTCATCAAATTGATTTGTTGAGTCATCAATTCCAATTGTTTCGAAAGGACCTGCATGATTTCAACATTGTTTCCTGTCAAAGGCATTTGTTCCAATTGAGAGAAATGCGGAATTTGATTATATTCCCGAGAAGAAGGGGTCTCGATATTTTGTGGACTTGATGGTGGAATGCTTTCCACAAACATTTCTGGAGGTAACTGTTCTTCGAGATGCCCAACCAATGCCCTGACATCGCCTAGGGTATCACTTAATTGCCTAAAAGTAACATTGACCTTGAATTCCTGCTTGATCCTGGAAGCCAATTGGGTAAGTAGCAAGGAATCAAAGCCAAGCTCCATAAAAGAAGTTGATTCATCAGAAACAGACAAACCTGTACTATCCTGAATCAATGCAACAAGTTTTTCTTTGATTATAGACTTTCTGTCCATGGTAGGGTGATTCAATTTGTTCTCAAAAACTTGGGTAATATTTGATACGGAAAAATTATCCTTTTTGTTAACTATTTTCTCTGTTGAACTCGGGGCTTCAATCCATATTTTTTCTTTTTTAAAAGCATAAGTGGGTATTTCTGCTTTTATCGGATTCATAGGCATTAGGTTTTCCCAATGGATTTTTTTACCGTTTTGCCACAATTGGCCTGCCTGGGTAAGTAAAAACTTAAAGTCAGATGCCTTTGGGCTTTTTATTAAACTATTGTAAAAATCTTTTCCTTTTGACTTTTCATTTTGCCGTATCAGTGAAGTAAGGACATTCCCCGGCCCAACTTCAAGGAAAGACAATGGCAAATCCAACTCCAATAAGGTTTGACAGGCATCGCCAAACCTAACCGCATTCCGCAGCTGATTGGTCCAATACTCAGCGCTTTGGGCCTGATCATCGGTTATAAAATCTCCGGTCACAGTGGAGACGATTGGAATCCTTGGCTTGGACTTTGGAATTGTCGCGACAAAATCTGCAAAATCCTCCAGGATGGGATCCATCATATAGGAATGAAAAGCATGACTTGTCTGTAATATTTTGGAGGGGATATCTTTGGTTTCCAACAGATCCGCAAAATCAGCTATATCTTCTCTTTTACCGGCTACCACACATTGGTTTTCTCCATTCACACCTGCGAGTGAAAGAGAATCGGGTAATAGGAACTTGATTTCTTCCTCCTTGCACCTGATTGACAACATATGCCCACCAGGCAAACTACTGATCATTTTGCCTCTTTTGGCTACAAGTTTCAGTGCATCTTCCAAACTAAATACTCCGGATAAATGTGCTGCCACAAATTCTCCAATACTATGTCCACAAAGAATAATCGGTTTGATCCCAAGCGCAATCCAACATTGGGATAAAGCATATTCCACTGCAAAAATAGCTGGTTGGGTATATTGTGTATCCTTTAACAAGAGTTCTGCTTCCTCATTTTCCTTTTCCGGGAATATGATGTCCAGTATTTGAATCCCAGCAAATTCTTCTAAAATCAATGCACAGGTATCCAGCGATTTTTTGAAGACTTCCACATACTGATAAAGCTCTTTGCCCATATTCAAAAACTGAGCTCCCTGACCAGGAAATAGGAAAACTGTTTCACTTATTATTTCCGATTGTTTTTTGGCTGAAACAGGCTGGGCAAATTTATCTATAAGCTCCATACGATCAGAGGCGACTATAAACTTCCTAAACGGATATCCCATCCGCCTGTGTAGCAATTCAGAACTGATTGTATCCAAATCCACATTGGGATTTCCATAAATAAAATCCGAAAGTTTCAAGGCATATTCTTCCAAGCTTTCCTCTGATTTAGCTGACCAAGGGAATAGATAAGCAGGATAGGAATAAGATTTTGGCTCCTCTGAAAGAGCATCTGGAATGGGGGCTTCTTCAAGAATCACATGGACATTGGTTCCTCCAACTCCAAACGAACTTACCCCTGCCATCCTTATTTGGTCTGATTCCCAATCTGATAGTCCATTGGGCAAATAAAAAGGAGAGTGCTCAAAATCAATTGCGGGATTCAACTTTTGAAATCCTGCCTGAGGGAAGAACTGTTTTTCCTTAATGGTTAAAATTGCCCTGAAAAGCCCGGCGATTCCAGCTGCCGCATTGAGGTGGCCAATATTACTTTTGGAGGAACCTATGACACAGGAATTTGATTTGGTACATTCGGAAAATGCCAGTTTCAAGCCTTCAATTTCCATGGGATCACCAAGCGGCGTCGCTGTAGCATGGGCTTCCAAATAGCCAATTTGATCAGGAGAAACGCCGGCGTCTTGAATAGCTGCATAAATCGCACCTGCCTGTCCTTCGGCACTCGGGGCTGAAAAACTCCCTTTTCCCCCGCCATCATTGTTGATACCAATTCCTTTGATTACCGCATGAACTTGATCTCCATCTGCAATTGCCTGATCCAAATCTTTTAACAACACTACACCCACACCATCCGAAAATACAGTACCTGTGGCAGCCTCATCAAAAGATTTGACATGACCATCTTTGCTGTATACAGATCCTTCATCATGCAAATGCCCGCTGTAAACCGGAGATTTGATGCTTGATGCTCCCGCTATTGCCATGGAACATTTTCCAGACCTAATAGCTTCAACAGCCTGAGCAACAGCCAACAATGCAGTGGAACAAGCCGAATGCACACTTACGGCAGGGCCGGTCAGGTTCAGGTGATAAGCAGTTCTTGATGCTAAATAATCCTTTTCATTCAAGGAATTGATCATAAATTCCCCGTATGATTCAATCTTAGCTTTGTTTGGAATAAGATTGTGGACAAAATAAGTATTTGGGCTGCAGCCGGCATAAACACCAATGGGTAGAGGTTCATCTGCAGTCCTGTAACCTGCTGCTTCCAGGAGTTCGTAGGCGCATTCCAGGAATTTTCGTTGTTGTGGATCTGCGATTGCAGCCAATTTGGGATTCAGACCAAAAAAATTAGCATCAAAGGTATCATAGCCTTCTATGATTCCGCGGGCTGCCACATATTGGGGATTGTTTTTGAAGCTGTCGGATATCCTGGCATCAATCTCTTCCTTACTAAAGAAGCGAATGGTTTCTTTTCCTGTCCTGAGGATCTCCAAAAAATCTTGTATAGAATTGGCACCGGGAAATTTCAGGGACATCCCGATAATGGCTACTCCCCTACTCTCCTTGTCAGATTTTTTGACTTTCTGAACCATTAATCGAGGTTTTTTGGCCTGTTCAAAATATTGTGCAACCAAAGCAACTGAAGGAAACTGGTATAATTTAAGTATTGGCAATTCCAAGCCAAATCGTTGTTTTAAAGCTGCAATTGTTTTTTGGGCTTTAAGTGAATTCCCACCCATTTCAAAAAAATTATCATGGATACTGACCTTATCATAATTCAATACCGATGTAAAAACGGTATTGATCTGCTGTTCCAATTCAGAAGAAGGCGCAACATAAGCGTCCGCCCATTGAGGTCTTTGATGAAGGGGTTTGGGCAATGCTTTTTTGTCAACTTTTCCTGAGGAAGTTTTTGGGAATTCATTGACTGCTATAATATAATCCGGGATCATGTAGTCCGGAATTTTTGATTTTAGTGCAGTTTTAATTGTTGAAACATCTGCATTTTTTTGATCTGAAAATAAAACATATCCTGAAAGGAATTTCGCTCCTGAATCGTCCTGATCTAATTTTACAATAGCGTGTTTCACGTTTGGCAGGTTAATTAAGGCGGATTCAATCTCGCCCAATTCAACCCTATTGCCCCGGATTTTGATTTGGTCATCCTCCCGGCCTTGAAAATAGTACTGACCGTTTTCTTTGCATACAACCAAATCCCCTGTCTTATATAGTCTGAGTTGTTTTCCATCCGGAGATGTCCAGGAGATGAAGCGCGATGCTGTCAAATCGGGCCTGTTGAGATATCCTTTTGCAAGACAGTTTCCTGCAATATGTAATTCCCCGATCTGACCTGATGGTATTTGTTCAAGCGAATTGTTCAACACATAAAACTCACATGCTGCCAATGGCAATCCGATGGAGGGGATTTCCTCCCAAGAATCGGGATCACCTGTAAAATCAATATCAGAAGCCCACATGGAAGCCTCTGTAGGACCATAGTTATTTTTCAAAACCGCTCCCGGAAGCTCTTTGAAGAATTCCCTGACATGAGGACTTATCTGCAATTGCTCCCCACCTGTATTCAGTTCGATAAGGCTCTTTGGATAAATTCCGGAAATTACTGCGGCATTTGTCAGATATTGGAGCGATACATTGGGTAGAAAAATAGTATTGATTTCATGGCTTTGGATATAATTGAGCAGGTAGTAGGCATCGAGTCTCTGCATTTCTTCTACCAAGTGTAACTCACCGCCAGAGGAAAGGGAAACAAAAATCTCCTTCACCGATATATCAAATCCCAAATGACAAAACTGCAGTGTTTTGACACCCAATCCTGCTGCCCTAGAAGTTTTCAATTTGTATTCAATCAATTCAACTGCTCCTTGGGTGGTAACCATCACCCCTTTTGGTTTGCCTGTTGATCCTGAGGTAAAAAATACCGCGTAAACTTCCTGCGGTTCAAGAGGTAAATCAATCTCCTTTTGCTTGCTTTGGGCTTCAAAACCAATTCTATTTAATCCAAGTTTACTCCAACATTCTTCCTCCTCCTTACATGCCACGACATACTTAAGTGAGGAAATTTCAATCATATTTTTATGCCTTTCCTCAGGATAGGTTGGATCTATCGGCATGTAAGTCTTACCCGCTTTCAAAATCGCCAAAACGCCTATGATCATTTCAATGCTGCGCGAAGTACTGATTCCAATTATCTCTTCATCCTGAGAGATTTCCTTGATTGCTTTTGCCAAAACAGTAGCACGATCGTTCAAGTCACCATAGGAAATTGATTTTTCATTAAAAACCACAGCCGTTAAAGTTGGATGAATTACGGCTACCTCAAGGAAACGATCTAAAATTCTCTTTTTCAGCATAAAGATTTAGATAATAGTCAAGGAAAATTTAAACACTAAGAATTTAAGTTGGATTCTATCAGAAACAAATTTAGTTTTTGAATTATTAAAAACAAATTATTTTATTTAAAATGTTTTTTTATGTATGTGAACATTAAAAAAATGAATTTTATCAATAAAGATAATTTATTTAAAAGATAAACTACAGACTTATTTTTATAAGTCAAAAGTAAATAAAGCCTGAATTACTATAATTATTTTCATTAAAAACACTAATTCCATTATTATTTTACCCTTTAGTACCCTACCCAAATAGATTGGAAAACGTTCAGCTACTAGAATTTTTTCTTCTATAGCCAAGACTAGAGTGCTAACCTCCACATTCAACCCCGCATAGGGGTTGAATTCTTCGATTAAGGAATCATTTTCATTTAGGGAAATTAAATAATTTGAGGAAAAGCTTAGAAAATCAAAAATTGGGATCCACAAAAAAATTAAAGAAGATTTTAATATTAGAAAAAAACAATACAGTTTTTTTCTAATAAATTTATGGTAAGTATGGAAAGCTGCAAGTAATACGATGAATCTATCCCTATTTCCAACTTTATATTGGATATTCATTCTATTTTATACCTACATTCCAATTTCCTATGGGGTGATTGGAGTGCGTATCATTTCAAAGTAAAAAACCACGATCTTAACAAACTTTTAATCTTTGTTTTTAATTTTTTTATAGTACTTTTACCTTTACAGAGATATTGCCAATGAAAACCTAAAACGGATCGAAAAGGGCAAAAACAACTTTAAAAGGAAACTATTGGAATTCGATTAATCATCACATACGAATCTCCGCAGAACTATTTAAACGATTTCATCCAGTAAGATCAACCCATGAAATTTCAGCGAAAAACGATTTTACCCACTGTTTGTTGCGCCTATTTATCTACATGCAATCTGATGCGGAAACAATTATAAGGCATAAACCAATTGTTGATATTTTTGTTTATCAAACCGAACAATAAAAACGATAAATCTATGTTTCAAACCGAATGGGCGCATCGGCAAAAATTCCTTGAAAAAGAGCCTCCTGCGCCAAACTTTATAAATTCAACTTTCTCGGCCAAGATAGATACTATTAAGTCAGTTCAGGTGACTCGGTGGGAAGAACATTGCCTTGAATGTAGTCCGCCTGCATGTTATAAAACCTGTCCGATGTACCTTAAGCGAAAGGACAACAGGTGCATGAATTTTCATTATGGAATGATTCAAAATAAGGATTTCAATGGCCAATTTGGCTACGGTGTTGATTTGCGTTTTAGAAAATGGGGTAAGCTAGAAACTAAGCTGCATGCCAAAAATGTTTCGATTAAGCAACATAAATCGTTGCAAAATTTTGATAAAGGTTTAACTCGTTCAATTGCTGGAATTTCTGGTGTTTTTGGCCCAAAAGCTGTGAATTTTGCTAGTAGATCTGGTTATTTTGTTATGCGAAGTTTAGCCAAAAATACCGCTGCTCAAGTTGAATATATTTCATTTGATGAATTTGTTATTGAATGTTATTCGTTTGAAGACGATTCATATAATCTCATATTGGAATATTGGAAGGATAATGAAATTTCATTTAAAGACTCTGTTGTTATTAAGCCTGGACAAAATCTGCATACAATTTCATCAAGTAAAATGAGATTAAAAAATAACGGCATTTTCAGGATTTTCCCTGAAAATGATAAACAGGCAAGGATCGTATTTCAATGGTTAGATTTTATCACATATTTTATTGAAAGCAAACAAGTCGGTACTCAAGCAATAAAACCATCTGAGAAAGTTAAATGTATCGCATGGGATCTAGACAATACGCTTTGGGACGGCATATTAATTGAAAGAATTAGTGACAAAATGGTTATAAAACCTGATTCTTTAAGACTGATTGAAGCACTAGACGAAAGAGGTATCCTTCAAACAATCGTTAGTAAAAATGACCATGACGAAGCATTTGAAATGCTAAAAAAACTCGGTTTACAAGAATATTTTCTTCATCCAGCAATAAATTGGGGTCAAAAAAGCGAAAACCTAAAGACAATAGCTTCTAAACTCAATATCAACATAGATACTTTTGCATTGATAGACGATTCGGATTTTGAGAGAAATGAGGTATCTGAAAACCTGCCACAGGTTCGGGTTTATAAAGATACAGAGATCAACGACTTACTTAGCTATAATGAACTAGATGTAATTGTATCAGAGGAGACACGTAATCGTAGGCAAATGTATCAGAAAGAAATAGAAAGGTCTGAAATTCTGGCATCCTATAGCAATGATTATGATAAATTCCTTAGATCCTGCATGCTTGAAATAGAATTGTTTGTTCCCCATCTCGAGGCGGAAATTATCCGGTGTTACGAGCTAATTCAGAGAACAAATCAATTAAACTTATCCACAAATAGGTATGCAGAAAAAGATTTCAGATCAATGTTACAAAACCCATACCACAAATGTATTTCCTTTAGTTGTCGAGACAAATTCGGTACATATGGGATTGTTGGATATGTGACAATTCAGGAAGAAACTGAATCTATTCTGATAAAAGACTTCGTTCTATCTTGCAGGGTTGCCCAAAAATACGTTGAAAGGACAGTAATAAAATGGATTTCTGATGTTTACGGAATATCCGGTCGGGATAAAGTATACGCTTTATACAAACCGACTGAACGAAATTATAAGTTGAGAGATGAATTTATTTCTGCCGGTTTTAAAATCAATGGAACAGAATCTGATTCGTCAATTATTATGATATACGAAAAACCTGAAACAAATGAAATTTCAGGCATTGTTAAAATTATTGACAAGGTATTTCAAACTTAACTTATCAATTCTATTTTTTTCTGATGAATTTCCGAAAGAAAGGCAGCACAAAAAAACGAAACATAGCAAAATAAATACCTGTTTCCTGCTGGTCTCTTTCCCATTTCAGAGGGTTACTGTTATCCAACCGATTTGAAATACCGGATAGTGAAACAATACCAAATAAGTTCCCATCAATAAGTTTTCTTTCCAAATCCGGATTTGGCCTCACTCCAAATGGATATGCAAAATGATTGATATTTGAATTCAGGATTTCTGAAAGAAGTCGAACTGAACCCCCGATTTCATGTTCAAGTTCTGAAAAATCAAGTTTATTGCAATAAGGGTGAGAAAGCGTATGGGAACCAAAAGAAAACCCCATCTCCTGTAGCTTCAACATTTGTTCCTTTGATAAGTAAGGCTTATTGTCTTCCATGTATTGGTTCAAGTCCGGCATGCCCGCCAATTTCCAAAATTCATCGGAAAGCCACTCTATATCTTTCATGCTAAAAACCCTTTTGGTCCAGCTTAGTATTTTCTCATTTTTTTTGGGTAGTGATAGGTTATTTTGTTTGGCAAATGAATGCATTAAAATGCGGGAATCTAAAGAGGTGAGTGAATTTTGAATAACTGCCAATTTATTTCTCCACATGAGTTTTTTATTATCTACCATTTCAGGAAGAATGAAAAACGTAGCAGGAATATTCTCTTCAAAAAGTATTTGAGCAATAGTTGTGTAATTTTGCTTAAACCCGTCATCGGTTGTCAGACAAATGTACCCTTTTAAGTTACTTCCGGAATCATGCAAACGGATAGCCTCATCCAATGAGATGAATTTATAGAATTTTTTATAAAATTTAACCTGCCGTTTAAAATCCGTTACTGAAATACCCTTGTTTTTGAAGTAATAATCAGGTATTTCATCAGCCACCAAATGATAATATAAAATCCTGAATCGGTTACCGGATAGATAAATTAAAATGTGTTGTATCCAGGCTGAATGCCAGATTACAAATCCGATTATCTTAATAAGCCATTCCACAGGTTTTTTCATCCTAAACAAGTTTAAACAAAAGGTAATTTAACAGGATATTTGTTGAAAAGTAAAAAATATAATTAAATAATTAATACTGTCATCCGACAAAAACACTGCGTGTTTTTGATAATCTTGAAAAAGTACAATGGCGAGGTTTTGACACCTCGCCAAAGTTTACGATGTTTGAAGTTACCACACCAAAAACATCATGGCCAAAAATACAAATCTTGCGGGTCAACCGGTAATTTGTCAGCTACTTTCTTTTCTTCCCCGTCAAATTGTTGACTTCTGTGTGTCTGAGCACCTGAGTGACAGGTATTATAAGACCATGACCACATGGAAGCAACTTGTCTTTATGCTCTATGGTGTCGTCACCAAATGTCATTCACTTAACAGTCTTTGTAAAAACCTTCTATTCCTCGAAGACCGGCTAACATATCTTGGTATAGATAAACTTCCTGCGGTCAGTACGCTCAGTGATGCCAATATCAACCGGAACAGTACAGTGTTTGAATCGATTTATCAGCAACTTCTGGAACATTATAAAGAAGAGTTGAGCCCCGTTGAATGTAGCTTTCTGGCCGGGCAAGTGGATACAGGAAAAGTTATAATCGTTGATTCTTCAACAATTTCGCTGTTCGTGGATGTATTCAAAGGTGCCGGACGCAATCCGATGACAGGCAAAAAGAAAGGAGGGCTTAAAATACATGCCAAAATGCCGTTGGGCGGTTTCGTGCCCGCCCTGATACATATTACAGAAGCGGCATGCAACGATAAATCTTTTCTCGGACAGCTTGAAGCTGAAAAAGGAGCAATTTATGTCTTTGACAAAGGGTATGTCAATTATCAAAAATGGAAAGAATGGACCGAAAAAGGAGCCTATTTTGTAACCCGGCTCAATGACAATGCAGATTACCTGGTTCTGGAAGGACAGCCAAACCACATCAGTGAATATGCTGATGGAGGGGTAGTTTCCGATCAGATAATCATGCTCAACCCAACAAAAGACCCTTTAAAGGCAAGATTGATCATTTACAAAGACCCGGTCAGCGGTAAGGTACTGGAGTTTGTATCCAATATGTTTGACTACAGTGACAGTACAGTCATTCTGCTTTACAAATACAGATGGAACATTGAGATTCTGTTCAAACAGCTGAAACAAAACTTTGAACTGGGATATTTTTACTCGGACAGCATGGAGGGAATCAAAACGCAGGTGTGGATAGCTCTGATAGCCAATTTGTTGTTTTCGGTAATTCACAGGCAGTGCAGAGAAGCTGAACAGTTTGTAACCATCGTAAACATGGCAGCAATAAACATGTGCTCCTACATTTCGCTGATAAAGCTTGTCAGATCAGGTAGATTATCCAGTCTGGACAGGGATCTGAAAATAGTACAATTTGAATTGTTCAGTTTAAATAAGGGGGGTCTTTTTCAAAATTCAAAAAATTCCCCTTAATTAGAGTGTCAGAAGGATTCTTTCCACGTTTTAGAATTTAGTCGGATGACAGTAAATAATTAATAGAAATAAATATGTATTGTTTTCTGAGATCCTCCAATAGGGTTGACTTTCACCAACAACCAACATGTAGAAAAGGCTTTCTCTAAAGCACTTAAAACCTGTTTGGTGGCACTCATGAAAGTCATCAGATAAAGCCAAAGTCTTAGTCCAAGCTTACTGTTTTCCATCACGTTCCCTTTTTTGAGACTTTTTCGTATTTTTATTTGAATATAATTTTAACATTAGAAAAATTCTGTGATGATCACTTTTCCTCGAAGTAGACCAATTCATTTTAAATATTCAGGTCTTTCGGATAATTAAAAACCTGTTACTGAAATGCTGAATTAAAATTGGTTGGATTAAAAACCTAGCTGTTCCACTAAGCAGGTATTCTATTAAAAAAAATAAAATCTTCGTTGAAGAGAAATTTGACCTTTCTTTTCTTTCTCAAATATGAAATTTCCCTTATTCGATTTTTCGATACAACATGTTAAACAAAATAAAATTGAACCACCTACCTATACCTCCACACCGTCCACAAAATCTTCCACCCCGCCCCAAAAACCCCTTTGACCGTACCACTGACTTTACTGACCCCTATCCTTTTACGGTAATCCACAGGCACTTCGGTGGATTTGAGTCCTAATTTAGCAGCTTTGATCTGCATCTCGATGGTCCAACCATAATTTTCATCCACCATTCCAAGGGCTTTCAACTTCTCCCAACGGATTGCCCTGAATGGACCCAAGTCCGTGTAATCCACCTTGTATATCCATCTCATCAAAGTTGTCGAAAGCCAGTTTCCGAATACTTGCGGTAAAGTCATTGAGCCCCGCTCTCTTTTTCCCAAAGCCCTGGAACCAATCACCATATCATAGCCATCTTCGATTATGGGCCGTATGACTTCGGACATTTGCTCGGGATAATCTGAATAGTCTGCATCCAAAAACACCAAAATATCGGGTTGCTGTTTTAAATTTCTGATAAAATCCATCCCAGTAAGGCAGGCTTTGCCATAACCTTTCTGCGGTTCATCCAAAACAATTGCACCCGCTGCTTCAGCCACCATTTTAGTATCATCATGGGAGTTGTTATTTACCACAATAATGTTCCTGACAAAAGGCGGAATATCCCTGATTACCTTTCCTACTGAATTTTCTTCATTAAAGGCCGGGATAAGGACGTCTATGGTGAAGTTGGAAGGGTGACGGGTTGATTCTGATTTGGGCATTAATGTATATTTCAGGTGAATATTTTATTCAGAAGTACCAGTAGCGTTACAAACGCCATACTCAACGTCACGACGCTACAAACTTCGGACAACCCCTTCTTGGCTTCCCGATGCTCGGGACAGGCTTTGTTTCTTGTTTCTTGGCTCTCTGTTCTTGGCTCTTGCATTTCAATTCCTGGCTTCCTTGTCTCACTTCTCATTCTCCATAGCACAAATAAACCTCATCCGCCTAAAGAGAAAGCCACGTCGCACGAAGGATTATTATAAGCATAACAGTGAGTGTAGTGCTCCTCGCAATGACGTGTCGATCTTGTATTCCAGATGCTCGGGACAGGCTTTATTTCTTGGCTCTTGGTTCTTGAATCTTGGCTCTTGTTTCTTGGCTCTTGTTTCTTGGCTCTTGGCTCTTGTTTCTTGGTTCTAATCTTGGTTCTCGGCTCTAATCTCTCGCCTCTCGCTTCTCTCTACTACCCCACCCTACTTCCCCTAAAAGACTCCCAACTGACCAAACCATATCCTACCGCCAACATGGAATGAAAAACCAACATTTCATAAGTCTTCGTCTGAACGGAAATAATAACCATTGCTATAAATACCAAAGCCAATATCCCTTCCAAATAGGTGGTTAAAGGGATTTTCCATGAATTGTAAACATTTTTGCTCCAGTTCTTATTTTCCTTAGATAGGTTATACTTTGGGGTTCTGATAAAGGGTGATTTCTTGCCACTCAAACCTTCCCAAACTGCTTGGGAATTGTGCAAAGCAAGACCCATGGATACAGATAGGAACAAGGGCAACTCCCAGAGAAACCTCCCTACTCCTCGCCAACTGTAATTCACCAAACTCAAATTGGCAACAAAGTATACCAAAGCAATAATCACAAAACCAACCAAAAATACAGCAGCCCCCTGAAAATAATTTTCAGGGATCATTCCTCTGTAAAAGGCCCACCATACAGGGATAGAACTGAGACTCACCAAAAGTACCGCAATGAAAATTACCGCATTCAACAAATGGGCTGTAGCATGAAACTTGACTTTGAATCCAAAGGGCTTTCGCAATACATCCCCCAAATGTTTGGTGGCACACTCTGCACCCCCTTTGGTCCAACGAAACTGCTGAGATTTGATGGCGGACATCACCGGCGGTAACTCAGCGGGTGATTTGATATCAGGTCTGTACACAAACTCCCAACCTTTTTGTTGGGCCCTGTAACTCAAATCCAAATCTTCAGTAAGCGTGTCATCCTGCCAATTACCGGCATCAAGGATGCAGCTTTTCCTCCAAATACCTCCAGTGCCATTGAAATTGATAAATACCTTTTGCTCATTCCTGCCCATTTGTTCTACCATAAAATGAGCATCCAAGGCAAATGCCTGAAGGCGGGTCAATAAAGAATAATTTTCGTTTAAATGAGTCCACCTCGTTTGCACCATGCCCACTTTTTCATTGGAGAAATGCCCCACTGTCTTGATCAAAAAATCAGGATCAGGTACAAAATCCGCATCAAAAATGGCTATAAATTCTCCCTTCGCCTCTTTCAAACCTTCCCGCAAAGCTCCGGCCTTAAAACCTGTTCTAAGCTTTCGATGGATATATTGGAAATTAATTTCGGGATATTTTTTAATGCTGCTTTTAATTATCTCAGCAGTTTCGTCAGTACTGTCATCCAGCAATTGAATCTCTAGTTTTTCCGTGGGATAATTGAATTTAGCAACCGCATCGATCAACCGTTCCACCACATACAGCTCATTATAGACTGGTAATTGAACGGTGACAATTGGCAATTTATCCGGATTTTGATCAGCCGTTTGATTAGGTTTATTTTTAAATCTAAAAAAGTGATATAATAAATGAGCTTGAGCAAAGCTGTAAACCAATACAAACAGCATTGCCAGAACATAAATTAACAGAAAGAAATAAATGAGATACATTGACCTTTTTATCAGTTTTGTTGGTGATATATGTTGGAAACTGCTATTCTATGAGCCATCCTAAATCCTCTTACAAAAAGGACGGGAGACGGAAGACCGAAGTCTGGAGAACCGTCAAATTCAGCATCTTCCGAGAATTGTATAGAATTACCATTTTAATGTCAGTTTTGCAAAGACGTCTTAAAATTAAATGAGATTTTTGTGGTTTATCTTAAATCTAATTTGCTACATTTTAGAATCCTGGTATAAACTTTTGAAAACCTTAATTCTAATTTGAACCAAAGTCCCATAGGGACAGAATATGGGTAGAATCAAACGATGAATCGATTCTTTTTTGTGCCTTTAGGTACAACATATATTCCGTACCTAAAGGCACGAAAACCTACCATAACCAATTTTTTCCTACCAATATTTCGCCCCAAAAGGGGCAATAAGGCCAACCTTAGAATACCCAAATTTTTTTCACATTATAGAATTAAATAATCTATATGAAAAGCCTTCATTCTTCTCTTCTAAATTGATAAAGTAGAGTTAATCCACCTAATGTTTTGCAATTAAGATTTAAGGCTGATGGATTTGTTTCCTATAATGATCGGCATTTCATTGAGTCTTCCCGCTTCTTCTCCATTTTCAAGTTTCAGGACTCCTCTTGGACATACTGCAGAGCAAACCCCACAGCCTACACAGGAAGCCCGTACTATATTTTGTCCTCTTTGAGCATACCATCTAACATCTATCCCCATTTCACAATAGGTGGAACAATTACCACAGGATATGCATTGACCCCCATTGGTAGTAATCCTGAACCTAGACTTGAATCTTTGGACAATACCCAAGTAGGCTGCCAAAGGACAGCCAAATCTGCACCATACCCGGTTACCCATAAAAGGATAAAACCCAGTTCCGATAACCCCTGCAAAAGCCGAGCCTATCATAAAACCATAAATGGAGTGCAGCTGATCTGTGGCCTGACCCAATAGTCCAAATTCCATAAAGTAATTCACAATAGTCACAGCGGTCATAACAACCGCAAAAACCAAAACTCCATGGACCATATACCTTTCAATTTTCCAAGCCTTTAGGGATTTATCGGACAATTGCCTGTAAGGATCCCCCAAAGTCTCAGCTAAACCTCCACAACCGCAAACCCAAGAACAATACCATCTTTTCCCATAGAAATAAGTAAATAATGGAACGCCCAGTACAATCAAAATGATTCCCCAAACTAACATAAACATACCCAGAGCGCCTGAACTCAGCATCCCATCTATCCTATACTCATAGAAAAATGAATAATCCAAGGGCCAGATATTCTTAAAATCATGCCAGGGCATATTCAATAATACCAAAATCTCCGGAATCAAAAAGGCAAAGGCCAATTGAAAAAACATGACCGAGACAGTCCGGATAGTCTGATAGTTATTTCCTCGGTATTTTCGGAACATTCTGATCCCCATTACCAGAATAGCAAGGGTATAAATCAGTCCATATAAAAACCATTGACTCGCAGGATTGCCTGAAAGCGCTATACTCAGCGGGTCTACCATCAAAACCAGATTGGTAAGATACTCAGGAAACCAATACAAAATCACATAAAATAAAATCAACCAGGTCCCAATGATGATCCCCAAAAGCCCCCTTGATTTCATGGAGGAAAAAAATATACCATTGTTTTTGATGCCTTCCGGTTCATTCCGGTACAAAGGCAATATGTAAATCAATCCGCCCACAACTGCCAAACCAATCGTAATGGCCAAGTAATAATATGGTTCTTCAACCAAAGGTCCTTTTGAAGCTGCTTTAGTCAATGGAAAGACATAGTTATCCCAAATCACATTATCCCAATCCTGTTCGGACTTGAGACGATCATTAAAAGCATCAAAATATTTATTGAAATCTGAAATAAACTCAAAATTTGAGGAATATTCCTTTCCATACATGGGCGAAAGAATATCTACCATTACCTCTTGATGGATGCTTTTTACTTCACGCTGAACAGTCTCTTTATCCAAAAAATAACTTCCAAAAAAAGGTAACATGCTAAAGGCTATAAAACCCAAAACAAATAAAATCAGTCCTACTTTTTGAATATTTTTCATGCCCTTGATCCTAGAATTTTTTGTAAAAAGGAAGATTTTTTCAATGCCAGTTTTTTACCGAATTGTTGGTTATATTGATTTAAGACCAATTCATGGAAATTTTTGTGAAATTCAGTATTAAAGTTTGCTTTGTGCAGGTTTAAAATAACTTTCTCCAATTGCCATTTTTCGCTTATTGCTTTGTCAAAAAATTCATGACGTAACCGCCATCCAAATCCATTAACCCCTAAAATACTTTTGTCCGCTTTGGTGAAAAGTATCCTCAAACAAGCCTTACCTCCTTTATCTTCCCAATAAAAGCTTGACATGGATTCGTCCCAATACGGGGGTACTTGTCCATAAGTTTGATACTCAATATCCAGAAATTTTGCCGAATTAAACCAAACACCGGGTTTATAGGGTACAGCATCGCTTGAAGTAAGATTATACGCCAAGGTCTCTCCATGCATTCTACCGGTATACCACACTTGCTCTATATTCTTTCGGTCGGCCGACGGCGCATTATAAAACTCCGCACAATCCCCAATCGCATAGACATCTTCTACATTTGTCTTAAAATAGGAATCAACCAAAATCCCTCTATTGATTTTTAAACCACTGTTTAAAAGAAATCCAATATTGGGACTCACACCTGCGGTCAACCCAACAAATTGTGCCTCCAGGATTTCACCGTTTTTCGTCCTCACGGATTTTACCCGTCCATTTTGATCACCAAGGATTTCATCTAATTCTGTTCGGAGTCTTAAGTCAATATGATGTTCTTGGATATGCCTGTTGACCAAATTGGACTCTTCAGTTGGAAGTATATTATCCCAGAAACTTTCTTCCCTTACCAAAAATGTGACAGGAATATTTCTTGACCTCAGCATTTCTGCCATTTCAATACCTATCAGGCCACCACCAACTACAACCGCATTTCTTATCCCTTTGGTATTCTTTTCCATCAATTCCAAATCCTGGTAAGAATATAGTCCCTGAACCCCTTCCAAATCCTGGCCTACCCATCCAAATTTATTGGGTTTGGAACCTGTAGCCAGAATCAGAATATCAAAACCGATCTCTTCATCGGCAGATTTTAAAATCCTTCTTTCAAAGTCAATCGTATTTATCCATGCTTTTTTCAGAAGGATATTATTCTTCTCCCAAAACCAGTCTTCGTAAGGTTTGGTATGTTCGTATTTCATATGTCCCATGTAAATATACATGAGTGCCGTGCGGGAGAAGAAATGATCAGTTTCACCCGAGATAACCAGAATTTCAGCATTTCCATCTTTCTTTCTAATGTGCCGGGCACAGGTAATTCCAGAAATCCCATTTCCAATGATAACAACTCTTTTTTTGGGCTTATTCATTAAGTGACCAGTCGTAATTTAGGTAGGATATTTTAGCGTTTGATTTGATTTTAATTACAGAATATTGGTTAATATAATCAATTAAACTTCCCTTTTTAGTGAAATCACCTTTAAACCATGAAAAAATCTGGGATAACTCAGCCTTTTCCTGTCGGATTAAATTTCTCTTGGGATCGTTGATAAATGATTTGGCAACCTTATTCAATTGATCTTCTAATTTATCAGGGAAAAAGGCTTCATTCAAAAGCGGAGGACAGGAAAAAGACGCGCAGTTAATGGCAAAATGAATTCGGGGCTCATCAAATTCTTTTCTCAGAATTTTGTGCTCAATCTCATCTAAACTGGCCTCTTCCCCTCCTATTTTAAAGAATTTGATATGCCAGACTGTATTTACCAAAGGTATTTTGATTTTGGGATGCAGGTCCTGAATACTTGCTACCGGATAATTATCTACAATTAATTTAACAGTAAACGCATTATACGCATTTATCCAATAGGCCAATTGTTCGTCATTACTCCAAGTACTCCTATCAGGCGCATTGTTGCTCAAAAGGTCCAAGTACTTTTCGAACTTTTCCTTATCACTGATAAATCCCTTATAATTAACTACACCATCCTTGCTGACATGTTTTTTCAGCAATTCATCGAAAATCTGATGATCAGGTGGGTTTGAATTTTTTTGACCCAAGTCAGACCCCTGACAGGACAAAAAAGAAAAGACAAACATTAAGGTTATAAATATTTTCATGAAGAAAGCCCAAATGGTTTTTAGAATTACTGTTTTTTACAAATATCAGATTACAAATCTAACCCATCTGCAAAACAATCCCTGTCGTCTGCAAGACAATTCAATATACCTTCTTTCCTTTTTCAAGCCAAATACCCCATATTTTACTAAAAGCATGAACTTCATCTGTTTCCTCTTCATTTTTATATACCGGATAATCTTCATTTACCCAATGAAAAATCCCCCCATACAAATTATAGACTTCTTTGTAACCGGCAGATTTCAGCTTTTTCCCTATATCCTGACTTCTCGCACCGATAGAGCAGTAAACAACAATAGTTTCATCTTTTGGAATATCCTGAAGGCTTTCCAATGAAAAAGTTTCATAACCGACCCATTTCGCTCCTTGAAGATGGCTTACTTCAAATTCCTCTTTTTCACGGGTATCCAAAAACAGAGCCTTTTCAACTATCTCATTTTGATAAGGATAAACAATCGGGAAATCCTTATCATAGTATCCTTTAAGTAGGGTTTTATAAGCAGCACTTTGTCCAAAGGATGCTGAGCTGATTGATAGGAACAATATAATTAGGGTTAAACGGACATTCATGCTAGGACAACAAAAACAGGTTCAAAAAGATTTCTGATATTACAAAATAGGAAGGTTATGCTATAGTGTACTTTAGAAAATCCTCGTTATTTCTAGATGTCTTTAACGTCCCGTTAGGGACTAGATATGGGTAGGCAAATTTCATTTTGGCGAATTTCCGTGCCTTTAGGTACGGAATATATTTTGTACCTAAAGGCACAAAAGCTGTTCGATTAATAGTTTGATTTTACCTATATCATGTCCCTACGGGACTTTAGTTAATGTTAATAATGAGGTTTGAAAAATTAAAATGACTAAAAATATTTCCAGATTAAGTTAGAGTTTATATTAATAATATTAATTGATCAAAATATATGGCTTCAATTAAATGAAATACTACCCGTAAAAATCCGAAAGCCTTGCAAGTCCTTTTTTATCCAGCACTATGATTTTCTTTCCTTCAAAATCAATAAGTTCATCTTTTTTGAATTCCGAAAGCAACCGGATTACTGTTTCTGTTGCGGTTCCAACCAATCCTGCAATTTCCTCTCTTGTGAGAATAATATCAATTTTTTCCCCAGCAGAACCATCTATTCCATACGTTTCACTCAGTTTCAAAAGTGTAAAAGCCAACCTTTCTCTGATGGATTTTTGGGTTGCATCGGTCAGTTTTTCTTCCATAACACCCAAATCGTGGCAAAGGGCTTTGGTGACTCTCCTATGGAATCCGGTGTCTTCGGCAAGGACCTTAAGAAACGATTCCCTCGGTACAAAACAGATTTTGGCATCTTCCACGATAGTGGCTGAATTTGAGTAGGATTCCTCACCCAAAAGGGAGGAATATCCTAAAAAATCACCTTTTTTTGCCAATCTTACTATCTGTTCTTTTCCATTTGAAGCAGTCTTATATACCTTGACAATACCATCATTGATACAAAAAACACCAAGTGGTTTGGTTCCTTCATAAAAAAGAATTTGACCCTTTTTATGGGTTATAAAGTTCTTACTGTCAGATAGATGACAAAGATGTTGCTCAGAAAGATCTGCGAAAAGTGAGAACTTTCGGCTCATGCAAAGCTCACATGGTGTGCTTTTTTGTTGGACTTTCATTAGGCAGTTTTGTCAAATTGAGTGTTTGATTTTCACATCCAAAGATAACAGAAAACATGACACAAATCACATTAATTAATTGGGAAATTGGGTAATTCATTTAATTGAATATATTCCGTCCCATTTCCTGCCAATTCCAAAAACAGGTGCTGTCTTCCATTACTCACCCCAATAAATGGAGCTTCTATTGATTTGTTATATACAGCTATCTGCTCAGCTGTTTTTTGTGAAAGTTTTACATCGGAGGCCTTACATTCAATAAGCAGAAAGGGTTTTCCCATCCTATCAAGAACCAAAATATCAAATCTTTTTTGCACAGCATTATATTTCAATCCTTTTTCCAATGCAAAAAGACTCTTTGGATAATTTTTAAATTGGACCAGAAATTGAATCATATGTTGCCTGACCCATTCTTCCGGTGTCAATATGAGAAACTTCTTTCTAAGTGAATCGAAAATGCTTAATTTTCCATTACGCTCAGTCAATTCAAACTCAAATTGGGGAAAATTTAAGGATTCTGTCAAAAAATCCTTGCTGGACAACTTCATAGTACAAATATGCCGGGTTTTACATTACTATTATAAATCAAACTTTATAAAATGAAAAAAAATATCCCAATCCTTTCTATGATTTTTTTCAGTTTATGTTTTTTTTCATGTAATCCTGAACAAGAAGAAGTAGACCTCATTGTGCACAATGCAGTCATTTACACAGTTGACGAAGGCTTTTCGATTTTGCAGGCATTTGCAGTCAAAGACAATAGATTCATTGAAATTGGTAGCGACCGGTCTATTCTGTCAAAATACAAGTCAGAAGAGACGATTGATATGGATGGCAGATCCATTTACCCGGGGTTTATTGATGCCCATTCTCATTTTTACAGGTATGGGTTGGGCTTAGGAATTGCCGATCTGCTTGGAACGGAATCAGAAGAGGAGTTGGTCGAAAGAGTCAAAGACCATGCTGATAAAAACCCCGATTTGACTTGGATCCTTGGACAGGGTTGGGATCAGAATCTGTGGGAAAGTAAGGAATTTCCCGCCAAAGAAAAATTGGATTCCCTATTCCCAAATACTCCTGTGCTACTCACACGAATAGATGGTCATGCTGCTTTGGCAAACCAAAAAGCTTTGGATTTAGGCAAAGTTACGGCAACAACAACATTGACAGGCGGAAAAGTAATTCTTAGAGACAAACAACCTACCGGAGTTTTGATAGATAATGCAATCAAATTGGTATCCACCCATATCCCTGCATGGAGTATTGAAGAATCAAGAAATGCCCTGATTGCAGCCCAGGAAAATTGCTTTGAAGTTGGACTTACATCAGTTGTGGATGCCGGTTTGGAAAAAGAAACAATTGACTTGATTGAAAAAATGCATCAAGAGGGCTCACTCAAAATGCGTGTCTATGCCATGGTCAATCCTACTGAAGAAAACATGGAACATTTTTTTACAACCGGTCCTGTCCAAAACGATTTTCTAACTGTCAGAAGCTTTAAAATTTATGGTGATGGGGCTCTTGGTTCAAGAGGTGCTGCTCTGCTAAAACCATACCATGACCATGCCGGTAATTATGGTTTTTTATTAAAAAACCCGGCTGATTTTGATGCATTGGCAAAAAGAATCTATGATAACGGATTCCAGATGAATACACATTGTATAGGAGATTCTGCAAACCGGACGCTTTTGGATATTTATGCCAAATATTTAAAAGGCAAAAATGATCTCAGGTGGAGAATTGAACATGCCCAAGTTGTAAGTAATGAAGATATGTCAAAATTCGCTGCTTATAGCATTATCCCCTCGGTACAACCCACCCATGCCACTTCCGATATGTATTGGGCGGGTCAAAGGTTGGGGGCCATGCGAATTAAGACTGCATATGCTTATAAAGATCTCTTGGACCAAAATGGCATGCTTGCTTTAGGAAGTGATTTCCCTGTTGAACATATCAATCCCTTGTATGGATTTCATGCTGCTGTAGTTAGAAAAGATGCCAATAATTTACCTGAAAATGGATTTCAGTCCGAAAATAAAATTACTCGCTTACAGGCTTTGAAAGGAATGACCATCTGGGCGGCTTATGCAAATTTTGAAGAGCATTTGAAAGGAAGTATTGAACCGGAAAAGCTTGCGGATTTTGTGGTTCTTGAAAAAGATATTATGCTATGCCCTGAAATTGATCTTCGAAATGTCAAAGTATTCGCCACTTATATAGGTGGGGAAAAAGTTTATTGATATGATGGTTTGAGGAAAATCCACCTTTTAAACAATACTAATTCTGCCTTTGTCCGATTATTCCCATTAAAACTCCAGATATGGCTTTAATCTTTCCAGCCATTCCTCATTGAAGATTTTTATCTTGAGCAAATCATCTGCTTGAGTATAGAATCCATGCTGTTCACGATAAGCCACTATCACTTTTGCAGCGCCATAATTGATATAGGGATGTTGTGCCAATGAAGAGACATCTGATTGATTGATTGCCAATTTCCTGAATATTTCGGGATGAAATTCAAAATACTCAAAAACCCTTTCCAAGACCTCCGGTGTCATTCCATAAACCTCAAGTAACTGGTCTTTGTGGTGAATTCCACCCATGTTTTCCCTGAATTTCACCACTCTACCGGCCATTGTCTGCCCTATACCGGGGACAATCTGCAATACGACAGAGTCTGCCTCATTAAATAGCAGTTTATTTAACTGCGGGGATTTCGGCCTCTGATAATTGATTCGGTTCTTGGAGGTATCTTGGTTGAATGTTTCATTGGAGAAATTCGGGTTAGGATTATAGGGCTGCCACCCTGCCTGAATGAGACTGTCTATTTTTCCCAAATATTGCTCGTACTGCTGTTCATTTTTTTTTCTGAGCATCCAATCATAAACGGATGGGAAAAGATATAACAGGAATAAAACAGGAAAAACAATCACCAGGCCTCTGGATTCACGCTGCGAAAACCCAAAATAAGATTTAAGAAAAAAATATAACTTAGCTTTCATGAAAATTTGAAATGAAAAGTGAAACCAATTAGATACTACATACATTATATAGACAGGAAAATTTACTACAATTGATTTAAATATACAATTTTAGTTATCAAAGTCACCTCCACTTCATCAAATCCTGAAAATTATTTAGACAGATTTTAAATTAGGAGTCAAAGAATCAAAATATTCTTTTCCTATAGAATCTGAATTAAATTTGCGACAGAAAGATTTTATAATGCAAAAAAAGTTTAGAGCCATAAGTTTATCGCACAAAAATGCTCCGGTACAGATACGGGAGGTAATTTCTTTGGATGAAGGTTCTATTCATACCCTTTTGGTAAAACTGAAAGAATTTTTTAGCCTTACTGATACCCTTATTCTTTCTACTTGTAACCGAACGGAGATTTATTATTCCCACGAACTGGAGTTAAGTGCAGAGATCATTAAACTGATCGGCCTTGAAAAGGGTCTTTCAAATGTCGTGGATTATCTGGAATACTTTAAAGTTTTCAATGAAGATAGAGAAGCCATTGAACACTTGTTTAAAGTTTCAATAGGTTTAGAAGCCCAGGTAGTAGGTGATATGCAGATTGCCAATCAGGTAAAAAGGGCTTACCAGGCTTCTGCTGATCTGGATTTAGCGGGTCCTTTTCTCCACCGATTGATGCACACAGTTTTCTTTACCAACAAACGTGTGGTACAGGAAACTGCCTTCAGAGATGGTGCTGCCTCTGTATCCTATGCAGCTGTTGAACTTATCGAAGAACTCACATCAAATACCTACCAACCCAGGGTTCTTTTGATAGGTGTAGGTGAAATCGGAGAGGATGTCGCAAAAAACATGGTCCATATTCCTGAAGCCCAGGTCACCATTACCAATAGAACATTTGATAAAGCCAAACAACTGGCAGATGAATTGGGATTCACCGTTGTTCCATTTGAGCAATGCAAAGAAGCAATGCAAAATGCGGATGTGATCGTGTCCTCAATTATGAAATCTGAGCCTTTCATCACCAAATCAATGGTGAAGGAAATGAATATTCAGAGTTATAAACTTTTTGTTGATTTATCGGTTCCGAGAAGTATAGATACATCTATAGAGGATGTGCCCGGAGCAATCTTGTATAATGTCGACAATATCAGAAGCAAGGCATCCGAAACACTTGAAAAAAGGATGGCTTCAATACCCCATGTGGAAACCATCATTGCTGAAAGTATCGACGACTTTTACAATTGGAAAAAGGAAATGATGGTCTTCCCAACCATCAATAAGCTTAAAAATGCGCTCGAACAAATCCGGCAGGAGGAAATGGAACGGTTTCTCAAAAATGCAGATCAAAAGCAGATTGAGATTATCGAGAAAATTACCAAGAGCATGATGCAGAAAATTCTAAAAGTGCCTGTGGTACAACTTAGAGCTGCCTGTCAGAGAGATGAAGCTGACAAAATGATCGATATCATTTCTGATTTGTTTGATTTGGAAAAACAAAATCAAAACAAAGAATAGCTATTTCGGTACCTTTAATAAAAGCGTGCTATTTTTTCAAATAAAAGTTTTCTTTTGCATTTGTTTTTAGTCAACTCTCCATTTAATTTAAAATTTCAATCAGTATAAGCTTATGAAGAATTACCAAGCCTTGGGAATAGGCATGATTTCAATATTTTTTTTGGGCTCCATAAATAACGCTTTGGCCCAAAGCTATGAGGTCTATGATCAGGAATTCAGGCTTAAATCCAGAATTGAATATGATCAAATCAGTATCCTTGGAGAATCAGTAAGAATCAGTTCGGCCAATCAGGAGTTAAAACTTCTGAGCAAAGATTACAAGCCTTTTATAAGCCTTGATGGGTCTTCCTTAATCGCTTATAACCAACCTTGGATTGTGGTTAAAGGGCAAAATGGTCAGGGAGTTTTTCATGAATATGGAGAGAAAATTTTCCCTGTTGAATATGACGAGATACAGACATTGTATAGCCTTGTTTTAGCCAAAAAGGGCAATGACTATTGGGTTTATAATAATTCAGATAAACAAACAAGATTTTTAGGCAATTGGGAGGAAGCAAAACTGACCACCAACGGCCAGGTAATCGCCAAATCAGCAGAAGGTTTCTTTCTACCGCTTTCAATAACTCCAAAAAAACCGCATCTGGATGTCAAACAAATCAATGAAAATTTTCTGGTATCAAAACAGACAACCGGATTAGGCTTGATCAACAGAGAAGGGAAATACATTTTGGACCCCATTATCGATCAAATGGAATATTTGGATGACAACTATTTTTTTGCATTAGAAGGCAATCAATATATGCTGATTAGGGGACGTGAAGAAAAAGTGGATATCAAATACACTTCCTATCACAAAATCACGCTAGATGGAGATCTGATTCTGGAGTTTGTGCATGGTAAACTTAGAAGAGTAATGAAATATGACGGGATTCTTTTGGATCAGGTTGGTATGGAAAAAGTTGTTCCGGTTGGACAAAAACATTTTAATGTATTTCTGAGAGATAAAAAACTGGGTTTGCTTGGCCCAAATGGATGGCAGGTCAATCCGGTAACTGATGTGGAAAAAATTCTTCCAGGCAGTGAAAACCTCTTCCCCGCTATGAATGCCGGAAAATATGGCTTTATCAATAAATCAGGAAATTGGTCGATTTCAGCTTCTTTTGAAGAAGTTCGGGGTTTTTCAGAGGAAATAGCAGCAGTAAAAAACGATGGTCTTTGGGGCTTTATTGACAATTCGGGTCAATTGTTGTCTCCATTTCAATTTGAATCTGTAAGTGATTTTGAAAAGGGTATTTCCATAGTCAAAAAAAACGGGAGATATCATCTTTTGAATAAAAGTGATTTTCTACTTTCCGAAACTTCCTTCGGAAGAATTTCCAGAGGTGATGAAAATTATTTTATTTCCGAAAATGAAAGCGCATTTGGTCTATTGGATCCTTTCGGGAATGAATTAATCCAACCAAAATTTGATGAATTAAGAAGAGAAGGAAAAGACAGGATTTTGGTTAGGCTTGGTGATAAGTATGGAATATTGGATGAAAAAGGTGATTTTTTACTTCCGCTTTTTTACAAAAGCATTCTTTTTGATCACGGAAGTTCACAGATATTGGCAGAATATCAATATCAGGCACCTCCTATCCCGGTCTTACCTGAAAGCAATAAGGAAAAGAGAAAAAGACTTGGAAGTTGATATCTTAAAAACAAAAATCCGGACAATATTCATTGCCCGGATTTTTTTATATGATAAACCTTTATAATCTATTTATCTCCCAACTTACTTTTACCGCCTTCTTTGCCACTTCCCGTATCGGTACCTGCAATAGATGATCTCATTTCTGTATCAGATTTAATATTTTCCATTCTGTAATAATCCATCACTCCAAGATTGCCACTCCTAAAGGCCTCAGATATTGCCTTGGGGATTTCTGCTTCAGCAGCAATTACTTTTGCTCTCATTTCCACTGTTTTTGCTTTCATTTCCTGCTCCAAAGCCACTGCCATAGCCCTTCTTTCCTCAGCCTTGGCTTCAGCAACTTTCAAATCTGCCGATGCTTGGTCAATCTGTAATTTCGCACCAATGTTAGTACCTACATCTATATCCGCAATATCGATGGATAAAATTTCGAAAGCAGTACCGGCATCTAAGCCTCTTTCCAAGACCAGTTTAGATATCTTGTCCGGATTTTCAAGAACACTTTTGTGATTTTGTGCAGAACCAATCGAAGTAACAATACCCTCTCCTACTCTAGCCAGAATGGTTTCTTCCCCGGCCCCACCTACCAACTGAGCAATATTGGCCCTAACAGTAACCCTCGCTTTGGCAATCAATTGGATACCGTCTGCTGCAACAGCAGCCACATTAGGTGTATTGATTACTTTTGGATTAACTGATATCTGAACCGCCTCAAACACATCTCTACCGGCAAGGTCAATGGCCGTTGCTTGCTTAAAACTCAAGGTAATATTGGCTTTATCGGCTGAAATTAAGGCCCGGATGACATTCGGGACATTTCCCCCTGCCAAATAATGGGTTTCTAAATCATTGGTAGTAAGGGCCAATCCTGCTTTGGTTGCAGTAATGAGAGAATTCACAATAACACTCGGCGGAACTTTCCTGATTCGCATCCCAATCAATTCCCCTATCCCGACTTTTACATTTGAAAAGATGGCCGTAATCCAAAGATTGACGGGAACGAAATAGAGAAAAATAAATAGTAAAATCAGCGCGGCAAAAGCTGTAAATAAAATAAAAGCCGAATTAGTCATTTCCATAAGTTATTTTTTAACGATGATAGTATTATTTTCCAATTTAGTGATAAAAACCTTTGAACCGACAGAAATAAAACCTGAATTGGATTTTACTTCAAAAATCCTATTAAGAAACTCTGCTTTTCCTATGGGTTTCAAATCAGAGATTGTTTTTCCTTCCATACCTACTTCCAATCCCAATAATCTGTCATCAAAAGCCCTGCTGGTAATTGATTCTTTTAACGCAAACTTTTTCCATACCCCTGAGCGAAATCCATATACTAGGACTGAGAAATTCAACAACAGCGTAAGTCCCAGAATTATCCAAGCAAATTGATTATCGAAGGAAATAAATGCATAATAGATGCCCCCTATAGTAACAAATACCCCCAAAATACCCACCAAAGTAGTACCAGGTACAAAAAGAATTTCAGTAATCACCAATATCAGCCCGATGGTCAATAAGCTGATTAATATGAGCCATGTCATAAATAATATTTTTCATGAAAATAGGCAGTTTTTCCCGTTGAGAAAAATCAGACCTAAGATTTCTTTTTAAGATAGATCAAAAAGCCTTCTGAATTTTCCACAGAAGGCTTTTGATCAACTTTTTGTCTAAATAAAGTTTGAGAATAATAAGTTCAATGGATGTTTCAACTAAGAAAGTCCTATTTGAAATCCTTCCATGTTATACAGCACTAATAGGCTCTGGCAAAAAGAACCCGTCCTTCTGAAGGTTTCCCAGTCAAAATACATTTACCTGCTTCAGTTTTCCTATCTATAGGGATACACCTTATAGTTGCTTTTGTCAACTCTTTGATCTTTTCCTCGGTTTCATTGGTTCCGTCCCAATGAGCGGATAGAAATCCGCCCTTATTTTCGAGAAGGCTTTCAAATTCTTTCCAAGAATCCACTTCTGTTGTCATTTCGTGCTTAAAATTTAGCGCTTTTTCAAAAATGGCCTTTTGGATTATATCCAGCAATTCAGATATATATTCTTCAATTTTTACCCCTTCAAGGTTAACAATCTCCTTAGAAAGCGTATCTCTTCTGGCAATTTCAACAGAGTTGTTTTCCAAATCTCTAGGACCCATTGCAATGCGTACCGGCACGCCTTTCAATTCATATTCGGCAAATTTCCATCCCGGTTTGTGGGTATCTCTATCATCGAATTTAACAGAAATTCCTTTGGAACGAAGCTTGGTTATGATTTCATTTGCTTTTTCTGAAATGTTTTTTGATTCCTCGTCAGTTTTATAGATCGGAATGATCACAACCTGAATCGGTGCCAATTTAGGCGGCAATACCAATCCGTTGTCATCAGAATGCGCCATAATCAATGCTCCCATTAATCTGGTACTGGCACCCCAGGAGGTTCCCCACACATACTCCAATCCACCCTCTTTGGTAGCAAATTTAACGTCAAAAGCCTTTGCGAAATTTTGACCTAAGAAGTGGGAAGTTCCTGCTTGCAAAGCTTTACCGTCCTGCATCATAGCCTCAATACAGTAAGTGTCTTCAGCGCCTGCAAATCTTTCATTTTCACTTTTGACGCCTTTCACTACTGGTAAGGCCATATGCTCTTCAGCGAACTGTGCATAAATATTCATCATCTGAACGGTCTCTGCAATTGCCTCCTCTTTGGTTGCATGTGCAGTATGGCCTTCTTGCCACAAAAATTCTGTAGTTCTCAAAAAGAGACGGGTTCTCATTTCCCATCTTACGACGTTCGCCCATTGATTGACCAATAAAGGCAGATCCCTGTAAGATTGAATCCAATTTTTATAGGTACTCCAAATAACGGTTTCGGAAGTTGGTCTCACAATCAATTCCTCTTCCAATTTTGCTTCCGGATCTACAATTACACTTTTTCCATCTTCTGAATTCTTCAGTCTGTAATGTGTGACCACTGCGCATTCTTTCGCAAAGCCCTCCACATGTTTGGCTTCTTTGGAAAGATAGGACTTTGGTATAAAAAGAGGAAAATATGCATTCACATGACCTGTTTCCTTAAACATTTTATCCAATTGAGCCTGCATCTTTTCCCAGATGGAATACCCATAAGGCTTGATCACCATACAGCCTCTTACAGGGGAGTTTTCAGCTAGGTCAGCTCTTTTTACCAATTCATTGTACCACAAAGAGTAGTCTTCACTTCTTTTGGGCAATCCTTTACTCATAGTGTTTTTGTTGATTTGAAAAATCTAATTATCTTCGCTAATTACAATAAGGGGCAAATATAAACCAAAAAATTATAACCCTCTGACATTACCCTCGTATAAAAGCTTAAATAGTAAAACCAAACAAATGAAGAATCTCAACAACATACTCATTCTCGGTACAGGAGCAATTCTGATGCTTTCTTCCTGCAGCACTGGATTTAATGCTATGAAAAGCGGTGAAACCGATGATCTTTATTTTATGGCTTCGGATGCCAAAATCGCGACTGAATTCGCGGTTTCAAATAACAATCCCCAAAATTTCCAGTCATTGAATGAAGTTGCCCCGACTGAATTCCAGCAGGAAAATTTTTCAGCACGAAATGTCAATCCGGAATATATCGCCAAATATCAAGCTCAAAGCAATGTTGCGGATTCTGGGACAGTTTATTTTGATGATAATGAAGAACAGCAGGGTAATATCAATGCCTATAATAATTTTTATGGAAATAGTTCTGGCCTAAACGGCGCAGGTGGAGGAGGCAGTAATGTGAACTTCAACTTTGGCGTTGGAATGGGCTGGGGTATGCCTATGATGGGAATGGGCTGGGGTATGCCTATGATGGGAATGGGTTGGAACTCCATGTGGGGTTGGAATATGAGTTTCGGAATGAGCTGGGGAATGGGAGGAATGTGGGGTAATCCCTGGATGATGAACCCTTGGATGAATCCTTGGATGAACCCTTGGATGGGTGGTGGAATGTGGGGTTGGGGTATGCGTCCGGGTTGGGGCTGGGGAGCACCCGGTTGGGGTTGGGGAGCGCCAGGATGGGGCGGTGAAAACGGACGTCAGGTAGTTCGGGGAGCTAGACCAGGAAGAGGTTCCGGTACTATAGGTGGGCCTGTCAGAGGAGGTACGGATTATGCTTCCACTTCTAGAGCAGCAAGACGCGATGCAGTAAACTCTGGCTCAGGCAGGACGGTAAATTCCAGCAACAGAGCCTCATCAGGACGTGACTTTGGAAGATCTCAAAACGATTATTATAATTCAGGAAGAACAAATAGAGTTGCCAATTCTGCCTCTGCAGGAACAAGAAATGTAGGCTCGGCTGCTGCGACAAGGCCAAGTAGCAGAACAGGTATTGCTAACTCACGACCAAATTACAATAGTGGAACTTCAAATAGAAGTTCTTATGGCAGCACCAATAGGTCTGCAAACCCAGGTAACTTTAATAATACAAGAAGTACTCAGGGAACAAGAAACGCAAATCCTTCTTACAATAGAGGAAATACCAACAACAATATGAACAATAGAATGTCTCCATCAAGGACCACATCTCCATCAAGAGGTTCCTCAATGTCAGCACCTTCTAGAGGTTCGTCAATGTCAGCACCAAGCAGAAGCAGTTCTCCATCCATGAGTGCTCCAAGTAGAAGCAGTGGTGGTGGCGGAATGAGCAGCGGAGCCTCAAGAGGCGGCGGAAGAGGGGGGAGATAATTACTCCCCTTTTTTATAGAAACAGGTAACAAAGCCTTAGAAAAACAATGTCTGCTCAGCTATTTCTGTATTCATGATTTCTTCCAAAAAGTTTTTATTCTTTGCTTTCTTTACTTCATTCGCACTTGGGACATCCTTTGCTCAGATAGGCTATTACGAAGATGCCTTGCGTTTCGGCCAATTTAGATCTACAGGTTCAGCTAGGATCAATGGATTGGGCGGAGCCCAAATGTCTTTAGGAGGCGATATATCAAATATACATACCAATCCGGCAGGATTGGGCTTTTTCAGAAGATCTGAATTCAGTTTCACCTCGGCTTTTGGCACATGGATATCAGAAACGAACTACCTCAGTCAAATCCAGGAAGACAGAACAGGGAACTTTGCAATACCAAATCTTAGCGTGGTAATCAGTAATCCAAAAGGACCTTTAAGCACAGGGGCATTTAGAGGCGGGACTTTTGGAATAAGCTTCAATAGGACCAACCATTTCAATAATCAGTTTGGATATTTTTCTGATTTTGAGGGAGAGACATCAATCATTGATCATTTCTTACAACAGGCAAGCGGTATCCCGGAAAATCAAATTGAAAATTTCGGATTGACAGGCCTTGCTTACCAGACCTTCCTGATCAATCCCATAACAGAAGATGAAGCAGGTAACCCTATCAATAATCCGACAGAGTATTTTTCATTCGTAGGCGGATTTCCTTTTCAGGATGAAACGGTAATTCGAGAAGGGAGAACAAGACAGACTAGTTTTTCTTACGGTGCTAATTTTCACAACAAATTTTTCATAGGAGCAGGATTGGGATTGTCTTTTATTAACTTTCTCCAAGAAAAATTCTACACTGAGGAGTTCTTTGACGAACCATTATTAAATTCCAGAATAGATGAATTTTTAAGGATCAATGGATTCGGAGCAAACCTGAATTTTGGTCTTATTTACAAACCAATTGATCAGATTAATCTTGGTTTCAATTTCCAATCCCCAACTTGGTATAATTTCAGTGAAGACTATGAGGCAAGAATGGTCAATGATTATGACAACTTCTTTTTTGAACCGGAAAATATAACTCTTGGGAGGGAAGAGGCCCTAACTCCGTTAATAATCAGTAGTTACAATTTAAATACACCTCTAAGATTAAGTGGTGGAGCGACCATTTTCCTAGGTAAAAATGGATTTATTACGGCAGATATTGACTATTTGGATTATAGTGCCATGAGAATCAGTTCGAGGGATTTTAACGCAAGTGCGGATAATCAGACCATCAATTCACTCTATGGAACCACTTTAAACTACAGGGCCGGTGCAGAATTCAGGTTTGATATTTGGAGGATTCGGGGTGGATATGCTTATTACGGGGACCCATTTGTCAACAGTAATTTTGACCGAAGTACCCAGCAGTTCTCAGGAGGTTTTGGAGCAAGATTGCAGAAATTTTATGTTGACTTTGCATTGATAGCCTCCCAATTTGACCAGCTTTATAATTCCTATGAATTCATTGACAATGGTCAGAATATCGGACCAATTATAGAAATCAGGAATACCAGAACAACCGGATTCCTGACATTTGGATTTAATTTTTAAAAAAAGTCATCAATTCAGACATCAAATGTTCTGTGGAAATATCCTCTCCGCTGATGATGATTTTTGCCTGTCTGTAATACCGTTCTCTATCAGCATGAAGGTTTTTTAGCTTAAGAATTATCTCTCCTTCATCTAAGCCAGAAAACATGGGCCTTTTACCTGATTGATTTTTAGGAATCCTTTTGTAAATCTCTTCCAAAGACACATCTAAAAACACGGAAATCGATTTTTTATTGATCAATTCCATATTGTCATTAAAACAGGGGGTTCCTCCACCTGTAGCCAAAACAAATCCTTCTATACCGCCCAGGTATTTTTCAAGATAAATTGTTTCCAATTCCCTGAATTTCCCTTCTCCATCATGTTCAAAAATATAACTGATACTTTTCCCCGTTTCCTCTTCAATAATTTTATCCAAATCAAAAAAAACAAAGTTTAACTGCCTTGCCAACTGCATTCCAAAGGTAGATTTACCAGAACCCGGCATACCAACCAATACGATTTTCATTGGTACTCTCATTTGCTGTATAATTCCTTTACTTCTGTAGAAGATGGCGTATTTCTAAAATGATATTTTTTGACAACCACTCCATCATCCAAAAGCATGATTCCGGGATTGGATCTCATGATCGTTTTGATGACTGTAGCATCTCCTTGAAATCCCTCAATTTCCCATCCCCTTGAACTAATCAACCATTCTATTTCATCTTCAGAAGATGCCGCAATCAAAACAGGTGTAATATCCGTCTCCTTGATTCCAGCAATCATTTCATCAATTTTATCCAGGTTTGATGTATTTAATTTGGACATATTGGTCACCAAAACAAGGGCTTTTTTACCGGTCAATAAAGTCTCTGTATACTCCCCATCTGCGTTCCATACTGAAAAATCCGAAATCTTGGGCAAGGCTTCTTCATTGACCAGTTTCATCTCGACAAACTCATAAGATTCATCTGAAGGATACTGATCAAAGATGAATTCCTCCCCACCTTTCTTCATGACATAATTGTATTGGAGCTGTTCTGATGGCTGCATGGCTTTTGTGATATCAACACCCTCTTTATAAGCTCTAAAATCGATAAATGGCAGATTTCTTATAGCTGTAATCGCTAGTGCAACAGATAATACCAAACTTATTCTTACGGTCCATTGGGCCCATGCTTTTTCTTTATTGGAAAGATCTTTTCTAAAAACAAAAAGTACCCCAATCAGGATCAATAAAATGATGTCTTTAATAAATGATTCCCAAGGTGTTAATTTGATCGCATCACCAAAACAACCACAATCCGTTACTTTGTTGAAATAAGCAGAATAAAATGTCAAAAAGGTGAAGAAAACAATCAAAATACTCAAAGACCATACTGTAAACCTCAATTTTACTCCTAGAATCAGCATAATTCCCAAAACTACCTCAGCCACTACCAAAACAACTGCAAGAGGTAATGCTATTTCCTTAAAAAGGTAAAAGAATGAGGCTATGTCATTAGAAAACACATCAAAATATTCTTCCAGTTTTATCGCTGTTCCTACAGGATCATTTACTTTGATCAATCCTGAAAAAATAAAAAGACCTCCTACAAAAAGCCTTATTGCAAATAAGAATCCCTGTTTAAGCATGATACCCTAATTTAATTAAGCAAAATACCGCATAATTGATCATGTCCTGATAGTTGGCTTCAATTCCCTCGGAAACCAAAGTCTTTCCTTGGTTATCTTCAATTTGTTTTATTCTATATAATTTCATCAAAATAATATCTGTCATCGAAGAAATGCGCATATCTCTCCACGCTTCTCCATAATCATGATTTTTATTTTCCAACAAGCCCTTTGTTGAAGCTACCCAATGGTCATACAAGGGCTCTAATTCCTCATAAGAAAACTCCATCCTATCGTCCTTCAAAAGACCAATTTGGATCAGCGCAATAATGCAGTAATTTATAATACCTACAAACTCGTCTGCAATGGGGTCGTTGACCTTTTGATTTCCTTTTTCCTGAATGGATCTTATTCTCTGGGCTTTGATAAAAATCTGATCGGTAATGGATGGCAGCCTCAAAATTCTCCAAGCTGTACCATAGTCGATGGTTTTCTTCTTGAATAGTTCTTTACAAAGGTGGATAACTTGATTATATTCGCTCGTGGTTTGAGTTTTCAAAGCAATTCTGTTTAATGGATAGTCCTTTCACTTCGGAATCCGAAGATATATTATTTCGACCAAAAATAACACTCCAATCCAAAGGAAAGCTACTTTTGATTGAAAGGCCGTGGATCATGGGAATTATGAATATCACGCCGGATTCTTTTTATTCAGGAAGCAGGTTCAATAGCAGTCCTGATTTATTGTTGAAAGTGGCTGAAAAAATGATCAGGGAGGGTGCAGATATACTTGACGTTGGGGGTTACTCCAGTAGGCCCAATGCAGAAAATGTTTCTGAATCGGAAGAATTATCAAGAACAATCAAAGGTGTAGAGGCTATAAAAAACTATTTCCCGGATGTTCTTGTTTCCATTGATACTTTCAGATCCAAGATAGCCGTGGAGGCTGTAAATGCCGGTGCAGATTTTGTAAATGACATCTCATCCGGTGAGTTGGATGAAAACATGATACCTCTTGTAGGAAAGCTTTCAGTTCCATATATTTCAATGCATATGAAAGGTAATCCGGAAACTATGCAGGCCCAAACTGACTACAAAAATGTACTTTTAGAAATAATGAATTATTTTTCTAAAAAAATGCAGTTTTGCAATAAAGCTGGCATAAAAGATGTAATAATTGATCCGGGAATAGGATTTGCCAAAACATTGAAACAAAATTATTGGATTCTCAGAAATTTAGCTTATTTTAAAACAATTCAAGCGCCTATTCTTGTTGGTCTTTCCAGAAAGTCCTTGATTTATAATTCACTTAAAATTAAACCTGAAGAGGCATTAAACGGAACTACCGCATTACATATGGCTGCACTTTTAAAAGGAGCAAACATTTTGAGGGTACATGACGTGAAAGAAGCTAAAGAAACTGTAAATTTATATAAAGAACTATACCCTTGACACTACTTTTCAAAATAGGTTTTTTGGAAATATCCATAGTAAATATCATTGATATTACTTTGGTCAGTCTTCTTTTATATCAAGTTTACAAACTGCTTAGGGGAAGTGTTGCGATAAAAATATTTCTTGGATTCCTATCTATTTATTTGATCTACCTAATGGTCAGTGCCTTGAGAATGGAGCTGCTTTCCATTATTCTTGGTCAGTTTATGGGAGTTGGTGTGATAGCCGCAATCATTATTTTTGCCCCCGAAATCAGAAAATTTCTTTTACTGATAGGAAAAACATCTTTCCTCTCCAATGAAAATTTTCTCCAGGAATTGCTTTTTTGGAAAAAAAGAGAAACTCAAGCCTTTAACATCAATCCCATTATTGAGGCATCCAAAAGTTTGTCCGGTACCAATACAGGTGCTTTGATGGTTATTTCCAGAAATTCAGAATTGAAATTTTATGCCGAAAGTGGTGATATCATTGATGCACAGGTATCAAAAAGACTGCTGATCTCTATTTTCAATAAATATAGCCCTCTCCATGACGGAGCGGTAATTATCTACAATGGAAAAGTAAAAGCAGCAAGATGTATTCTTCCTGTCACAGAAAGAGATATTCCGGCCCAATTCGGTCTTAGACACAGGGCTGCGATTGGCATGTCTGAAACAACTGATACATTGGTTTTGATAGTTTCTGAAGAAACAGGACAGGTATCATTATCCAAAAACGGAAAAATATTGCATAATCTCTCCTTTCAGGAATTGAGGGAACTGCTCAATGATTATTTGACAGGAGCTGATATTGATGATAAATTTGAACCCATTTCAATTTTTGAAAGGAGCAAACTCAAGAAAATAACGCCTACAAGTACCAGTGCATAAAAAAACGGACAGAAAACTATAATAATTTCCGGTCCGTTACCAATACCTAATTTTTACTATTACTGTAATTTTTTAACGTTTATAGCATTAAGGCCTTTTTTCCCATCCTTTACATCATAGGTTACTTTGTCATTCTGGGCTACTTTGTCTACCAATCCCGTGGCATGGACAAACACATCACTTTGGGATTCGTCGTCAACGATAAAACCAAATCCTTTAGCGTCATTGTAAAATTTTACTGTTCCGGTAAGCATGATAAATATTATAATTATGTGGTTAAATGTATTTTAAATGTAAATATACTTCATCAAAAAACAAAAATTATTTTGCTAAATTCAAACAATGAAAAATCTTGTAATTATCCGTCATGCAAAATCTTCCTGGAAGGAGCCTCTTTTAAATGACCATCAAAGGCCTTTGGCAGAACGGGGCCTTAGAGATGCTCCAAAAATGGGAAACAGATTGAAAAAAAAGGGTATAATCCCTGACGCAATGATTTCTTCAGATGCAGAAAGAGCAAAAGCCACAGCTTTGATTACAGCTGAGAGCTTGGATTTTCCTAAAGAAAAAATTCGTTTTACTCCTTACCTCTATCATGCTTCCGCATCAGATATGCTATCTGAAATCAAAAAGACAGCTGATTCAGTCAATACATTATTTGTTTTTGGACATAATCCCGGTGAAAATGATCTCATTTGGAAACTGGGAGGTGAAATCGACAATCTTCCCACGTCGGGCCAATTCGGATTTAAATTTGATGTCAATACATGGTCTGATATTGGCAAAAAGAATGCGAAATTCTGGTTTTTTGATTATCCGAAAAAATCCTGATCAATGATTGTCAAAATTGCCTGATATCCTGAAGTACACCTGAAAATTTATCAGCATTTTGAATCAGATAAAGTATTTTTTCCGCAGCTTTCGCAGGACTAAGCAATTCATTGTTCTCTTTTAAATCCTTGAATTTTTTTAAGGCAGAAAAGCTGCTTTCTTTGGCCGACCTGATATCAGACTGCATTTCTGTATCTACCACACCCGGTGCGACTGCAAAAAAACGAATACCTGATTTATTTATTTCCGCTTCAACCTGTGCCGCTTCCGTCATCATATTCAAAGCAGCTTTTGTGGAAGAATAGCAAGACCAACCATCCAAAGCCTTTCTCGCTGCACCTGAACTGATGTTGACCACTATCCGCTCAGATTGGTTTAAGGCCCGGTATTTTTTTATAAAAGCATTCATCAAAACAGTGGGAGCAATGGTATTCACTTCGAATATTTTTTGAATATTCTTATATTCTAAATCACCCAAATGATTTATTTGTCCTATCCATCCGGCATTATTGATTAAAACAATTTTTTGGTATTCCTTAAAAGGAAAAATTTCATCTGTGCCCCTCATCAGGATTTCAATATTGCTCAAGTTAATCCGGATGTGTTTAAAATGAGGATTATTCCTATCCTCGACAGTTCTGGAAATCCCAATGACTTCATTCGATCTGTCTCTAAGCAATTGCCTCACTATGGCATCGCCTATCCCCTTGCTTGACCCTGTGATGATATAAAGATTTGAGCCTGACATTTATTGAAATCGTTTATAAAATCAAAAAACAACCAAATCTCAGTTTTTGATCAAACTGAGATTTGGAAATTCACCATTGATTAGAGAATGTATTGTGACAAATCCCTGTTTTTTACCAATGAAGCCAACCTTTCCTCCACCATTTCTTTGGTAATCATTATTTTTGAATTGGCCTCTATAGTATCGGGAACATCAAAAAGGAAGTCATTCAACAAGTGACTCATGACGGTGTGCAGTCTCCTTGCACCGATATTTTCTACTTCCTCATTGATCTTAAATGCCAACTTGGCAATTTCCCTGATAGACTCATCATTGAAATCAAGAAATACGTCCTCTGCATCAAACAAAGCCTGATATTGCTTGGTTAGCGCATTCTTTGGTTCTTTTAGAATCCTGTAGAAATCATCCTCTGTCAGACTGTTCAATTCCACTCTGATTGGAAAACGACCCTGAAGCTCAGGAATCAAATCAGAAGGCTTGGCCACATGAAATGCCCCTGCCGCTATAAACAGAACATGATCGGTATTGACAATTCCGTACTTGGTATTTACTGCACTTCCCTCTACTATAGGCAACAAATCCCTTTGTACTCCTTCACGGCTTACATCAGGTCCACTTCCGCCTTTCCCACTCTTTGAAGCAATCTTATCAATTTCATCTATGAAAATAATACCATTGTTTTCCGCCAAG
The DNA here is from genome assembly GCF_900176595.1 of Aquiflexum balticum DSM 16537. Taxonomy (GTDB): domain Bacteria; phylum Bacteroidota; class Bacteroidia; order Cytophagales; family Cyclobacteriaceae; genus Aquiflexum; species Aquiflexum balticum. Next base: position 5,892,610 of record NZ_LT838813.1, read on the forward strand.
CGCACGGCTTCTTCTTTTACTTCATCAAAATCAACCAATTTGGAAGTTTCTTCTTCCATCAATATTTTTCGGGCCTCGGCAATGGTAACTTTTCTCTTTTTGGAGCGCTTTGGCATCATGCCGGAAATCATATCCTGCAAACCAGCCATACTCGCATCATCCATCATTCCATTACCGATCATCCCAATACCAACAGGTGGACTTTGCTTCACATTGATTTCTATTTTTCGGTCTTCCATTTCACCGTTTTTCAATTTTTCTCTGAACCGTTCTCTGGTTCTTTCGTTGAGATCATCTTCTGAAACCAAATCGGGCTTGAAATCTGAGGAAACCGAAGTTGCAGGACGCGTAAATCCAGTTGTTTTCACCGGAGGGATTAGGATATCCAGAATAACTTCATCTACCGAATCAGCTGCCTTCTCTTTGACTTCCTCATTTTTTTTCTCTCTTACCAAATGAACGGATTGTTCCACAAGATCTCTTACCATACTTTCTACATCCCTGCCCACATAACCTACTTCGGTAAATTTTGAAGCCTCCACCTTAGTGAATGGGGCATTGGCTACTTTAGCCAACCTTCTTGCTATTTCGGTTTTACCAACACCCGTAGAGCCTATCATCAAAATATTATTCGGAACTATATCCTTTTGGATGTCTCCTTTGACATTCATCCTTCGGATTCTGTTCCTGAGTGCTATGGCTACATTCCTTTTGGCGTCATGTTGCCCTATGATATATTTATCCAATTCTGCGACGATCTGCCGAGGAGTAAGTTCATTGATGTCATTTCTCATATTGTTGTTATTAAAACGTTCTCCATTCATTGATTGAGGTGGATATTCCGAATATATTGGATCCACCGGGTATATTGTAAAACATCCTGGAATAGGATAGTTCAAATTTCTTCACTTTGAAGGCAAAGCCTCCAGAAAACCCTCCTGCACCGGCGCCTGATGAAGTTTCAAATTCTTTCCGGATCAAATGGTTATAACCCAATCTTAAAGTGAAATTATCACTTGGTAAAATTTCCACACCGAACACCGCCCTGCGGAATATTTTATCAACGCCCGATATGTCGTCATTGTTACTGCCAGGATTTGGAATAAAGAAGTCTGTCTCCCTGCCGTTGAGATTTCTCAATGAAAGATGAAATCTAAATGGGGCATATTGAGGCTTGAAACTACCCCCTATCCTAACGTCAGTTGGAAGTTGCAGTTTTTGTCCTTCTACATAAGTACTTAGGTTGAAACCCAAATTCCTTAGATTCATTCCCAGCACCAAGTCCATCTCAGGATGATGGTAATTGACCCCAAAGTCGAATGCCAAAGCGTAGGCATGATACCCTTCCAAAATAGATCCAAGTATCTTGGTATTTACCCCATAACGGAATACCCCAATTTGATTTCCATAACCTACTACCAATGCAAATTCATTGGCCCCGAATTCCCCTGTAGGTATTCCGATAGCATCGAAGCCTTCAAAGTTGCCGTAATCAAAATACTGCAATCCAATGCCAATAATTCCCCCATTTGACAATTCGGTGTTAAATCCGATTGTAGCCACATGGATTCCTCCGGGAAAATTAAGGTAATGAAATGCAGGTGTATTTACAGCGTTACTGTCCAAAAGCGCCGGATTGGACATAAACATCATCACATCATTTCCGGCTGTCAGATTTACCCCACCCAAACCTGCCAGTTTGGTAAAGGAAGGATTGTCAACAAAATTATAAGCGGAATTGGAAGTCTGGGCATTTGATATTTGATGAACCATAACTAAACAGCCCAAACAAAAAATCAAAAGGTATTTCCAAGGATAGCCCAAATTCTCTTGAATGTTTATTGATTGATCTGGAATTTCAATTTACAGAAGCACTGTTTTGTGTGACTTCCGGAAACTTGAAAACCATCGCATCTTCTACTTTTGTTTTCATTAACGCAATTCCCAATACCTCTTCTACTTTATCGACAAAGTGGAATTCTACACCTTTGATATATTCATGATCAATTTCCTCAATATCTCTTTTGTTGCTTTGACAAAGGATAATATCCTTTATCCCTGCCCTTTTTGCCGCCAGAATTTTTTCTTTGATACCACCTACAGGCATCACCTTTCCTCTCAAAGTAATTTCCCCGGTCATCGCAACCCTGGATTTTACTTTTCTTTGGGTATAGATAGATGCCATAGCTGTCAGCATGGTTATGCCCGCCGATGGACCATCTTTTGGGACAGCACCTGCAGGAACGTGAATATGAAGATCATAATGATCAAATACCCTTTCATCGATACCTAATTTTTCAGCCTTGGATTTGAGATAGGAAAGTGCAGTCATGGCTGACTCCTTCATTACTTCGCCCAACTGACCGGACAAAGTAAGTTTTCCTTTTCCCTTGCTGAGTGATGTCTCTACGAATAATATTTCACCACCTACTGAGGTCCATGCAAGTCCTGTAACCACTCCGGCAACACTGTTGTCCTGGTAAAATTCTTTATCGAAAATTTCACCACCCAATATTTTCCTTACGAGCTGGGGAGTGATTTTCTTGGAATACTCTTCTTCCATCGCAATGGATTTAGCCACATTTCGGACGACTTTTCCAATGGCCCTTTCGAGGCTTCTTACTCCGGATTCTCTTGTATAATCTTCAATGATTTTAACCAAAGCAGCCCTGTCAAAAGAAATATCTTTCCCTTTCAATCCATGCTCTTTTCGCTGTTTTGGAACGAGGTGTTTTTTGGCAATCTCAATTTTTTCTTCCAGCGTATATCCCGTCACTTCAATCACCTCCATCCTGTCTCTCAGGGCAGGCTGAATATTGTCCAACGAATTGGCTGTGGCAATGAACAAGACTTTGGAAAGATCATACTCCACTTCAAGATAATTGTCAACGAAAGTGCTGTTCTGTTCCGGATCCAAAACTTCCAAAAATGCAGAAGAAGGGTCTCCTCTGAAATCAGAACTGAGTTTGTCTATTTCATCCAATACATATACCGGATTGGAAAATTTGACTTTTTTCATATTCTGAATAATCTTACCCGGCATAGCGCCCACGTAGGTTTTTCTATGGCCTCGGATTTCGGCTTCATCATGTACACCACCCAAGGACATCCTGATGTATTTCCTTCCTAAAGCCGTCGCAACAGATTTACCCAAAGAAGTTTTTCCTACTCCAGGAGGACCGTACAAGCAAAGAATCGGGCCCTTCAGGTCTTTTTTCAATTTCAGGACAGCCAAATATTCAATGATTCTTTCTTTGACTTTATCCAAACCGTGATGATCTCTATCCAAAATCGCTTTGGCCCGTTTTAGATCAAAATTGTCTTCGGTATATTCACTCCAAGGCAACTCTACCAATGTTTCCGCATAATTCAAGGCAATAGGATATTCAGCGGCAGATGGATTGATACGAAGGATTTTATCCAGTTCTTTTTCAAAATGCTTGGCAACTTCTTTTGGCCATTTCTTTTTGGAACCCCTGAGTCGGAGTTCTTCAACTTCCTTTTCAGGTCCTTCTTCTCCCAATTCTGTTTGCAGGACCTTCATCTGTTGGCGCAAAAAATAATCTCGTTGCTGCTGATCGATATCTGTATGCACTTTTTTATGGATCTCACTTTTGAGCTCCAGCATCTGTATATCCTTCATCATAAATTCAAGCAACAAAGTTGCCCGTTCAACTCCGTCATTGATTTCAAGCAATTTCTGTTTGGAATCTACCGGTGCGTTGATATTTGAAGATAAAAAATGAGTCAGGAATGCAGTATTATCAATATTGTCCAAAGCCACTTGTGCTTCTCTGGGAATTTCTGGATTAAGATGCAAAATTTTAGCCGCAGCCTCTTTGAGGGATTCCTCAAGTGCCTGGATTTTCTTATTGTTTTCAGGGAAATTCTCATCCAAAAACTCAACCTTTGCGGTGAAATAAGGATCTTCGGTCAAAGTCTGGCTGATCTTAAAACGCTTTTTCCCTTGGATAATAATAGTTGTATTCCCATCGGGCAGGACGATCATCTTAATGATTTTGGCCAAGGTACCTACATGATAAATATCCTCCCATGAAGGATCATCATTTTGTGGATTGACCTGGGCACAGACTCCTATCAGCTTATTTCCTTTTTGAGCTTTTTTCACAAGTCTGATGGATCTTTGTCTCCCTACTGTGATCGGAATGACCACTCCTGGAAAAAGCACTGTGTTTCGAACTGAAAGAATAGGTATCTCTTTGGAATAGTCTTCCGGATGTTGTAAAGAATCATCTTCCTCGTCGGTGATAAGTTGAATCAGGTCACCTTCCCCTGCGTAATCTCCTACCATTAATGATTGATATAATTGGTTTGTGTAGTTATTCATAAAGGACAATATGACAGTTGAAATGTCATGTTATATTAGAAAGAAATATAAACCTCCAAGTTAATAAGGTTCCTGCAATAAAATCAATGTATATGCCAAGGTTTGTTTAGGTACAAAATGGCAGGTTAATAAGTGAAGTATTTTGGATTGATTTCCCTGTTCAACCTTGAATTATTATAAATGTAAAATCTATTCCTAAATCTTTGAGCTATACTAATCAAAAAAAAATCTAAAAAAATAAGGGAAATCTAATGTTCAGATTTCCCTTGAATTAAGTTTTGATAAGTTGGTAGTTTAATTTTTCAACCAGTAAAAATCTTCAGAATATCATTCCCGATTGCAAAAACCATCAAGGCCAACAACATCACCATGCCAACCTTTTGGGCGTTTTCCAAGAACTTGTCCGAAGGCGCCTGCCCCGATACCATTTCATAAAGCAAAAACATGACATGTCCACCATCCAAAGCCGGAATTGGCAATAAATTCATAAAGGCCAATATCATAGAAATCAAACCGGTTATGCTCCAAAATTTTACCCAATCCCATCTGCTTCCGTAGATTTTCGCCATTCCTATTGGACCACTGACGTTTTTGGCAGAAACTTCTCCTGTAAACATTTTGCCCAATGCCCTCGCATTGATAATGACCACACCAAAAGCTCTTTCTGTGCCTTTAACAATTGACTCTCCGATGGCATATCTTTGAACAACCGGATCAAGAGGGGCATTGACAAAACCTAAAGTACCTTGTTCACTGATCTGGACTTCCTTTTCGATTTTATCTCCATTTCTATCTACCAATAGATCAACCTGTTCTCCTTTGAACTGTGAGAGTGTAGCCTGCAGCTCATTGATATAGTTCACTTCCTGATCATTTACTGCGATAATTCTATCTCCTTTTTGAAGACCTGATTGTTCAGCTACCGTACCGGGTGAAATCTCCATCACTTTTATAGGGTGTCTGATATCGAGAAACTGCCCCATACTTTCTTCATTGGAGAAAGAATTGATGAAACCTCTTGGAATCTCAATTTTGATGATTTCCCCGTTTCGGTCTACTGTGTAATATCCTTCTGAACTTAGTAATGCGTCCCCACTACTCAACTCACCGAGGCTTTTATAAGGTTCTCCGCTGATATCCAAAATCCTGTCACCGTCCTGAAAACCAATTTCTTTGGCTATTTCATAGGCAACAATTCCATTTTCAATTACCTGATCTCTGGAATAGAATGTCTCTCCTCTTTGGTGAACAAGAATCACAAAAATGACAATACCTGTAATCACATTGACGAATATCCCCCCCAACATCACAATCAAACGTTGCCAGGCAGGTTTTGACCGAAACTCCCATGGCTGGGGCTCAGAGGAAAGCTGCTCAGTATCCATGGACTCATCCACCATGCCTGAAATCTTGACAAATCCTCCCAAAGGAATCGCTCCAATGGAATATTCTGTCTCACCCCATTTAAATCCAACTATTTTGGGAGGGAATCCAATAGAGAATTTCTCCACCCTCATACCAAACATTTTGGCAGTCAACAAGTGACCCAATTCGTGCAAGCCAACCAAAATTGACAATCCCAGAATCAGCTGGGCCACCATTATTAATGTATCCATTATACTTTACTCTTGATTAATTCTTCCGTTATTTTTCTGGACATTTTGTCCGTTTCTATATAATCCAATAAACTTGGTTTTTGGATAAATGTTGTCCTTTCCAGTGTAGTTTCTATCAAATCCGACATTTCGAGAAAACCGATTTCGTCATGCAAAAATGCAGCCACAGCTATTTCATTGGCAGCATTCAAGATACATGGTGCATTACCTCCTTTTTTAAGCGCTTCAAAAGCCAATCCTAAATTCCTGAAAGTTTCCATGTCAGGCTTTTCAAATGTCAGGCTTGGGTAATTCACGAAATCAAATCTAGGAAAGTCAGATTTAAACCTTTCGGGAAAACTCAAAGCAAACTGAATTGGAATACGCATATCAGGCAGTCCAAGTTGTGCTTTGATTGATCCGTCTTCAAACTGAATCAGGGAATGAATGATAGATTGAGGATGAACTACTACATCAATCTGCTCTTTAGAAACCCCAAATAACCACTTTGCTTCAATAACTTCCAATCCCTTATTCATCAAGGATGCTGAATCAATGGTAATCTTTGCACCCATATCCCAATTTGGGTGTTTCAGTGCCTGGGCTTTTGTGACCTTGGCCAAAAACTCCCTGTCTTTACCTCTAAACGGCCCTCCTGAAGCAGTAAGGATAATTTTTTCGATAGGATTATGAAACTCTCCCACTAAACATTGGAAAATAGCCGAATGTTCAGAATCAACGGGATAGATATTGACTCCTTTATCTCTTGCAAGTTGGGTAATCAATTCACCTGCAACTACAAGCGTTTCCTTATTGGCAAGAGCAATCTGCTTACCGGCTTCTATGGCTTTGATGGTCGGAATAAGCCCTGAATAGCCTACCAATGCAGTCAACACAAGGTCGATGCTTTCCATAGTAACCACGTCCGCAATGGCTTGATCCCCTGCAAAAACTTTGATATCATGGGGTATCAATGCGTCTTTCACTTTCTGATACAAGCTTTCATTGGCAATAACCACACAATTTGGCTGAAATTTCAAAGCTTGTTCAATCAATAAATCAGCATTATTCTGGGCAGTCAGGACTTCTACTTGAAATTTTTCGGGGTGTGACTGGATGACATCCAATGTTTGGGTTCCAATACTACCGGTTGAGCCAAGTATGGCTACATTCTTTTTACCTGACATTAATTCATTTTGCATTAGCAAGAAGGCGGAAAAAACAAAAACTTCTGTCTGACCCTATTTTTTTAATCTGACAAAATTACAAGGTTAATAGACTTTTCCTTCAAATTTTTTATGACTTTTTGAAAGTATATAAATTTGGCATGCAAATAGGTAAATTTGTTTGCTAATTAACTTTAAATAAAACCTGCATATCCGCCGTATATCGTACTGACATTATGCTTAAAAATGTAAAAATAGTTTTTTTGGCCTTTGCAGCAGGAATTGCTGGAGCATGGGCTTTTCACCAGTTTTCGGAAAAAGACCTTACCAAAGAACCACTTGAATTCAGGAATGAAAGCCCTAAATACAATGTGGATTTCAGAGAAAGTCCACCAAGCATACCTAATAATCCGGTTTCTTTTGTTGAAGCATCTGAAAAAAGTACTCCTTCTGTCGTATTTATAAAGAACTTTTCAGGGACAGACCAAAGGAGATACAGTATTTTCGACTATTTTTTTGGTACAGGACCCGCTCAAAGAGTAAGTACAGGCTCTGGGGTAATTATCAGTAAAGACGGCTATATCATTACCAACAATCATGTTATTGACAGGGCTGAAACCATTGAGGTTGTGCATCAAAAAAGAACCTATCCAGCAAAACTGATCGGGACAGATAAAAATACAGACATTGCGGTATTGAAAGTTGAAACGGAAAACTTACCCGCCATACAGCTGGGAAGCAGTAGAGAGCTTAAAATAGGTGAATGGGTAATCGCTGTTGGAAATCCATTCAATCTTACCTCCACCGTCACAGCAGGTATTGTCTCCGCAAAGGAAAGACAGATCAATATTCTCGGCGGAGAATTTCCCTTGGAATCTTTTATCCAAACTGACGCTCCTATCAACCCTGGCAATTCGGGAGGTGCCTTGGTCAATGTCAGAGGTGAATTGGTGGGAATCAATACCGCTATACTTTCGAGGACAGGTTCCTACACAGGTTATGGCTTTGCTGTACCTGTCGATATTGCTATGAAAATCGCCAATGACCTAATCAAATTTGGTGAAGTTCAAAAAGCCATTCCAGGAATAGAGGTAGTGGAAATCACTCCCGAGCTTGCAGAAGAAATGGGACTCAAAACATTGGATGGTGTAATTATCACCCATGTAGTCCGAAATGGTGCCGGAGAAAAAGCAGGATTACAGCGTAATGATGTCATCACCGGAATTGGAAACATTGATATCTTGGGAAAAGGAAGTTTTGAGGAAGTGTTATCTTACTACTATCCGGGTGATAAAATTCAGGTTACTTTCCAAAGAAACAGTATGAAAAACTCTGCCCAAGTCACCCTTCAGAATCTGGAGGGAGGTACAGGAATAATAAAAAGAGAGTTTTTTACATCGAATTTGTTGGGAGCACAATTAGAGGCGGTGAATACGCTTGAAAAAGACAGACTCGGCATTGAATTTGGCATCAAAATCACAGGAATGACCCGTGGTTACCTAAGAGATTTGGGCCTGAACAATGGATTTGTCATCACCCATGTAAACGGAGAACCGTCAAAAAATCCTGAAGAAGTTGGTAAATATCTGGAAAAATTCAGCGGTAGACTCAGATTGGAAGGAGTAACACCAAATGGACAGCCATTTATGCAATCCTATAATGTGAGATAAATTGTGTAAATTAAAGTTGTTAAATTTATTCTTCATTAATTCATGAGTTAATGAATCCAAAATGAAATTTGCCATTATGAAAATTCCACCCCCTACCTGCCAAAAATGTTTCCAGGATTTTCAAGAAGCTTTGGATGAATTGAGGGATTTGATTGTGGGTTTTAGGAATTCCAAGCCTGATCCAAAAACACAGCACAAAATTATCCGCACATTTGAACTTACCCATGAATTGGCTTTAAAGACCATAGGTGAATATTTCAGAAAAGAGGGAAGACCCCCTTTTTCAGGCTCTAGAGATGCAACTGTTGAAGCATTTCACGAGGATTTAATAGACAATGGAAAAGGTTGGTTGGATATTATTATAGAGAGAATCAAGTTCAACCCATTGTATCCAGAAGATTATGAATATGAGTTTACACAAAACATCATCACCAAACATGTAAGCTTATTGGAAAATTTTGAAAGGAAATTATCAAAAAAGCTTAATCAATAATAAGTGAAAAAGATTCTGAAAAAATTTTTTTTATTCTCTGTCGCACTTTTGCCAAATAGTACGTCATAAGAATAAGTGCACAGTTCCTCGTTCTTATTCTAAAAATTTCTTTCAAAAATTGCCATGAAAAAAAACCTACTTCCACTATTCAGCCGACCACTCAACCTGGTTTTGGCATTAATGCTGTTTTTGGTTTTGCCATCTTGCCATGACGATGTCAAAAGTACTTACATGTATAAAGCTACTATTCCAGTGTTTTTGGAAATGAGTGATGTGAGGGCTGCAGATATTATCATAGAACCGGGCAAAGAGTTAGAGAATCCCGGGAAGATATACATCTACGGTGACTTTTTGTTTATCAATGAGCCAAAAAAAGGTATCCATATTTTGGACAACACCAATCCTTCAGCTCCTGTCAACATCAATTTCATTAATATTCCTGGAAATGTGGACCTGGCGGTAAATTCAGATATTTTGTATGCTGACAACTATGTGGATCTTTTGGCTTTTGACATTACCAATCCTAGAGATATCAAAAAAGTGAATAGAGTAGAAGATGTGTTCATGCATATGTATTCCCATGCTACCGGCAAAATCATCACTTACAAGGATACTGTGTTAACTCAGGATTCGGAAATCATGTGGGGATGGGGAAGACCAGGTGGATTTTGGATGTTGGAATCATCATCAGATGCAAGCTTCAGTGGCAATAGAGGCGGTGGTCAATCCCAGAGCTATGGTCAAGGTGGTTCAATGGCCAGGTTTACTTTGATGAGTGGTCATCTCTATGCGGTAGATGAATATAGCTTAAGGGTATTTGATGTTCTGAAAGAGGACGAACCAAAGCATTTGAAAAACATAGATTTGGGTTGGGGAATTGAAACAATTTTTCCATTCAAAGACAAGCTCTTCATTGGTTCCAACACAGGAATGCATATTTATGACGCCAGTACACCGGCAGATCCGAAAGTCATGTCGGTTTATCAGCATATTACTGCCTGCGATCCGGTGGTAGTGAATGACGAACATGCATTTGTAACCTTACGCTCCGGAATGTTCTGCAGAATGGGAGTAGATGAGCTACAGATAGTTGATATTACCAACCTTTATGAACCAAAATTAGTGAAAGCATACCCCATGCTCAATCCGCATGGTCTGGCACTTTCAGGAGATTATCTTTATGTAGCGGAAGGAGAACATGGTTTAAAAAGTTTCAACGTTGCAGATGTTTTGAACATAGATAAAAATCAATTGGAATTCCTGAAATCGATGAAATCTGTGGATATAATTCCCGGACCAAAATCCCTGATTGTGATAGGTCCTGATGGGGTTTGCCAATTTGACTATTCTACGCCTTCTGTACTCAAGCCATTAAGCTGTATTCAAGTCAAAAACCCTGTCGTGGTTTGATCTTCTTACCCGCAGGATTTTTGATGAGATTTTTAAAAATTTTCTTTTAAAATTCCGGCTACAAAATTCATTCAAATAAATGAAAACTGCTTTCTTTTTATTTCTGATTCTTATTTTCTGGCAGGAACAATCTTTTGCCCAGCAAAAGACTTATATCAACCATACTGAAATAGGTCCAATGTTCGGCAGGGTTAAAGTCTCTGAAAATAACTTTGACCCTAGAATTAATTTTTCTTTCCAGACATTCAATGGTGCAAGGATAAACAAGTATCATGCCGTCGGTTTTTTAATTGGTCTTGATACTTATCCGAATTTCAATTTAATACCTATGGCATTTGCGTGGCGTGGATTTTGGGAAAAAGGCAAACGCAGCACCCCCTTTGCGGGTTTGGATCTGGGAAAAGGTTCTGCAATTTTGGAAAAAAGGGAAGTCAATGAATGGGGCGAAAATTGGTATGAGGGTGGATTTTTATTCAGCCCTTCCATTGGGATTAGAAGAAAAGGAAAAAATGGAAAAAATGATTTTACCTGGAGTCTGGGATTTAAAAGACAGCAGGCTTTTTTTTATGAAGGATTCAGAGATTTCACCAATTCAAATAATGCCGGAACTGGCCTGCCTCCCGGGTTTAGTTCCGTAAGGGAGGAAGCTTATATTTTCAATAGCATCTCAATTAAATGGGGGCTTGTATTTTAAAATAAGGAAAGGCAGTTCCGAATGGGAATTACCTTTCCTGATTTTATTTTTTTAATTGGTTAATTCCTCCATTTTCCACCACCCACATAAAAGCCGACGGCAATTCCCAAGTAGGCGTTACCTGTTTCACCGATTACTGTTCCTTGTGTATTAATGAGTTCAGATTTTGGTACAAAATTATAGTCCAATGAAAGCCTGAATTTTGATGCTTCAAAACCTGCCCTTAATACAGGAGCAAAAGCAGAATTGCCGGACAGGGTGCCATAATCTTCCGGGTCTACTGTTGTGTCAAAATCAATACTTGCAAAATTCATCCATCCTAGGCCAGCTCCAACAAACGGAGCAAAATTGCTTCCCTGAGTTTTGAAGTAATAATCATAAGTTAAAACAAAAGAACCATTTATAGCAACCTTTGCTGTTCCATCATCGGAATTGGAATAAATAACCAAATCCCGTACCATTGACGCCCCACCGATTCTTAACCCAATATTCATATTGTCCTTAATATTGTATTTAGGTTCCAAATAAAACAAAACCCCTCCTCCGCCTGCCATCGGAACGGTGTATCCTAAATCCAATCCAACCCGGAATTTCCCCATTTCTTGAGCATTGGCAGTAAAAGTTACCCCAAAAATCAAGACTGCTAAAACTACAATTGCATTTTTCATGTTGTGATTTTTTAAAGATAAAATAAAGTAAAACAAACAATTTTCAACCCAATTGAACGCAAATACAATTGAAATGTTTAATATTTGAAAATTGAAATTTTTATTCCTTAGACATGTTAGAAGTAATTGATTTGGTCAAAAAATACGGTAAACAAAATGCCGTAAACAACATCACTTTCAAATTGGATGGTGGCGAGGTTGTGGGGTTACTGGGCCCAAATGGCGCAGGAAAAAGTACCACGATGAAATGTATTGTGGGTCTATTGAGAAAAACTTCAGGCGAAATCTACATTGGTGGTCAAGACCACCTTTCAGTAGCTGCCAAGAAACTTTTCTCCTACATTCCCGAAACCCCTCATGTTTACGACCTTCTGACTGTCAAGGAACACCTTCAATTTATCGCTCAGGCTTATGGCGTCAAAAACTGGCAATCTAAGGCGGAAAAGTGGATGGCACTTTATGACCTCAGTGACAAACAGGACAAACTGGGAAGGGATTTATCCAAAGGGATGAGACAAAAAGTTTCCATCTGCTGTGCTTTGCTGCCTGATCCACAGATGTTGTTTTTTGATGAACCCATGATAGGCTTGGATCCCAAAGCCATCAAAAACACCAAACAGATTTTCAGAGAATTAAAAGAACAAGGTAAAACCATTTTGGTAAGTACCCATCTGATAGATGGGGTGGAAAATATCGCTGACAGGATTATGATTATGAAAGACGGAAATATCATCGGCAACGATACACTTCCCAATCTCAAGGCCACATTGAACAGTGGTGCAGATTCAAGTTTGGAGGATTTGTTTTTAGAACTGACAAAAGATGAATGAATTCAGTCTATTGTTGCGCAAAGATATTTTTATCCTGATCAACAACATCAAGCTTATCCTCAAAAACCCACTCAGGTTATTGCCCTATTTATTTGTAGTCGGGTATTTCAGTTTTTTTTACCTCAGAAGAGGGACAAAGAAAACAGAAACAGAGGATATTGATCTTGAACAGCTTCAGGATGCTGCAGGTCAACTCGGTGAGGTGAATTTTGCACAGCAGAATATAGTCGGGGGAATTACACTTTTGGCTTTGGGTTTCCTGATGTTTCAGCTTTACAAAGCCACCAAGAAAAACGTCAGCTTCTTCAGTATGGCTGATGTCAACCTGTTATTCACTTCCCCTGTCGCACCAGCCAAAATTCTGATCTACTATATGGTCCGATCTGTATTTCCGGCAGTGGGCGGAAGCTTTATATTCATTCTTTACAGCACTGCCCAACTCAATGAAATGTTTGATTTCAATATTTGGAACCTGCTGTTGATGTCTATGGGATTGACCCTGTTTTTCTTCATCCTTTCCCCTATCCGGTTTTTGGTTTATACCCTCAATACCAAATATGGTATTTTGACTTATATCAAAAACGGGGTTTTTGCCTTGGGCGGAATATTATCTTTGATGATTTTGATCCCGGGGATGATGGCGGAAAAATTCTGGCAGGGCATGTTTGCCTGGATCGGCTCCAAATGGTTTGATTTCTTCCCTTTGGTAGGTTGGAGCCGGGGAATCATTACCTATTTGAGTCATGAAAATATCTGGATTGCTTTTGGATTTATTGCAGTTTATGTGCTTTCCTTTTTGCTGATTTTAAATTTGGTGATTGTCCACTCAGGATACTACTATGAAGATGTGCTGGAATCCACTAAATCCAACGAGGAGGTCAAAGAAAAAGTAAAAGGCAAGCGGGAAGCTTCGGAATCTTCCATGAGCCTCAATACCAAAAAGAAACTGGATCTCAAGGATTTCGGAACCGGTGCAACAGCCCTTTATTGGAGAAATTATGTCCACAGTTCCCGACAGGATTTCCACCCTCTTTTTGGGTTGTATGGGTTGATATTTGCAGGAATTGGTATTGTAATGGCTGTTCTATCCAATTTTGACTGGTTTAACCATGCCATCATTTATGGATATTTGGCCACCATGCTGGCATTTTATTTTCTTGCCGGAATGGGCCGGACAAATGTGGGAGATCTTAAAAAACCGTTTTTTATCCTAATCCCCGCTTCTTGGCCTTCCAAGTTCTGGAATATCATCAAATTGGATATTTACCAGACTTTGATCTTTGCAGTGGTCCTGATCATCCCAACCGTTCTAATCGCACAATTGAGTTGGGGACTGATGTTTCTTTTCCCATTTTGTTTGGGTACATTTTACATTGCAGGATTTGCCATTACCCTGACAACTCAGGTAGGTTTTTATGAGGGTTGGGATCGAAAATTGATTAAACCCTTGATTGTGGGTGGAGTTATGTTTTTTGGAATTTTACCTTCTTTAGCGGCAGGTGTATTCGCCTATATCATCTCCAAACAGGTGGTTTATGCATTTCTGGCCACAGGGATAGGTATGACCCTGGTCGCAACAGTTATGTTACATGTGGCTTTGGATATTGTGAGTAGGCTGGAGTTTAAGGAGATTTGACGGAGGTTATTATCGGATGACCGATGACGGATGTTGGGTTAGACCGAAGACGGAAGACGGAAGACGGAAGAATCCGCACCCAGAACCCATAAATATGAAACCTTTGAGGTCTTCCTATCCGCGACGTCAGGACCTCGAAGGTTTTTTTATTAGATTAAACGAAAAAATGAAAATACCATTGAGGTTATTTTTACCACATAGTCCGTGTAGATCACATAGCATGATTACAAACTTTTCTTTTTATCATCCAAGAACAAATAGAATAAATAACCATGTGTTCTATGAATCTATTTGGTAAATGAACAAAAAGACCTTCGAGGTTAAAAAAAACCTCAAAGGTCAACGGGCCTCTTGTCTTTTGTCTCTCCGATACTTGGGGCAGGCTTTGTTGCTAAAATCTACATTCTAAAATCTAAAATCTCCCCTCTCACTCCACCACAATCCCATACTTTAGCAACAATCCCGGCAATCCATCCAAAGCAAACTTTGCTTTTTTGATCCTGTTGGTTTCGGGATCGATGATGAAATTTTTAGCATGTCTCAAATCGGCTTTTACCAGAATGGTATTTTCAAATATGGCTCCATTGAGATCCGAACCTTGAAAATCAGACCCAGTTAAATCAGCCTCAACAAAATCAGTTTCAAACAACCTACAGTTCTTAAATTGAATGTTTTTCAACTTGCATTGATAAAATGAGGTGTTGTCCAACAGGCAGTTTTCAAAGTCAAGATCCAATCCTATACCTTCACATTTATCAAAGCGCAAACCTAAAAGCTTGCAATCCTTGAATTTTACTTCCTGCAAGGCAGTTTTGAAAAGTTTGGCCAAACTCAGGTTACAGCCAAAAAATCCACAATCCAAAAATCTGGAACCCGAAAGATCGACCTCTGAGAAATTACAGTTTTTAAAGGTACAGGATTCATATTCTCCTTTTTGGAAGATGGACGGCGAGAAATCCTTATTGGAAAAAATCTGATCTTGGTGGTAGGTGGACATGTTTGCAAATATTTCATTTCTTTTTTAAAAGCAGGTCATAGCCTTAAATAATTTTATCCTTTATCTCTCTTTTTAATAGCGTTACAAACGCTGGACTCAGGGTCACGAAGCTACAAGCTTCGGACAACGAGGTGGTTTTTGTTAATTGTTTCTTAAAACTTATTCTTACCACTTCATCAGCCAACCCCTAGAGATTGCCACCTCGCACAAAATCCAAATCTAAAAATCAAGCAATCTGAAGTGCTCCTCGCAATGACGCAAGCTACTTTCTTTCCACTAACCTTACATCCGTCATCGGTCATCGGTCATCAAACAATCCATACCCTTAAACTTTTCCCCAAAAAAATCCTTATTTTTATTTTTCAACATAACCCTATTAACCCTATGAAAGCACTTGTCCTGGAATCCTACAATAATCTTGTCTATAAAGATGTACCTGAACCTGAATACCTGCCCAATGAGGTTTTGGTCAGGGTAAAGGCCTGTGGTATCTGTGGCAGTGATGTACATGGCATGGATGGCAGTTCGGGAAGGAGAAATCCCCCACTGATCATGGGACATGAGGCATCAGGTGTGATCGTAGAAACCGGTAGTGATGTTAAGGCCTTTTCTGTTGGAGACCGGGTGACTTTTGATTCTACTGTCTATGAACTCAATGATTGGTACACGCTGAAAGGCAAATACAATTTAAGTGACAACAGAAAAGTCCTTGGGGTCTCCCCAAAAGAATACCGGAGACATGGTGCATTTGCAGAATACGTGGTGGTACCCGAACATATCCTCTATAAAATCCCCGATTCAGTTTCCTTTGAACAGGCGGCCATGGTAGAACCCATAGCCGTCTCAGCCCATGCGGTCGATCTCACGCCTATCAGTCTGATGGATACGGTTCTAGTAGTTGGTGCAGGAATGATCGGACTTTTTCTGATTCAGGTACTCAAACTTTCCAATGCGGGAACTATCATCGCGGTTGATTTGGATGACAAAAAGCTTGAATTGGCCCGGAAATTCGGTGCTGACCATACCTTCAATGCCAAAGATGAATACTTACAGCAATCCATTTTAAGCTTAACTCATAACAGAGGTGCTGATGTGGCCTTTGAGGCAGTGGGTATCGGTGCTACGGTGAAAATGGCCATAGAGAATGTCCGAAAAGGTGGGACGGTCACCTTGGTCGGTAATCTTGCGCAACAGGTGGAATTTCCCCTTCAGGCAGTGGTGACAAGAGAAATCAGATTGCAGGGGAGTTGCTCCATAGCAGGGGAATATGACAAGGTATTGGAGATGATGGAAAAGGGATTGATCGATGTGGATTCCCTTTTGAGTGTCAAGGCACCCTTGAGTGAGGGAGCAGCATGGTTCAAAAAGCTGTATGACAAAGAACCCGGATTAAACAAAGTAGTTCTCCAACCCTAAGCCATCATGTACAAAACAGGAATTATCGGTTGCGGTAAAGTTGCCCACCTCCACGCCAAAGCATTGCAAAACGCTCCCCAATCTGAGTTTACCGCTGTCTTCAGCAGGACATTGGATAAGGCCAAAAGCTTTGCAGCTACTTATGGTGTCAAAGCTTATAACAATATCACCGAAATGGTGGAAAAGGAAAAACTGGACCTGGTCATGGTCTGCACCCCACATCCCAACCACTTAGAACCAACCTTGGAAGCCATGGCTGCCGGTGCACATGTGATTGTGGAAAAACCATTGGCTTCCACTTTGGCGGATTGTGATGTCATGATCGCCGCCTCAAAAAAATATGGCAAAAAACTGGGAGTTATCAGTCAAAGGAGATTTTATGAATCGGTGCAACGAGCCAAAAAAGCCATTGAGGATGGGAAAATCGGCAAACCTGCCTTGGGAACAGTGACCATGTTGGGTTGGCGGGACGAGAATTATTACAAATCTGATCCTTGGCGGGGTTCATGGGAACATGAAGGCGGTGGCGTAATGGTCAATCAGGCCCCACATCAATTGGATGTATTGCTTTGGCTGATGGGAGAAGTGGACGAAGTATATGGGACCTGGGCCAATCTCAACCATCCCTATATAGAAGTGGAAGACACGGCATTGGCCATCGTCAAATTCAAGAACGGAGGCTTGGGCAATATCCTGTTGACCAATTCCACCAAACCCGGTATCCATGGCAAAATCCATGTTCATGGGAGTAACGGGGCCTCCGTGGGAATCCAACCTGAAGCAGGCGCCATGTTTATTGCAGGCATGTCAGGTATTTCTGAACCGCCCAAAAATGACCTTTGGACCATTCCCGGCGAAGAGCATTTGTTAGCTGAATTTATCAAAGAAGATACTGCGATATTTCACAAAATCGACCCCACCGTCCATTATATCCAATTACAAATCGAGGAATTCATGGATGCCTTGGCCCAAGGCAGGGAACCCTTGGTCACTGGAGAAGAAGGCCGCAGGACCGTAGAACTCTTCACCGCCATCTACCGCAGCACCCGAGACAACAAGCCGGTAAAGTTTCCATTGAAGGCTGAAGAAGGGAGAGGGGATATGGATGGGAGGTTGGGGTAGGGTTATGCTATTTTTCCAATCTTTGGAAAGTAAATGGGGCGCTGGTCAGGGGCAAATGGTTGCCAAAAGAGAAGTTGCAGGGTGAGTTGAGGAGGATTGAGGAGAAGAATTTGAGGAGGTGAGAGGGGTTTTGTATAATTGTTGGGTCAAATTAATCGTGAAGAATGGGAGTGTTTTGTTTAACATTATCCCAGATACAATTCTTTTAATTTACCAATTATGCTGTCAATTTTCAATTGTTCCGCATATTTCCTCTTACCAATATACCGGTCAAAAGAATCGATTACAGCAGCATTATCTCTAGGTGCCTTGGCATAATATTGAGAGGATACTCCTTTCATATACTCAGATTGAAACCAATCTAAATCAGTTTTAAACACTTTCTTTAACTTTACCGGTATTAGGGATTCTAGGTAAATAAATGTATTCGAATCATTAAAAAATTCTTTACCCAATATAAGTTTCTTATCTTCAAACAATGAAGGTTCTTTTGGAGTTGATAGAAACTTTTTTAATGCTTCATGCCCCAAAGCCACTTTTATTTTCTCAATGGTTTTATCTCCAATACCTTTAATTTTTTTCACTGAAGTAAAAAACTTTTCATTTATGACAAATCGGTTCTTTTCATAAATTTCAGAAATGCTGACGAGCTGCTCAGGCTTTAAATTGCATTCTTTTAATTTCATTCTAATTTCCTGATTATCGGGTAATGTTTTAAATATTTGTTCAGCTTCTTTTGTGGTTGTGGCTTCTATTTTCTCATTTACTTGTTTTTTTGTATGATTTTGTTTCAAACTTCCGTCTAATTCAATTCCATGCAATTGGTTAAATATATATTTATAGACATTAGTGATGTAATCTAAATCATTAGTCATGAAAAAATCATTAGTCATTGTCTTAGGCATATTTGAGAAACCAAAAACAATTCCCCACAAACTAAAAGCAATACGGAAATCTCCAATTTCATTTGAAATGAGATAATCTTCTAGTTTATCAATGTCAGATTCACCTTTTTGACAGAAAGCGGCAAATGATTCAAGTGTTGTATTTTTGCTAGCCTTAAGGTCAAATGCTGAAAATTCATTTAAATTTTTCAATAAAGCATTAATGTATTGTTGCAAAGAACTCCCATCCCATTTTTCTTGATATTCATCTTTGAATATTTTGCCTCCTGCTTTTGCAAACTCATAGCGTGATTGAATAAATTCATCACTATTGAAGGCTTCTTCTAAATACTCATTAAATAATTTTCCAAGAAAATCTTTTTGCTCTGGAATACTAACAATTCTTTTGAACTCCAATTTAGGTAGGCATGATATATCGCACTTAGAATTCTTTTGACTATGTTCAATACTTAAAACTTGATTTTCCAAGTTTTGTATATAGAAATTAAGGGCTTTATCCTTATCCTTTGAAGGAGCAAAAAACTGCATAACTTGATATTTTGAAAAATCATTTTGGCGAAGCCAACTATCCCAAAGATTTTCTTGTTTCAATAAGCTGTAAAAATCGCATTGATATTTTTCAGACTTTTCTTTAATTACTGGTGACAGATATGTGCCTATTAACTCATTATTTATTACACTATAAATTATTTTTAATTGTTCTTCTTGTTGAAAGGTTGCCCTATTGTCTGGATTTCTAATGATTGCAGATAAGGTGTTTTGTAAATTTCGGGTATACTTTTTCAAAGTAACAATATCTTGAGAAACTGATTTGTTTGAAGCAATTAAATAAGCATAGAATAAACCTTTAAGTTTATTAATTCTTCGATCTTCAGATATATATTTTGAAAAATCATTCATGGAATCCTCTATGTTACTTTTTCCCCATTCAAACCTCTTTATGTTACTCTCCTTTTCTATAGTAATAAAAGAATTCTCGTATACTGAAACCATCTTTGTTTCAATACTTGGTTCAGCTTTAGATATAGTGCTTGTTTTTTCGGAATCATTTCTAAAAATTATTTTTGTCGAAAATGGATTTAGGTAAATCGTTTCTTCTGCAAAAAATAATCCCCCTTGGCCCTTTATTATATCCTCCTTGAGAGTTTTTGGTTCAATCTCTATAACCATTGGATAGTTTTCTAATTCTTTATCATCAATATCAAAATTTGGATATTTGTCGTACAGAATTATTCTATTATCCAAATTGTTTGGTTCAACTTTTTCAAACCGCTTATATCCAAAGCCTCGCCTTGCATAAAAACTAGCCGGTGATACTGATTCACTCGACATTATATTGTTGAAATTCAATGTAGTTGTCGGTATATAGAGTTTTTCTGGTATCATAATAATTCTGTATTTCCTGCTATACTTGTATCATAAAGATTTCCGGGAACAGTATCAAAGAAACTTGATAAATTTCCTGAGTGCAAAATGTATAATGATTGATATGTTCTTGTAAGAGCAACATAAAGAGGGTTTCTATCATCATTATCAGAACTTGTACAATCGGGTAAAAATACTGCTTCGAATTGCAATCCTTTTGAACTATGATATGTCATAATCTTAGGGTTATCTGAGTTAAAATTCAAATCAATGTTATCATTTACTTTAGCTTCAACATTTATTCCTTTACTTTTTAAATATTCTTCGACATTTTTTACTTGTAAATTGTTTCTAAGTAAAATGCCGACATCCACAAAATTTCTATTTTTAACAATCTCTGCTATTGCATCAAGTTGTTTATAAGAAGAACTATAATATAAAATCTTAGGTTTTTCAATGCCTTCATTTCTACATCTATCTTCTAAATCATCTCTTTCACTATTTACATATTGAGCAACTCGAGCAATTTTCTTTGGCAAGCGGTGATTAAAAACTAATTGCTCCATTTGGAATTTCGTTATACTGCCAATTTCTTCCATAGAGATTGTTTTTTTGTCTTCAAAAAATTTATATAACTGTTGGGCGGAATCCCCATAAAGCAATAATGCTTTCCTTGCTTTACTTTTGAAAAGTAATATGTCATCTTTTGAAAAATCTTGTGCTTCATCCACAATAACGTAATCAAAAGCTCCTTTCTTCCAATCGCCTTTTTCCCAACTACCATTATCCTTTGACCAAAAGAAACACTTATGGTAATTTTCAACATTATTAATATTTAACTCAATTTGTCCAATCCCATCGGACATATATTGCTTAAGGGCTTTTGTAAAGACCACAAACAACCAACTTCCTTTACCCTCGTTTTGAATTTGTTTTGCTTTCCAAAGAGCCAGAATTGATTTTCCACTTCCGGCACAACCTTTTACAATAAAGGAATTATCTGTTCTCTTATTAATGATTTTTACCTGATAATCATCAAGTTCTGAATCGTTTATGTAGAAACTCCGTCTAGGCATATTTAAATATTTTAGTCTTCAACTTTTTCTTCTTTATAATCAACGATTAAAAAAAATTAAGAATTTTTTTAACTATCCATAATTATCTTATTGTAGGCATATTCATTTTTAATTAATTGTTGTTTTTATAAACATAATCCAATTTGCCCTTTCAATCTTTTGATACTATTATTCTGAATGCAACTCTACTCTTATCATTTGACCTTTTTGAATGGGTTACAGTAAAAGTTTTTTGCTGAAAATAGTTTTGTAAACTCCTTTCATTAATAGCACTGGAAGATAAAGAAAACAAACATTCAAATTCATCAATTTCTTCAAGGGCTTTATTTATTTGCTTATTCATTAAAATGGGATAGTATGTATTGTGTAAAGGCTTTGTAGTAACATCCAAGAGAACAAATAAACCATCTTTTGACAACAATGGTAAAAATTTTTGAGTAAAGTCATAATAAGAATTATCAAGCCTCCCATTCCCCTTTGCAATTATTTCACATATAAACTTAAATGAAAGGATAAAATCATAATTATTCTCAGTTACGTCTTCATTTTGAAAGTGTGAAATAGAACCAATGACAGAACATAGGGTTTTTAAAAAAATTTTCTTTGATGATTTGGATTTTAACCTGTCAATAATTTGTATCAAAATATCCAAAGATTCAATGTTGCCATCAAATGCCCAAATTTTTACTTCTTTGACACTATGAAAGTACTTTTCAATAATAGTCAATAAACCTATTATATCCCCACCAGTGCCACTACCTATTGATAAGATATTTAAACTTGTTTTATTTGAAAAATTTTGTTGAAATAACAGATTCTGAAAAATATTGTCGAAAATGCAGTATGATTCAGCGTAACTTCGAGGAAAATATGTACCCAAATATTTGAGAATTTCTTCTCCTGTCAAATCAAGGTTATAGTCGAACCGTTGAAAGTCTGGAGCATATATTGCATTCAAATTACTAAAGATAAAATCATCAAGAAAAACAGGGAGACGGGTTTTTATTTTTAAGAATTCAACTGATTTGAACTCTATTAAATCAATTGATTGAACTTCTGATTGTGATTCTGTTATAGAAATTACTTCACCTTCAAACCAATAAATATAATTTCCATTTTCATATATATTTCTCCCAATAAATACTTGCAGTCTATTTCTTATTGAAAGGTCTTGACAACATGCAAAATATTCATTTGTAAGTTCAATACACTTTGCCCAGTCTGGTAAAATGTCGATTTTACAGTCGTAAACATCAAAAGTAACTGTGATATCTAATGAATTAAAAATATATTTTAAATGTCGTTCCAAATCATGTTTCATTG
The DNA here is from genome assembly GCF_900176595.1 of Aquiflexum balticum DSM 16537. Classification (GTDB taxonomy): domain Bacteria; phylum Bacteroidota; class Bacteroidia; order Cytophagales; family Cyclobacteriaceae; genus Aquiflexum; species Aquiflexum balticum. The sequence continues at coordinate 5,915,324 of NZ_LT838813.1, forward strand.
TTCGAATGTTTTTCTTCAACCATAAATTTACCTGATAAGTATGGTGGGGCACTTAGAAGTGTCACCTTTCTACCGAAATCCACTTTCAGAGCAATGAATTTTTATGTGTTATTGGAAATAATTATTTTCTTTTCCCAATCACGTAATCTTGCAGGATTCTCTTAGAAATTTTATCCGCTTCCAATTTTGAAATCCCCTTTTTACAATCAATTGTAATACGTCTTAAGGAGTTTTTATTTTTACCATGAGATAACTCTATTTCCCAATTCCCATCATCTTTTTTGGTTTTTGAAAGTTGTATAAGTTTTCCACTTTGAGAAGAACGCCACCTATATCCATTTGAAAGTTTATTTTCTAGCCAATTATGATTTAACTCAATTTTTTCAAGAGCATGTCGCATTTGTTCAGCAGAGCTAAATCTTTCTTTTGGTTCTACATGCATTGCTTTGTTAATTAACTTTTTTAATGAAACAGGAATAAAATCTCTATACAGCTTGCGATCTGGGAATTTCCCTTCGAGAGCTTTAATTCTTAATTCACTGATTGTTAAAGGAGGTAAAAAACTATCACCATTAACAAGACGATATAGTGTCATGCCGCATGAGTATATATCTGACAAATAAGTGTAATCTGTGAGGGAGTTAACTTCTGGTGCTAAATGCATCCAATACTGATACTTTTTTAAGACAGAAACATCAACCATTTTAATATCCGGTAGTGCCAAACCAAAATCTGATAATTTCCCTTCCCCCGAATTGCCAATCATGATATTAGCTGGCTTAATGTCCCTATGAAGTATCTTTTTTGAATGCGCATGTTCCAAACCCCTCAATAAGTCAATCATTAATCTTTTCGTCCGAGATAGCGGCACATATGCTCCACTTGCTTCGTCTTCCAAACTGCCATTTGAGAGAAACTCCATTTTAACGTAAATCCTACCATCATCCAATTCGCCTGTTTCGTAAACTTCAACAATATTTTCGTGTTCAGCAGCTTTGAGTGTTTGTGCTTCCTGATAAAAATTTTTTGGATTAATGACCTTTTCAGGTGGAATCAGTTTTAAAGCGAAAGTAGAGTTCAAGCCCGTGTCTTTTACTTTCCATACTTCTCCAAAGTAGCCTGATCCAAGTCGTTTTATAAATTCAAATGTGACAGCCATATCAATTTAACATACTTACCCCAATTTGAATAGCTTCTTGAATGTTGCCATTTGATTTTTCATACTCGGGAATGCTTGAAAAATCAGCTTTTGTTTCAATATATTTTCCCTTACCTTTTAGTCCAAGATCCTTGGCAATTGTTCCTTTTACCTTTCTTTTCGCATATTTAATCCCATTTTGAGAGGCTTGTAAAAAAATCATTCCTTCTTTTTCCATTCTTGCACCGTATGCTTTCCCCTTCATTGCCATTGGTTCAGCACCTTTAACGCCAATTCCACCAATCTTATGCTTTGCAATTAATCCACCTATTTCTTGATAAAACCATTTTAGACAATCGGAATCGGAGTAGCCTTTTGGGAAGGCGATGGTCCCTGATTCTAATAATTTTGAAGAATCTTGTTTACCTGCAATAATGGCAAATGAAAATTCTTTTGAGCTACACCTAATTCCTAATATGTTCATGTTTCCTTTTTTATTAATTAATTCCAAAAGTTTGCTTCACCAAATCGATACCCTGCTTGTTCTATTTGGAAAACATTACCCAACATTTGAGGATATTTCCAATTCTCCACAATATCCCAAAATATTCTTTACCATACCATCCCCTGTTCAGGGTATTTTTACTGGAATTTGGTTGATTAAAGAAGGATTTGAGACTTTATTCCTTGGGAAGTTGAATTCGAGAACATGAGTTATCATAAAAATGTATTGGCTTAGGCACCAAAAAATCCCTTAGTAATTATCTCCAAATCGGATTTTTATTTAATTTATTTTTCGACTTTAATATGAGTATCCAGTAAATAGCTCATTACATAAAGTCTTAGAACTCATCTAAAGGAGCATCAAAATCTTCTGAAAGATGTATTTTCCCCTTTAAACTTCCAAAAACTGGCTTTTTGATCTTTGATTCAGATTTCTTCTTTTTGGTCTTTTCTACTAGATATTCAATAAAATTCTTGGCTTCTTCCTTGAGTTCTGGAGGAAGGGTTTCTATTTTTGTATATAGTGAAAGAGAAGTCATATCAATAGATTTTTATGCAAAATAAGGATTTTTCAGCATTCTCTGTCTAACGATGATACAATCTGTTGCTCGCGCCAAAGGTTTGCTTCACTTTACCGCTCCCATATTTGTTCCATTTTGAATTCATACCACAACCGTTTAGGATAAAGAGATTTTTAACTATTCATTTCTTGGTTTCAACACTTTCATTTCACATTATTCAATTAGTTCAACAATAAAGCTGTCATACTATCCATACGCGAAAAAGCAAACCATGGATCGACTTCGCTCACCACAGGTTTTTTGCCCAAGTCTTTTAAAGACGCACCTATTTGATATAAATCACTTTGGTCTATCAGCAAAAAGCGGTCATGGCATTGGGCAAAGGTTCTTACCTGTAATTCGGGATACTGTGCATGGTGTTTGTCCAAGTCAAGTTGAAAGGTTTTGGAAATGCTTTTGGTGTAAATGGTGGCGGTCACATCTTTTTGGCGTTTGCTCAGCAGGGTGAGCACACTTTCATCTATGTAATTGTCTATCAAAATAATTTCTTTCTTGGCTCTTTTTATCAAATCGGACACAAAAGCATAGGCATCAAAAACCTGCCCATCAAAGAATATTCCTTTGTCTGGTTTGGGTTGCCCTGCTTCCAAAGCCTTGAATATCTGGTTAAACTTTTCATCACTTTGCAATTGCTTGAGTTCCAATTGATCGAGGCGTTGGAATACGGAGGCATTCTGAAGCAGGAATTTGCGCATGGTTACAAAAGCTCGCATAATCTCAACATGCACCTTTACGGCTCTTTCACTTTTTAAAATTCCAGATAATCCTGCTACACCTTGTTCTGTAAAAACATATGGTAAATATTTCCTATGTTGCCCCCGCTTTTGCTTTAAGATCGCATTTTGCGATCTTAAAGCTCTGTGATTAGGCACAGCATTTTGCGATAAGACTTCCTCCCATTCTTGCTCACTCAACTGAAACATAAAATCAAGTGGAAACCGATCATTATTCCTCTTCACCTGTTCATTCAGCCTGCCAGTGGATACTTGATAAAGTTCTGCAAGATCATTGTCAAGCATTACCTGCTTGTTCCTGATGGTAAATATCTTATTTTCAATATGTTCTTGATTAATCAATTCCATAGTACAGGTTTAATTCTAGCCTATATATCCCAGTCAAAAGTTGTGACAATTCAGCAAGGACTTGATTCTACTAAGCCAAACGATTATTTTCTTTGAATTTCAAGCAAGCTAGCTTGGAAATCAAAATTCTAATTTAATAGTTGTGCATGAGAAAATAATCTCCTACTTAATTGTCCTCTACAATATCCCAAAATATTCTTTCCCATACCATCCCTTGTTCAGGGTATTTTTACTGGAATTTGGTTGATTAAAGAAGAAAATGAGAAGTTATACCATAGGGAATTGAATTCAAATAGATAGGCTAAAAAGAATTTTTGGATTTTGACACTAAAAATAATCCCTTTGGAGCTGATCTAAAGGGATTATTATTTATACCCTAATCAAAACTTTCCAACCTTAAATTCACTTCACCACCCCCAATTCCTTCCCAACTTCCACAAAAGCCTTAATCGCTTGATCGAGGTGATGTCTGTCATGTCCGGCAGAAATCTGTACCCGGATCCTGGCCTGACCTTTGGGTACCACAGGGAAATAGAAACCGATGACATAAATTCCTTTTTCCAGTAATTTCTCTGCCATTTTTTGGGAAAGAACCGCATCATACAGCATAATAGGTACAATGGCATGTTCACCCGGCTTAATATCAAATCCCGCTTCAGTCATCTTTGCCCGGAAGTATTTGGTGTTTTCTTCCAATTTATCCCTCAGTTCGGTAGTCTCAGACAGCAGGTCAAAAACAGCAATCGAAGCACCTGTAATCGATGGTGCCAAAGTATTGGAAAACAGATATGGTCTTGACCTTTGTCTCAACAGTTCAACAATTTCTTTTCTGCCGGAAGTGAATCCGCCTGAAGCTCCACCCAAAGCTTTCCCCAAGGTTCCGGTGATAATATCCACCTTGCCCATCACATCCCTGTATTCATGAACACCCCTACCTGTCTTGCCCATAAATCCTGTGGAATGACATTCATCAGACATCACCAAGGCATCGTATTTTTCTGCCAAGACCACAATTTTATCCAATTGGGCAATGGTACCATCCATAGAAAAAACACCATCTGTCACAATGATCTTTTGTTGGGCACCTTTGGCCACTGCTTCTTTCAATTGGGTTTCCAGGTCTTCCATGTCATTGTGCTGATAGCGGAACCTCATGGCCTTGCACAATCTGACCCCATCGATGATGGAGGCATGGTTCAGCGCATCTGAAATGATGGCATCCTCAGGTCCAAAAAGCGGTTCAAAAACTCCCCCATTGGCATCAAAAGCTGCCGCGTATAAAATAGTATCCTCCGTCCCAAGAAATTTGGAAATTTTGGCTTCCAATTCCTTATGGATATCCTGGGTACCACATATAAATCTCACAGATGACAAACCAAAGCCATGCGTATCAATGGCATTTTTGGCGGCTTCGATGACTTTGGCATGTGAAGAAAGTCCCAAATAATTGTTGGCACAGAAGTTCAAAACTTTTTGTCCGCCTGAAATGGTAATCTCTGCAGATTGGGGAGAAGTGATGACACGCTCCTTTTTGAAAAGTCCAGCTTCAACAATTTCTTTTAACTCTTTTTCTAATTTGGGTTTTAAGGTTGTGTACATTTTTTATGGATATTGATGGTAAAAGAAAAAACACTCATGGAAATAAAGTGAAATTCATTCATTGAAATCACTATTTTTGCGCCATTCAGTCCCAAATATAATCAAAAACATCTAGGGTCCTGTGAGACCTGTCGATAGTAATTTTAAATATGGAGAGAGTTCTAATTATTGGTGCAGCCGGACAGTTAGGTTCGGAACTGACGCAGGCTTTAGCAAATATTTACGGAGGAGAAAATACCATTGCCACCGATATCAATCCCAAATCCCTTGAAAAGCTGGATTTTTGCAAAACAACTGTTTTGGACGTGATGGATAAGAATGCTGTAAGGAAACTTGTAAAAGATGAAAATATCAAACAGATATATCACTTGGCTGCTGTCTTATCCGCTACCGGAGAAAAGAACCCACTTTTTGCATGGCACCTCAACATGGATAGCTTGCTTTTTATCCTTGAACTTGCCAAAGAAGAAAAACTGGACAAAATTTATTGGCCCTCTTCCATCGCTGTTTTTGGCCCCAATACCCCAAAAGTAAATACCCCTCAATATTGTGTCAAGGAACCCAATACCGTCTATGGAATCTCCAAACAGGCAGGTGAAAGATGGTGTGAATACTATTTTCAAAAATTCGGAGTGGATGTGAGGAGTTTAAGATACCCCGGTCTGATTGGATACAAATCCCTTCCAGGTGGTGGGACAACAGATTATGCAGTGGATATTTACCACAAAGCGATTGCCGGGGAACATTTTGTTTCTTTTCTTAGCGAGGATTCCTATCTGCCGATGATGTATATGCCTGATGCCATCAAAGCAACTTTGGACCTGATGCATGCACCCAAGGAAAAAGTGCTGATCAGGTCCAGCTATAACCTTTCTGCTATGAGTTTTTCCCCAAAAGAAATCTTCGAAAGCATCAAAGTCCATTATCCCGATTTCACTATTAGTTACCAACCTGATTTCAGACAAGCCATTGCAGATTCCTGGCCCGACAGCATTGATGATTCCAAAGCAAGGGAACATTGGGGCTGGAAACATGACTTTGACCTTGAAAAAATGACCAAGGATATTTTGAAGCATTTGCCCTCTTATTCGTTTTAAACAGCTAGAGACACTCTTTAAGAGTGCCCTAGCTGTTTAAAACGAATAATTTTTTGGATAAGTGAATTCTTTAGTATACGTTATTGGTAGGCATGAGGGATCTTCAGAGGTGCAATTAGACGGTTGAATTACTGATGAAATTCAGAGCCTTCTTGCCAATATTCTCCATTTCCGGAACCTCGAGAGATGCACCGAATCCCGGTAACTATCGGGACAGGACAGGCTTTCCTGCGTCATGCCGGGTGCTCAGATTATGTCATTGGTAGTTTCACCTGTTTTATAATAAATTGAGACCGAAGATGGGAAGTTGAATTAATCCTTTTGTTCCCTTTTGTCCCTTTTGTGGTTCCCAAAACCTACCTTGTCCCTCCTCATTTGCTTCATTACCCTAAATTTTCTAATTTGGATGGCTTAGATTCATGTTCATGCCAAAAAGGAAATTAACTGGTTTTTTGACTGCTGCAATGCTTCTGCTTATTGCAGGGATTCTGGTTTTTAGGCAGTCGGATCAAGTTGATTTCAGCACGGAGGTGAAGCCTATTTTGAATAAAAACTGCATTTCCTGTCATGGTGGCGTCAAGAAAAACGGTGGCTTCAGTGTGTTATTTGAAGAGGAAGCCCTTGCCCTTACCAAATCTGGAGTAGCCGCCATCATTCCCGGAGATCCCAAAAACAGCGAATTGATCAAACGACTGCATGAGGAAGATCCTGAACTGAGGATGCCTTATCACAGGGCATCACTCACAGATGAAGAAATCCAAACCTTACACAAATGGATCAAACAAGGAGCGAAATGGGGCAAGCATTGGGCCTATACTCCTGTAGAAAAACCAAAATTAAATTGGACAAACCAAAAAGCTGGTTTTTCAGATTCAAAAAAACAATATCAAGGGATTGATTTTTTTGTTCATGAAAAACAAAAGGAAAACAAGCTTACTTTTTCAGAAGAAGAAGATTCCAAAAAGTTGTTGAGAAGGGTTTCATTGGACATTACCGGATTACCACCGACTGAAGCTTTACAAAATGATTGGTTGACAGGTAAAATCACTTATGAACAGTTGGTGGACAGACTTTTGGATTCACCCTCATTTGGGGAAAAATGGGCATCTTGGTGGTTGGACTTGGCCAGGTATGCCGACACAAAGGGTTATGAAAGGGATGTTTCACGTACCATGTGGAAATATCGGGATTGGGTAATCAAGGCATTCAATGAAGATAAACCCTTTGACGAATTCACTATCGAGCAATTGGCAGGTGATCTTTTACCTAATCCCACACAGGAACAGTTGATTGCGACAGCTTTTCATCGGAATACCATGAATAATGATGAAGGCGGGACCCAAGATGAGGAGTTCCGGGTCGCCGCTGTGTTGGATAGGGTCAATACTACCTTTGAGGTCTGGCAAAGTACAACCATGGCCTGCGTCCAATGCCATAGTCATCCTTATGATCCATTTAAGCATGAAGAATACTTTCAATTGACCGCTTTCTTTAACAATACCAGAGATGAGGATACCCATGATGAGGAACCCAAGTTGAGGTTTTATGAAGGAGAAGACCTTGAAAAGATCTCATCCATTTTAAGCTGGGTAAATTCCAATGGTAGCCAAAAGCAAGCTGAAGCACTTCATGATTTTTTCAATTTCAGAGAACCCAAGTACCATGCCCACCTTTGCGAGGACTTTGTAAATGGCGAACTGATTGATACCAAATGGCTAGGGCTGTGGCATGATGGTTCCTGTTATTTGCGTAATGTGGATACACAAGGTGCAGATCAATTGTTGATGCATTACAATTCGGGTTTGGACGGAACCAAAATAAGCATTAGAAATGGAGGTCCTGAGGGAGAAATACTAAGTCAGTTTACCATTGACAAAACCTCAAATGTCACTAAATCCTTTCCGTTCAAAAAATTAACAGCTCCAGTTGATCTTTATATTGAAGCAGATAACCCAAAAGCATCCCCACAACAATCCACCAGTGCTGTCACTTGGTTTGCTTTTGTAAACAGCCTGCCCGGAAAAGAACAAAAAGGTTACCAAGAAATAAATGACCGTTTTTATTCAGTCCTGAAGAGCAAAGTCCCTTCGCTGCCTATTATAATTGAAAACCCATCCTTTATGCAAAGGAAAACCCATGTGTTTGAAAGAGGAAATTGGTTGCTTCATGGGGAAGAGGTAAAACCAAAAACTCCTGAAGCATTGAATGCCTGGAATCCTGAATGGCCAAATAACCGCTTGGGACTAGCCTATTGGCTGACTGATATTGAAAATCCTTTAACTTCCCGAACTCTAGTCAACAGGATTTGGGATCAGCTTTTTGGAAGGGGCTTGATCAGCAGCATTGAAGACATGGGTACCCAATCAGAGGCCCCATCCCATCCGGAATTGTTGGATTTTTTGTCCTATAATTTTATGAATGAAATGGATTGGAGCATAAAAAAGCTGATCAAAACCATTGTGCTATCCAAGACCTACAGACAAAAATCAACTTTATCCCCTGAGCTTTATCAACAAGATCCACGAAACAAATGGTATGCGAGGGGGCCGAGAATCAGATTGAGCTCAGAACAGATCAGGGACCAAGCTTTATATGTGTCAGGCTTGTTAAGTCCAGAAATGTATGGCCCCCCCGTGATGCCTTTTCAGCCTGAAGGAATCTGGGAAACCGTCTACAATGGAGAATCCTGGAAGTTAAGTGAAGGGGAAGATAAACATAGAAGAGCAGTCTATACCTTTTTGAAAAGAACCAGTCCCTATCCTTCTTTTATCACTTTTGATGCCGGCAGCAGAGAAGTATGTGTCAGCAAAAGAATTGTGACCAATACACCCTTGCAGGCCTTGGTTACTTTAAACGATCCTGTTTTTCTGGAAGCAGCATTCCATTTAGGTCAAAAAATGAAAAATTATTCCGACAATGATTCTCTTAAGGGAATCGCTTTTGGATATGAATTATGTGTGATATCCTCTATCAGCCAAAGTAAAATGGAGATTTTACATTCTTTATACAAAGAGGCTCTTTCTGAATACGAGAAAAAACCGGAATTAATAGCTGAATTGATTCCCGATGAAGCGAATGAAAATAGTGCTGAACTAGCTGCATTTACTGTAGTAGCCAATGCTTTGTTGAACTTGGATGAATTCCTAACCAAACCCTGACATGAAAAACATAAACCATCTCTTGGCTGAGCTTGAGCAGCAAAGGCTTGAAAAGCAAACACGAAGGCATTTCCTGATGGATTGCGTGAGTAAGGTAGGTGGTTTGGCTTTAGCTCCTTTATTGTTTTCCTGTGGTCTTGGTAGTTCTCAAGAAAAAGTTGGCGCATTGAACTTATCCGAACGGGATTTGAATCCCCTTGCCCCCCTACCGCCTCCGTTTATACCAAAATCGAAATCCATCATTTACCTGCACATGGCAGGGGCTCCCTCCCAATTGGAATTGTTTGATTACAAACCGGAACTGGTAAAATACAACAACCAACCCTGTCCTGAATCACTTCTGGAAGGTAGGAAGTTTGCATTTATCAGGGGCGTACCTAATCTGATGGGGCCTCAGGCCAATTTTTCCCAGCATGGAGAATCCGGTGCATGGGTTTCTGATTTCCTGCCTCATTTCTCAAAAGTAGCGGATGAGGTGGCTTTTCTAAAGGCTGTCCACACCGATCAGTTTAACCACGGACCTGCACAGCTTTTTATGCAGACCGGCAGTCCGAGGTTGGGAAGGCCTAGTTTGGGTAGTTGGGTGACCTATGGTTTGGGAACTGAAAACCAAAATCTACCAGGTTTTGTGGTATTGACTTCAGGAGGCAAAACACCGGATGCCGGCAAAAGTGTTTGGGGAAGCGGATTCCTACCTTCCGTCTACCAAGGCGTACAATGTCGGTCAAAAGGAGACCCTGTTCTGTATTTGGAAGATCCCAAGGGAATTTCACGGGATCTTAAGAAATCCATTATATCTTCAATCAATCAGGTCAATTCGGAGGAATTTGACCATTACGGTGATCCAGAAATTTTGGCCCGGATCAACCAATATGAAATGGCATATCGGATGCAGATAGAAGTTCCTGAGGTGATGAATATCAATGATGAACCTGAGTATATTCACTCTTTATATGGAACCGAACCTGGAAAAGAGTCATTTGCAAACAATTGTTTGCTGGCCAGAAAACTGGTAGAGAAAGGCGTACGATTTGTACAGTTGTATGATTGGGGTTGGGACAGTCATGGGACCGACAAGGCCAATGCCATTGATATGGGTTTTAGGAATAAATGCAAAGAAATAGATAGGCCTATGTCCGCTTTATTGTTGGACCTGAAGCAAAGGGGGTTGTTGGAAGATACTTTGGTAATTTGGGGCGGAGAATTTGGTAGAACCCCTATGCAAGAAAACCGGGAAGGAAAAACCATGGGTTTCAAAGGCCGTGACCACCATGTAGATGCATTTAGCATGTGGATGGCCGGAGGTGGAGTCAAAAAGGGCTCATCTCATGGCCTAACCGATGATTTTGGTTTTTCAGGAATTGAAGGCAAAGTATCCGTACACGATATTCATGCCACCATTCTTCATCTGATGGGATTTGACCACGAAACATTTACGCATGAATTTCAGGGTAGGCCTTTTAGATTGACAGACGTAGAAGGAGAGATCATCAAAGAAATTTTAGCTTAACACCTGATAAATGTTAGATTTTATCATTCCCCTAATTGGGCGATTTCACCCATTGATTGTGCATCTGCCAATAGGTTTTATCCTGATGGCATTGCTACTGATGTATTATCCCAAAAAGGATAAACTCCCCTTTTTACCTGCAATAGAGATCGCCTTGCTGTGGAGTTGCATTACTGCATTTTTGGCTTGTATCAGTGGCTTCTTACTATATACTTCGGAGGGTTATGCATTTGAAACGGTGCAGAATCACTTGATTTTGGGATTGGTTACTGCCTTGATCTGTCTGTTGCTTTTTTTTCAGTTAAAAAAATCCAAAAACTTAAATTCACCCAAAATCCATTTGAATTCAATCATCCTAATAACCTCCTTGATGCTTACAGGACATTTGGGAGGTAATCTTACGCATGGTGAAGCATATTTAGTTGAAGTACTTCCTGAACCTCTGCAAAACGCTTTGGGATATTCAGGTTATGAAGAATTTGAACCGATTGCTTTGGATGAAAATCATTGGGAGGAAGTTTTATTTTATGATCAAATTATTCAACCTGTTTTTAATCAAAATTGCAGAAGTTGCCATAATCCAAACAACACCAAAGGAGGTTTGCTATTGACTTCCAAAGAAACAATTTTGAAAGGAGGAAAAAACGGGCCTGTTATTTCCGAAGCTTCTTGGGAAGAAGGTCAATTGTATCACCGGATTACTTTACCCTTGGACCATGAAGATCATATGCCACCAATGGAGAAAAGACAGCCATTGAAAGAAGAATTGGAATTGATAAAATTTTGGTTGGCATCAGGAGCATCCTTTGAAAAAAATCTCGTAATGGCCGGAGTCACAAAAGAAATGGTTGCTCCTTTTTTTACCAAATCAGTGGTATCAATTTATCCAAAAGTAGAGTTACCCAAGGTTGAAAACAATAAACTTTCCAATATTAGAGAAAAGGGATTTTTTATAGAACCACTGAATGAAGGTTCATCACTTATGAAGGTGAGCTGTGTCAATTTCCCGGATTTCAATGAAGCAAATTTGGAATGGCTCAATGAAATTAAGCAACATATTGTCTACCTTGATCTGAGCAGAACAAAAATAAATGATCAGGTTTTCGAATCTCTTAAAGACTTTGAAAACCTGACCATTTTAAAATTGAATGGTACAAAAATATCCGGTAATGGTTTAGAGTTTTTACAACAATGCAAACATCTAAATCAGGTACATCTCACAGAAACAGGGGTAAGTTGGGAAAATCTGAAATTACTCAACAAACACCCAAAACTTGAAAAGATCTTTGCTTATAAAACCCCCGCCACTGCGCAAAAAGAGGATATTGTGGAATTCACTTTTGAAGTAATGTTTGGGAATTTTGAATTACCGGTTCTACCCACTGACACCGTTACTTTCTAGAGGATTATAATTTCTCCTTTATGACTTCAGGTTCAAAGCCCAAAACTAAACTTCCATCTGGAAATTGAATTATAGGTCTTTTGATCATGCTGCTTTTTTTGCTGAGCAATGCCAAAGCCTCACTTTGAGATTCCAGTTGGGACTTTTCATCATCACTGAGTTGCCTGTATGTCATGCCTTTTTTGTTGATCAACTTTTCGAAGCCCACTTTATCAGCAAACTTTACCAATAAACCTGCATCAGGAGCTTGTTTCTTATAGTCAGTGAATTCATAATCTATCCCCTCACCTTCCAGAAAATCGAATGTTTTTTTCATGGTATTGCAATTCTTGATGCCGTAAACTTTTAATTCCATTGCTTTACTTATTTTAAATTATTTTACCCAATACTGTCAACGACAATCTAAATAAAAAGAATTTACAGTAATTCCTTCAATGCCCGATACTTCGGTCATCGGTCTTCCGTCCTATATTGAGCTTGGATTATACTTTATTGACAAGAATGAACTTAACGATAAGACCTTATTTAAGGATTTCTTTTAACGATTCTTCATTAGCCTGTATTATCTTACCGATCAATTCATCATTCAGCGCAGTAGAAAGGAAAAGGCTCTCGAATTGAGATGGTGCAAGGTAAATTCCCCTTTTGAGCATGGCCTGAAAATATTTCCCGAACAATACAGTATCGGAATGCTTTGCCGATGCAAAATCAAAAACTTCCTTATCTGTGAAAAAGATACTGTACATACTTCCCAAGTGATTGATCGTAAAATTGAGACCTAATTTTTCAACAGAACTTTTAATACCACCTGCAATTTTTTCACCGATTTTATTCAATGTGCCATAAACCTCAGGATGATCATCCAAATAATGTAATATGGTCAATCCGGCTGCCATGGCAATCGGATTTCCTGAAAGCGTACCTGCCTGATACACAGGACCCGCAGGAGAAACAAATTCCATAATTTCCTTTTTCCCTCCATAAGCACCTACAGGCATCCCTCCTCCAATGATTTTACCGAGAGTCGTCATATCTGGGGTTACCCCAAAAAGTTCCTGGGCACCTCCTTTGGCCAATCTAAAGCCTGTCATGACTTCATCAAAAATAAGGACCATTCCTTCTCTATCACAGATTTTTCTTAAGCCTTCCAGATAACCTTCCTTTGGTAAAACAAGTCCCATGTTCCCAGGAACAGGTTCCAATATCAAAGCTGCGATTTCACCCTTATTAGCGTCAATTAATTTTTCAACAGCTTCCAAATCATTGTAGGGGGCCAAAAGCGTATCTTTTGCTGTTCCTTTGGTCACACCAGGTGAATCAGGATTCCCCATAGTAATTGCACCCGAACCAGCCGAAATCAAAAAAGAATCTCCATGGCCATGGTAATGTCCTTCCATCTTGATGAATTTATCCCTACCTGTAAATCCTCTTGCCAGACGGATAGCGGACATGGTGGCTTCTGTACCTGAATTGACCATCCTTACTTTCTCTACAGAAGGTACCATTTGAGTGATCAATTCTGCGATTTCCACTTCTCTTGCAGTAGGAGCTCCAAATGAAGTGCCATTTTCAAGGGCTTTGATAACTGCTTCGCGGATCATTGGATGGTTATGTCCAAGAATCATGGGACCCCAGCTATTAATCAATTCGATATAAGCATTATCATCTTCATCATAGATAAATGCTCCATCAGCTTTTTTTATAAATATAGGATCACCACCCACTGCCCTGAATGCACGAACGGGAGAATTGACTCCTCCCGGTATATAGTTTTTTGCTTTCTCAAAAAGAGATTTACTTTTTATGATTTGCATGAAATTTATTTGGTTTTTAATATCCCACTTTCCAATTCCAAAATAGGAACATATCGATTATTGAAACTGTTCGTAAAATCAAAACCGTAAGAAATTCTACCTGATTGGTAACCTCTTTGGTTAAGATTTTTCCTGAAATCAAATCCTTTTGAAGGATTGATTGTTTCAACTATCCAATAAATCAATTCGTATCCGAGATGCGCGTTGGATGAAGGATAAATCAAATGTTTTTTATAAAAATCAGTTCTGAATTGTATTAAATATTCACTGTTAAAATTCATGGTGTTATTACCCAAAAAAACAAAATTCTGACTTTCCAGCATCTCATAGCTTGCAAAATTAAAATTAAGCCAACTATCTAAGACAACGACAGGAACCTTAATATTTTGGGATTCCATAAATCCAAAGGTTGATGATGCAATATTTGGATCGTCAGATAAAATCACTATTACGTCTGCTTTGGAAAGCGAATCATATCTCAACTGAGTATCATCGAAAAACCTGTTAATGTCCTTGTTGGAAACCTGTCTGTTGAACATATTTACGTATCCAAACCGTTCGCTCGATTCAGCTATCTTTTTGGCCAGCTGCTCATCTCTAACAGTATTGGAATAAGCAATCGCCAACCTCTTTCCTTCCACATTTTTTCTCAAATATTCGATTAAGGCATTGCTAAGCGAAGAAACAGATGGTCTGAATAAATACGCAAATTCCAATTCTCCTAACCTATCATCAATATTAGAAAGTGGATTGACAAACGGAACATTATTTTTTTCTGCAAATGCCATTACTATTTCTGTCTCATCAGGATAAATCGGCCCAATAATCAAATCAACCTGTTGCATAAAGGGGTCAACTAGAATATTTCGGAGTTTATCTAAATCTCTTTGTGTATCAAAGGTTTTGACATTGATTTTTACTCCTTTGTTTTTGAACTCCTTTAAAGCAAAATTTATCCCTTGGAATAACTCAAACACAAAGTTGCCAGAATTAAAGCTTTGGACTCCGCTACCTCCCGAATAATTAAATGGTAGGACCATAGCTATATCCAATACTTGCATATTTTTGTTATTTTCAACTACTGGCTCTCCTGTTGAAATGTTACGCAGTTTTTGGTAAACAAGCTTTTCATCTGATGACATCAAAGACTGTTTTTCCAATTGTTCCTTCAGTACCAATAAGTAACCTGAATTTCTTTGAAATTTACTCAGGTTGGAAACTAAAAAACTAACTGAAACATTTTGAAGGTAATTATAACTGGCCTTTTCAGCCTCGCTGAATATGGATTCATCTAGGATTGTTTCAATCTCCTGAAGAGCATTTAGATAATTTTCTTCTTTAAAATAAGCCAAAGCAAGAAGGTATTTGACTTCATCTTTTTTATTGAAAGACTGTACCTCCAATAATGGCTGTAAAACTGATTTAACCAATTCTATTTGATTATTCTTAAATGCTGAATAGGCAAAATGATATTTCGCATAGTAGGAAAGTGCACCAAAATCACTTTCCTCCATATAGGGTCGTAGCAATTCCATGGCATCCTTATAATTCCCATATTCCATCAATGTTTTGGCTCTTCGATATTCAGCTAATTGATCTTGGGAATAAACTTCGTTAAAAAAAAGCAACAAAATTAGAAGGGAAAATATTCTCATTTATTGGATATCTTGTTGAAAGACTGATTTTTTCTTTATTTCAATCGGCTTCGAATTTAACCCATTTTCTTCCAAAAGAAAAGTAAAAACAACATCCAGTAAAACAAGGAAGATATTTTGGATTTAAGCATGTTCAAAAGGATTCGATTATTTTATAACAATCATTATTCCAACTTTTATCCAAAACCAATTTGGCAGTGAATTATCGATCATTATTTTTAATCCATATTTCTAACCTCAAACCAGTTCATTTATGATTCTTGGTAAGAATGCTTATATATAATTTTCAAAGTTATCCTATGTAAATCCTGACCTTCACCAAGATATACCTCCTTCAAAAAGAATATACCCTTGAAAACGCGAAAAGCCAGCTTTAGGGGCTGGCTTTGTGATAATGTGGCGGCGGCCTACTCTCCCGGGTGTAACCCCAGTACCATCGGCGCTGCAGGGCTTAACTTCTCTGTTCGGGATGGGAAGAGGTGGGACCCCTGCGCTGGGCCGCCTAATCTTTCTGTACCAGGTACAAAGTACGATGTACAATGCTGGATACAGTGTCCGCTATGGGACCAATATCTTAAGTTCAAGATCTTTGTACTTGGTACTTGGTACTTGGTACTCAGATCCATGATATGTCTCGCAGAGAATGCGGCAGCTTCGGACTGAAGCAAGTTTTCGGGCTATTAGTACTGCTCGGCTTTGCCATTCCTGGCTTTACACCTGCAGCCTATCAACGTCATCGTCTCTGACGGCCCTGTTTGGAAGTCTCATCTCGGAGGGGGTTTCGCACTTAGATGCTTTCAGCGCTTATCCCTTCCCGACGTAGCTACCCGGCAGTGCAGTTGGCACCACAACCGGTACACCAGCGGTCAGTCCAACCCGGTCCTCTCGTACTAAGGTCAGCACTCCCCAAACTTCCCACGCCCGCAACAGATAGGGACCGAACTGTCTCACGACGTTCTGAACCCAGCTCGCGTGCCACTTTAATGGGCGAACAGCCCAACCCTTGGGACCTTCTCCAGCCCCAGGATGTGACGAGCCGACATCGAGGTGCCAAACCTCCCCGTCGATATGAGCTCTTGGGGGAGATCAGCCTGTTATCCCCAGAGTACCTTTTATCCTTTGAGCGACGGCCTTTCCATGCAGTACCGCCGGATCACTATACCCGTGTTTCCACCCTGCTCGGCTTGTCGGCCTTACAGTCAAGCCCCCTTATGCTATTGCACTCCGCGCACGGTTACCAAGCGTGCTGAGGGAACCTTTGGAAGCCTCCGTTATCCTTTTGGAGGCGACCACCCCAGTCAAACTACCCACCAAGCAATGTCCCCCGTACATACGGGGTTAGATACCAGGCAAACAAAGGGCGGTATTTCAACATTGACTCCACAGCGCCTGGCGACGCCGCTTCACTGTCTCCCGCCTATCCTACACATCGTTTACCCGATACCAATGCTAAGCTGCAGTAAAGGTTCATGGGGTCTTTCCGTCCCGTTGCGGGTACACGGCATCTTCACCGTGACTACAATTTCACCGAGCTCATGGCTGAGACAGCGCCCAGATCGTTACACCATTCGTGCAGGTCGGAACTTACCCGACAAGGAATTTCGCTACCTTAGGACCGTTATAGTTACGGCCGCCGT